>JACRFY010000046.1 GCA_016212565.1 Magnetospirillum sp. | reverse complement strand
TCGCTGCCAGGTCTTCAAAGGACGCGGACAACCGAAAAACCTTCACGATCGACAGCCCCGGCACCATCCCCATGGTGCCGGTTTCGCTTTTCCGCGGGGTGGAGCAGCCCGGTAGCTCGTCAGGCTCATAACCTGAAGGTCGCAGGTTCAAATCCTGCCCCCGCAACCAGAAAAAGGCCCGTTATCTCAATGAGATAGCGGGCTTTTTGATTCCTGGGCTCGGTGCGGGAGCCGGGGTGCAGGTACCATATAGGTACCAGCAAGAAGACGATTTCGGCGTAGCAAATGGCGTGCTACAAAACGTTGCGGTTATGGTGTACCGAGCTCGCGCGGAACATATGGCACGCGATTTCGGAAAAGCCCGGCTCTAATCGGTTCGCCGCTTCCCAACCGTGCAGAACCCTTGCGGCGGCACGTCAAGAGCGGCATTAAACTTGGACGATAGGTTCTGGAAGGCGACCACGCCGGTCAATTCCACCAATGCGTCGTCGTCCCAGCGCACTTTGAGCCGTCGGCGGAGGTCGTCGCTGACCCCCGGCTCGGGCAGGGTGATCGCCTCGGCGTATTCCAGGGCCAGGCGCTCGTCGTCGGAAAACGATGGGCTTGCCCGCCATTCTGCCAGCGCATCGACTTTTTCAAATTCAACCCCGCGCTTGAGAAGCGTGGCCGAATTGATGTCGACGCAAAAGGCGCAGTGATTGATCTGCGACACTCGCACGGTCACCAGCGACCGGAGCGCCGGCGGGATGGGTGACGAGCGGCGGTTGAGCGCACCGTACAGCAGAGCGACGGAGGCGAAGACCCAGGGGCTGCGGCCCCACAGCAGGCCCGGTTCAAGCACCTTGCCGTAGGTCTTCTTCTGCTTCCAGAAGAACAGGCGGATGAACCACGGATAGCGCGAGATGGGCTTGGGCGATACTGCGGTCATGGGCATCGGCTCCGCTGTCTGTAGCGTCGCAATGCGGCGCCGTTGTCGATGTCGTCAAGGGTCTCCAGCAGGGCGATGCGCTGCCCTGCAAGATTGGCGGTGGTGTCGGCGAGAGCGTTGGAGGTGGACCAGCGCACGCCGCCGAAGGGGTCGATGAAGCGTGGACGCCGTTTCAAGCCGACCAGCCAATAGCCGCCATCCTCGGCTGGGCCGAAGACCGCGTCATGGTCGCCGAGGGCGCGGAAGCCGGCGGCGATATGGGATGGGCGGATGCCGGGAATGTCGCTGCCGATGATGATCACCGGTCCAGGTGGGATGCGCTTGGCGACCAGAGCCATGCGTCGTCCCAGATCGCCCGGCGGCTGGGCGATCCGGGGAATGTGGCAGGGCCACGGGCCGCCGCGCCCGGGCGTCACCGCCAGCCAGGTGCGCCAGCGCCGGTCTGTCCCCAGCATCCTGATGGTGGTGGCCAGCGCCGACCGTTGGAAGGCCAAGGCCGCTACCGGGCCGATGTCGGCGGCAAGGCGGCGCTTGCCGGTTCCCAGGCGCGGCAGGCGGGCGAAGATGACGAGGTGGCGGGACAGCGGCATGGTTCAGCCGTACAGTCGTTGGATCAGTCGCGGCGGAACCCCGGCAAAGTAGAGGCTGAGGCAGGCGAGGTTGCGGGCCGAGCGCCTGTGCCAGCCGTCGCGGCGCCACCGTTCGGCAGACGTGACCGCTTCCGTGGCGAGGGGAACGATGCGGCTGCGGCCGATCCGGCGCACCAGATCGACATCCTCCATCAGTGGCAGCGGCCGGAACCCGCCCAATCCCTCGTAGAACGGGCGGGCCATCAGCAGGCCCTGGTCGCCGTAGGGCAGTCCGAGCACGCGGGTGCGCCAAGCTACCGCCTTCTCCAACCGGCGTGCCTCGGGCGCCTGGTCATCGAGGGCAAAGCGGAACACCCCAGCCCGTTCGGCATTGGATGCATCGGTCATGAAGGTCTGGGCTTCCTTGCGCCATCCGGCGGCGAGGACGGTGTCGGCGTGCAGGAACAGCAGCCAATCTCCCCGCGCAGCCTGTGCCCCGGCGGCCAGTTGCACGCCTCGTCCGCGGGGGGCGGTGAGAGCGGTTGCTGCGAGGCGACGGGCGATGTCCAAGGTTCCATCGCTCGACCCGCCATCGGCAACGACGATTTCGTCGGCCGCGCCCATGGCGGACAGGGTGGGCGCCAGCACCCGCGCCGCGTTCAGGGTGGGGATGACGGCGGACAGGGTCATTGCCGGCGCTCCCTCCATTTGCGCACCGCCACCGGCAGCAGGGCCAGCAGGCCAAGGCCCGCCAGTGCCGCGATCAAGGTGGGGCTGAGCACCTCGGCCAGACGGATTTCGGTGCCGGCAGCGAAGAGGTCGCCCAGGCCGGCGCCGAAGGCGGCGAAGACCAGGGTGCCGGGGATGATTCCGATGGCGGTGGCGGCAACGAAGGGGACCAGCGGCATGCCCAGCAGCGCCGGCGCCAGGTTGACCGCCCAGAAGGGAAAGGCCGGCACCAGGCGCAGGAACAGCAGGTAGTGGAAGGCGTTGGTGCGGAAGCCGTCCTCCATGCGCCGCAGGAACGGACCGGCGCGGTTGCGGAGCGCGTCGCCGACGGTACTGCGGGCGATCAGGAACACCAGCGCCGCCCCCAGCGTCGCCGCCAGCACGGCCAGCGTGCCGCCCATCGCCCAGCCGAACAGGAAGCCACCGGCCAGCGTCATGACGGTGGCCCCGGGCAGCGAGAGGGCGACCACCGCGGCATACGCCGCCACATAGGCGAGCGCCGCGCCGATACGGTGGTCGGCCACGAAATCCTGGAGGACCTGCCTGTTCTCGCGCAGGGCGTCGAGGCTGAGATAATGGTCGAGTCCGAGCAGGAGGATGGCGGCGGTCACCGCGACCAAGACCGCCAGCGGCAGGAACCGCGTGATCCTCATCCCAGCCTCCCCAGCAGGCGCACCAGCCAGCGGGTGCGGGGGCTGAACAGGGTCGGAGTGTAGAAGCTGCCGGCGACCCGCTTGCTGATTTCTCCAAGGGTTGGGTAAGAGGCGATCATCCCGGCGATGGCACCTATCTTCAGTCCACCCGAGATGGCCAGCCCCCAGGTCTGGATCAGTTCGCCCGCCTGGGGGCCGACGATGGTGGCGCCGAGGATGCGGCCTCGCTTGTCGGTGATCGCCTTGGCGAAGCCCTCGGAATGGCGCTCGGCGCGGGCGCGGTCGTTGTCGGCGAAGGAAGCGGTCAACACGCGGATGCCGTCGCCGTGACGGGCACGGGCTTCCGCTTCGGTCAGCCCCACCTGCGCCAGTTCTGGATCGGTGTAGGTCACCCACGGCAGCGACCGGTAATCCACCTTGGCCGGCAGGCGGAACAGCGCGTTGCGGATTATGATGCTGGCGTGATAGCCGGCGATATGGGTGAATTGCGGCCCGCCCGCCACGTCGCCAGCGGCAAAGATTCTGGGATTGGTCGTGCGCAGGCGTGGATCGGTCTCGATGCCCTGTGGTCCGAATCGTACGCCCGCCGCTTCCAGCCCGAGACCATCGACGTTGGGTTGGCGCCCCGCCGCCACCAGAAGGTGGCTGCCGGTCACCAGCCATTGCCGTCCCTCCTTTTCCAGCGTCAGACCGATGCCGCCCGCGCCGCTCGCGGCGCCGACGGTCCGCGCCCCTTCGATGACGGTGACGCCGTCGCCGACGAGAGAGGTTCGCACCACCGTCGCCGCGTCCGGGTCGTCCTTGGGCAGGATGTGGCGGCGATGGATCAGGGTCACCGCCGCCCCCAACCGGCGGAAGGCTTGCGCCATTTCGCAGCCGATGGGGCCGCCGCCGATGATCAGCAGGTGGCGCGGCAGGTCGGCGAGATCGAAGATCGTCTCGTTGGTGAGAATGGGAACACCGTCCATGCCGGGGACGGGCGGCACCGCCGGGCGGCTTCCCGTGGCGACGACGAAGCGCCGGGCGCGGATGCGGGTGGTTCCGGCGGCTACGGTGCGCTCATCGAGGAAGCTGGCGCGCTCGCGGATCACGGTGCACCCCAGGGCGCGGAAGCGTTCCTCGGAATCATGGGGGGCGATGGCGGCAATGGTGCTGTGGACGTGGGCGTGCACGGCACGGAAATCGACGGCAGGCTCGCATTCCCCGACGCCGAAGGCTGCGGCCGAGCGAAGGGCGAACGCAGCCTTGGCCGCCGCCAGCAGCGACTTGGACGGCACGCAGCCGGTGTTGAGGCAGTCGCCGCCCATCTTGTGGGCCTCGATCAGCACGCTACGTGCTCCCATCTGGGCGGCGCCAGCGGCCACCGACAGGCCGGCCGAGCCGGCGCCGAGGACGCAGAGGTCGGCGGTGATGGTTCCCCCCATGGTCCTTACTCCTTGTGGGTGCTGCAGGACGCGCCGCCGAGGACGCAGAATTCGGCGCAGAAACGGTGATTGAGCTTCACCGGGCGGGCAGCTTCGGCCAATGTCGTCCCCATGTCGAAGGCTTCGTCATAGGGCAGCAGCGTGCACGACACTACACTGGGCCGTGCCGCTCCCTTGCGCTTCACCACCATGCGCGAGCTTGCGCACATCACCGAATCGGGCGTCTTGCCCAGGACGCCCCAGCAGCGCTCGGTGATCTCGGAGACGTCGGTGCGGGCGTCCATTTCGGGGAACAACACTAGGCGGGCGGGATCGCCGGAATCGACGTCCACACCCAACCGGGCGAACAGGGCGCCATAGCCCGAACGCATGGTAGCCTCGTCCTCGCCCCACAGGGTGCGGCCCGCCACCGCCAAGTCGAAACCGTTGCCGGCCAGCCATAGCAGGCCTTCCAGCGTGGGCTGCCATGTGCGCGTTCCCCGCAGTTCCTCATGCTTATCGGCCGTGTAGTGGTCGAGCGAGACCCGGAGCGACAGCCGGCCGGGAAAGCGGCGGTGCAGGTCCAGCAGAGGAGCCTTCAGCCGCTGCATCGGCTTCATGGCGTTGGTCAGCACCAGCACCCGCCAGCCGCCGGACAGGCCATCCTCGATGATCCCCAGGATGTCGGGATTCATGAACGGCTCGCCGCCGGTCAGGCCGATCTCCTCCAACTCGGGTTGGCTGGTTCGCGCCTCGTCGAGGAAGGCGCGGACCTCGTCGCGGCTGATGTAGACGAGCCGGTCGTTCTTCGGGCTCGACTCGATGTAGCAGTTGCGGCAGGCGAGGTTGCACAGGGTGCCGGTGTTGACCCACAGCGTCTTCAGCGCCGTCAGTGGCACGGCGGCCCGCCGCTCTCCCGTCGCGGTGACCTCGGGATCGGCAAACTTGGCCCGTGGCGATAGGACGGGCGTAACCGCCGGCCAGGATGCTTCGGTCGGTTCGTCCCAGCAGATGCTCCCTGGCTTTAGCGGCTGGCCGCGATGGGCCAATTCCGCCGGAGGCAGGACATCGCAGCTGGGCCAGAAGCCGGTTTCCAGCGCCGCCGCATAGGGTTCGGGCAGTCCGGCCGCCCGCGCCTTGGCGGCGGCGGCATGATGATCGTAGTCGAGGGCCAGGTGGCGGACATCCAGGCCCTCGGGCGTCGGCACGATCAGGCTGAACCACGTCCGCGGCGTGCCGTCGTCGGCGGGCATGCCGACGGCGCCGGCATTGTGCCACAGCCGCCCGTTGACGACGCGGGTGAAGGGCAGCCCGCAATGGCCGGCGAGGACCCCATCCGTGCCCGCCAACTCGATCTGCCACGCAATCTCCTCCTCGCGGCCGGAGGCGAAGACGAATTCATTGATGCGGGGAACCGAGCCGTGCACCACCGCCAGCCGCTTGCCGCCGACGGCCAGGTCGATCCTGCGCGGCAGCGACCGCATCCAGGCCCGCGCCTTCTCGTCCAGGATGGCGTCGGCATGGGCGAACCAGGCGGCGGAGAGGCGGTCGCAGGCGGAGCCCTCGGCAAAGCCGCAACCGCAGTCGCTGGACCGGAATCCCAGCGACTCCTCGCAATTGCCCATGACAACATGCACGCCGGAGGCGCGGACCAAGTCGACGGTGGCTTGCGCATCGGCGCAATAGGCCACGACGTCGCCGGTACAGACCATGCGTTCAGGGGGGATGGCAAGCCGGGCGGCCGCATCCATTAACGCCCGGGTGGCTTCGAGATTGCCATAGCAGCCGCCGAATACGAGCACGGGGCCATCCATGTCCACGGCGGCTAGGGACGCCTCAACAGGCAGGGCTGTGGCGGCGGTCTGCGGTTCTCTCAGGTACATGGGGCCTCCATCGCCGGGTTCTTTCCACTTCTTCGCTTCGACCGGACGAAAGGTTTCATCCGCCGACGCAGGTAACCTTTCCGGCGCCGGCACCGAAAATGAACGTCGAGACGTGAATGGAGAGGTGCCCAATGACTATGAACGCCGTCGCGCCGTGGGCCGTGCTCGCCGCCTATTGCGCCGTCACCTGGTGGGTGACGCCGAGGCAGGTCACCTCTCCGCAATTCTTCGATGGCCGTACCCATGCGGGGGCGCCGCCCGGAATGCTGCTGGTGGCGCTGTCGGCGGCGATCACCTGGGTGTTTGCCAAGTCCATCGCCAACGCCGCCGATCTGTCCTACGCCTTCGGCATGGCGGGTGGGATTGGTTACACGCTCTATTACCTCAGCTTCGCTGTAGCCGGGGTGGCGATCTACCTGTTGCGGACAAGAGGGGGCTACCAGTCGCTCGCCCACTTCCTGGTCAGCAAGTACGGCGCCTTCTGCGCGCGGCTGTTCCTGCTCACCATTGCCTTCCGCCTGTTCAACGAGGTGTGGTCCAACACCAAGGTGATGGCGCTGTTTTTCGGCCCAGAGGGGAGCGGGGGCTACTGGCTGGCGGCAGCCCTCATCACCGCGTTCACCGTGACCTACGCCTGGTCGGGCGGCATGCGCGCCAGCCTGCTGACCGACCGGTTGCAGACCGTCCTGGCCCTTGTGCTGCTGGGGGTGGTGCTGGCGGTGCTGTTCCCGGGGCTGGAGGCCAAGGGCCTGCCGGAGGTGTCGGCCGGCGTGCAGCAGGCCGGATTGACCTTCTGCGCCTTGGCCCTGGTGCAGGTGTTCTCGTATCCGTTCCACGATCCCGTGCTGACTGACCGCGGGTTCCTCAGTCCGCCGCGGCAGATGCTGAAGAGCTTCCTGCTGGCGGGCCTCTTGAGCGGCGGCTTCATCTTCCTTTTCAGTTTTGTCGGCCTCTACGCCAAGGCATTCGGCCTGCCCGCCAATCCGTCGGTCAGCGTGCCTGCCGCCTTCGGCCTGGTGATGATGCTGGTGTTCAACGGCGTCATGCTGCTGTTGGGCGGATCCACCGTCGATTCCACCTTCACCAGCGTCGCCAAGCTGGCGGCGCGGGACTGGCATCGCGATTGGGGTGAACCCGATGCGCGACACATGGGAAGAGGGCGGCTCGCCGTCATCGCCATCGCCGTGCTTGGCAACCTTCCTCTCCTCACGATCTACCTCGGCGACCGCGTAGGACCGGCGATCATCGCCGCCACCACCATCAGCGGCACCATGGTGATGGGGCTGGCCCCCATCTTCCTGCTCTCCTGGCTGAAGCCGGCCGGCCCCTTGAGCTTCCATCTCGCCTTCTGGCCGGGACTGGCCCTCGGCGTCCTGCGCACCATCGAGATCTTCGCCAAGGTGCAGGTCTTCCCGCCCGAACTGGCTCTCGGCTCCGGCAAGTACGCGCTGGACCTCGGGGTCAACATCTACGGGCTGCTGATCTGCACCATCGGCTACCTCGTGGGCGCAGCCCTGGCGGCTCGCCGCCGGGCTGTCGCCGTTGCCGCCGAATGAGGGAGGGAGGTCCTATGCCAGCGGGCGCGTCACGGGCGGCTTGTCCTCCCAATGATTGCGAGTCATGGTGCGGCATCGACCACGCGGGTGATGGTGGGACCATGGCGCCGACGGATGCCGACGATGACCTGAGCGAGTGGTCCCGCCTGATGGCGGCGGCCCAGCGCGGCGATGGGGCCAGCTATGTCTGCCTGCTGCGGGACGTCACCCCGCTGCTGCGCCGGGTAGCCCAACGGCGCTGGCCGAGCGCGGGCGCGGACCATATCGAGGATGTCGTGCAGGATACGCTGCTCACTCTGCATGCCGTTCGCCACACCTATACCCCGGGGCGGCCGTTCGAGCCGTGGCTGATGGGGATTTTGCGTCATCGGCTGGCCGACAGCGTGCGGCGGTCGGTCAGGCGGTCGAGCAGGGAGTTTGCCGTCGCCAATCTGGAGGAAACCTTTTCCGACGTGCCCGCGAATATGGAGGAGGAGTGGTTGCCTGATCGGGATGCCCTGCATAAGGCCATTGCCGGCTTGTCGCCGGCACAACGACGGGCGGTCGAGCTCCTCAAGTTGAAGGAAATGTCGCTCAAGGAGGCGGCGGCTGAAACGGGCATGAGCATCACCGCCTTGAAGGTGGCCACGCATCGCGCCCTGAAGTCGCTTCGTGCCGTACTGGGCCGGGACGGTTGAGATGAACACGGAAAAGCTTATCGAAGAATTGGGCCGGAACGCGCGGCCGGTTCGGCCGCTGGCGATGCCGGGCCGCCGTCTGCTCGGCTGGCTGGCGGTCTCGATGATTGCCGTCGCCTCATTGGTGATGATGATGGGGCTGCGGGCTGACCTGGCGACGAAGCTTGGCGAAGCATCCTTCACCGTCCAGCAAATCGCGTCTCTGGCGACCACCATTGCCGCCGCCATCGCCGCGTTTGCCGCTAGCGTGCCGGGGGAACCGCGGTGGAAGCTGTGGCTGCCGGCGGCACCGCTGGCGGTGTGGATCGCCAGCCTCGGACATCAATGCTGGCAGGAGTGGGTACGCTTCGGCGTCGGCGGCATGGAGTTCCGTCCCGACTTTATCTGCATCCCGGCCATCGCCATGATCGGAATTGTCCCGGCTGGGGCGATGGTGGCGATGGTTCGGCGGGGCGCCCCGTTCCATCCCCGCCTGACGATCATTCTCGGCACCCTGGCGGCGGGCGCGCTCGCCAATTTCGGCTTGCGGCTGTTCCACGCTTCCGATGCGGCGCTGATGGTGCTGGTGTGGCAGTTCGGCTCCGTCGCCCTGTTCACGGCACTGGCCGGCCTGCAAGGGCGGCGTCTGCTGCCCCGCCCCATCTGACAACAGGAGGCCCCGATGACCCATCAAGGCGCCCTCGCGATGACCCGCGCCTCGGAGCCGCCGCCCAGGATCGATGCCGCCATGCTGCGGCGTTCCGGACTGGTGGCGGTGGTGGTGGGGACGATCCTCAACCTCATCGCCAGCTACGATCTGCTGCTGGCCGGCACCATGCCGAGCGTGGTCAAGGTACTGCTGACCTACATGGTTCCCTTCGCGGTGGCGACCTACGGCGCCCTGGGTGCCAAGCGGCAGACGTCGCGCGACCTGGACCTGTTGTGTGCCACCATGGCGGCCCGAATGGCGGTGCAAGACGAGATGTCGGCGGCATCGCCCACCCTGGCGCTGCCACCGGCTTTGGACGACGCCTGTGTCGCTGCCCTCGGTGCCGCCGGCGAAAAAGCCGGCCAGATTCTCGCCAATGCCGAACGGGTCAACGAAGCCTCGCGGCAGCGGGCGGCATCCGCGGAAGAGGCGGCCGAGTTGTCGCGCCATGTGGC
The DNA here is from genome assembly GCA_016212565.1 of Magnetospirillum sp. GTDB lineage: Bacteria > Pseudomonadota > Alphaproteobacteria > Rhodospirillales > Magnetospirillaceae > JACRFY01. The sequence goes on along the minus strand of JACRFY010000046.1, from coordinate 2,746 downwards.
GGGAAACGCCGAGGTGATCCGGTCCGCCGCCGAGGCCAGCGACGCCAAGCTGCGGGCGGCGCGGGAACAGGCAGCCCGGGTCGCCGAGGGCATCGGCGGGCTGGCCGGTGCGGTCGACCAGGGCGCGCAGTTGACGGCGACGCTGGCGGACGCCATCGGACGCTTCAATGCCAGCTTTCAACAGATCCGGGGCTTCGCCCAGGGGATTGGCGACATCGCCAAGCAGACCAACATGCTGGCGCTCAACGCCACTATCGAGGCCGCGCGTGCCGGCGAGGCGGGCAAGGGCTTCGCGGTGGTCGCGGGTGAAGTGAAGTCGCTGGCGCGCGCGTCCAATGATTCAGCTGAGAAGATCGCGACCCTCATTGCCGAGTTGGCAGGAGCGGCCGAAGACCTGACCAGCCGGATCGGCCAACTGGGCGGCTCGATGAATGCCGCGGCTTCGGCCAGCCGCGAGAACCTGCACGAGTTGCACACCGCCAATGCCGCCGTGGTCGAGGCAGCCGATTCGGCGGCCGAAACCGCCGGCCATGCCCGCCAGCAATTGGAGCGCATGGAGGCGGTGGCCGAACGGATCGCCGCCCTGGCCCGCGACGCCCAGACCAGCATTACGGGCTCGGCCACCAACATGCAGATCGCCCGCGACCTCCACCAGCAGATCGAGATGGTTCGCACTGCCGTTCATTGACGACGGGGGGCCGCACAGCCGCTCCGCCCGCTGTGCCCCTCCGCCACAGCGACGGCGGTGGCGAAGGTAAAGGCGAGCGGAGCGGCCAAGGTTAAGTGCCTAATCCGTGCCGCGGTTCTCGGCGGGTGGCACTTCGGCCAGTTGTGAAACCGCCTCCAATCGGCTTCTGATCTGATCCAGATGCCGTAATGGGCCTTGAGCCAGGCGGTAGCCAGGCAGGGTGGCTGTCCCCCAGAGTGATGATGGAATCAACGGGGTCCGGTTGCCCGGCCCCACGCATCACAGGTGACAGCCATGGACTACTATGCCGGGATCGACGTTTCGTTGGAACAGAGCAGCGTGTGTGTGGTGGATGAGAAGGGAAAGATCGTGCGGGAAGCGAAGGTGGAGAGCGAGCAGGAGGCCCTGGCGGCATTCCTGCGGGGTCTCGGCCTGACTCTGACGCGGATCGGCCTGGAAGCGGGTCCGCTATCGCAGTGGCTGCACGCCGGCTTGGAGGCGGCCGGATTGCCGATGGTGCTGCTGGAGACCCGGCACGTCAAGGCGGCGCTGTCGGCGATGACGGTCAAGACCGACCGCAAGGACGCGCGCGGCATTGCCCAATTGCTGCGGATGGGATGGTACCGGCCAGTGCATTGCAAGTCGCCGCCGTCCCAGGACGTCCGCACCTTGCTGACGGCGCGGAAATTGTTGCTCGTCAAGGTGATCGATGTGGAGCTGAGCATCCGGGGAATACTGCGGGGATTCGGATTGAAGGTGGGTCCGGTCAGCACCGGCCGCTTCGTCGCGCGGATCCGCGAGCTTGCGGCCGGCCAACCGATGCTGGAGCAAGTGACCGAGGCGATGCTGCGGGCGCGCGAAACCATGCGGGCGGAGGTCAACGCCCTGCATCGCAAGGTGCTGGAAATCGTGCGGGCCGACGAGGTCTGCCGCCGACTGATGACGGTGCCGGGCGTCGGCGCCTTGACGGCGCTGACCTTCAAATCGGCGGTCGATGATCCCACACGCTTCAGTTCGTCGAAGGCGGTGGGGCCACATTTCGGTCTGACGCCGAAGAAATACCAGTCCGGTGAAACCGATGTCACCGGCGCCATCAGCAAGGTCGGCGACGAGATGGCGCGCACCGCCCTGTACGAGGCGGCGCAGGTGATGCTCATCAGGGTGAGAAGCTTTTCCACCCTGAAGCGGTGGGCAATGGAGGTTGCCAAGCGCCGCGGCATGAAGCGCGCTACGGTGGCGCTGGCCCGCAAGCTGGCGACGGTGCTGCATCGCATGTGGGTGGACGGGACAGATTTCCGCTTCGGCAAGGAGGCCGCAGCCGCGTAACGACAGAAAGAAGGTTTCGGGCCGGATCGCGAGATCCTGCCTCCCGAGGTCCCGTCGCCGGGACGCGGAGTCCGATGAAGCCGGAGCGTTACTTGTGCTACCAAGCACGCGATCCAGATCGGCTCTCGGGTTCCATCTGACAGCATGATGTGGCGGTCCCATGCCGACCACGGACGGAAGCATGATACCGGCGGCGAGATGATCATTCGGGGGGACTTGACTCCCAACGGCCCATTACGGAAGAACGCTCAACGTGACCGCAGACGAATAGGGAGCGGATCTGCAGTAGGTGGGGGCGAGGTCCAAACTCTGCTCGATGCGGCCGGATTCCGCCGGAGAAAGCCGGCCGCGGTTGTCCTGGAACAGCGAGCGGACATCGGCCAACTCCCGTTCGCAGACAATGCTTCCCGCTTCCGCATGGACCCCTGTCGGCAATCCCGCTCCAGCACCGGCAACCAACAGGGCGGCAATGAATGTGCGCACGGTGTCCTCCATCCTTGGCGATTGGGGCACGAGAACCCTCTGACTGCAATTCGCCGGCGCGGCCGGGGTGGTTACCGGCTTCGCACCGCCCGACCGTTTTCGCTTGTCATACCGGTGAACGCTCGATCCGACTCGGCGGGACTTGCCAAACAGCGGCCCCCATGAATCACTGGGGTTCCACCAGATAGAGGGGGAACCATGTTCGGTCGTCTCAAGATATCGGAAGCGATGACGGCGGCGGAGCTTCGG
>JACRFY010000014.1 GCA_016212565.1 Magnetospirillum sp. | reverse complement strand
GTCCCCGCCCGCCCCGGCTCCGCTGCCGCCGCCGGCCGCGGACAGCGGCATCGTCCTGCCCAACGGCAAGCCGTGGGTCTACGACCCCGAGACCGCCAAGGACATCATGCGCACCTGCGCCGCCTGCCACGGCGAGTTCGGCGAGGGCGGCGGCGGCGGCGTCTATCCGCGGCTGGCCGGTCTCAACGCCGAGTACCTGGCCGACCAGTTGCGCCGCTTCAAATCGCGCGAGCGCGAGAACATCCCCATGGTCCCCTACGCCACCGACCGCGAACTGCCGGAGAAGGAGGTGCTCGACATCGCGCGGTTCCTCGCCGACGCCAAGGTGGCCAAGTATCCGCCGCCGCCGGAAGTGGCGATGGATGCCTACCAGCGCCTCAAGGCGACCAAGCTGACGGTGCAGATCCCCCGCGAGCCCGGCGACGTCGAGGCCGGCAAGGCGCTGTGGGACTCCGGCTGCCTGGAGTGCCATGGCCGCCAGGGCCAGGGCCGCGGCAAGAAGCCGATGCTGGCCGGCCAGCACATGGCCTACCTGAAGACCCAGATCGCCCTGATCCTCGCCGGTCGCCGCAAACACGAAGACATCGACGAGCTGATGCGGGGCAAAAGCGAGGACGATTGGCAGAACCTGTGGGCCTACGTGTCGATCCTGGACGATTAGAAAGAAACAGCCCTCGCCGGGCGCTCGCTTGGCCGCGCCCGGCGAGGGCGAAACCATAAGGACCGAAGCGACACCTAGGCCTCGATTCCATCTCATTGTTTCATCACCCCCCTCGCGGGGACGGGTGATGCCCCCGGGCGGCTCTTTGAGCCGCCCTTTTTGTTTGTCCCCGCGCCTTAACGACAAGGACTTTCCCCATGGACCATTGGACCATCGACGTCATGTGGTGGATCTCCGCCGTCGAGCTGCCCTGCCTGGGCGGGCTGTTCCTGCTGATCTGGCGCACCCGCCAGGAGGCCGACAGCCGCTCCGACGTGTTGGAGGACCGCCTCGACGGCGGGCTCGTGCAAACGCGCGAAGCCCTCTCCGCCTACAAGCTGGAGGTGGCGAAGTCCTATGCCACCACCGGCTATCTCAAGGACGTGGAACGCCGCCTCACCGAGCATCTGGTGCGCATCGAGGCCAAGATCGACGCCGCCCAGGGAGTCCGGACATGACCGCCGCCCCCCTTGCCGACGAGACCGACATCCTCGCCCGCACCCTGTGGGGCGAGGCGCGCGGCGAACCGGTCGCCGGCCGCGAAGCGGTGGCCTGGGTGATCCGCAACCGCGTCCGCCTCGCCGCCGAACGCCGCGTGCTGTGGTGGGGAACCACCATTGCCGAGGTTTGCCGGCGGCCGTGGCAGTTCTCGTGCTGGAACGAGACCGACCCCAACCGGGCCAAGATCGAGGCCTTGAGCGACAACGACCGTGCCTTCCGCGTCTGCCTGGCCGTCGCCCGGCGCGTGCTGGCCGGCGAGGTCCCCGACCCGACCTTTGGTGCCACCCACTACCACGTCAAGGGCCTCGCCCCGCCGTGGTCGAAGGGAAAAACGCCGTCGGCCGCCATCGGCAATCACCTGTTCTTCAACGATGTGGAGTGCCCGCCATGATCCCCGCCCTTCTCGCCTCGGTCGGCCTGCCGCTGCTGTCGAAAGCCATCGGCGCCGCCCTCGGCAGCATCGACCACCCCGTCGCCAGGATCGCCGTCGATGCCCTGTCGGGCGTCGACGCCGCCCTTCGCTCGCAGGCGATTTCGCCCGAGCAGGTCGCCGCCGCCAACCGCCGCATCGAGCGGCTGGCCGAGCTCGACAGCGAGGACTATCGCCAGACCCTGGCCCAGGTCAACGCCACCTTCCGCGCCGAGGTGCGCTCCGACGACGCCTATGTGCGGCGCTGGCGGCCGACCTTCGGCTATGCGGTGGCGGCGACGTGGAGCGCCACCATGGGCGCCATGGCCTGGGCGGTCGTCGCCGCGCCGGCCCAGGCGCCGACCATCATCGCCGCCATGGTCAACACCGCGCCGATCTGGGGCATCGCCCTGGCGGTGCTGGGCATCTCGGTGGTCAAGCGCAGCCAGGACAAGGCCGCCGGGTGTTGATCGCCATGCGGGCGACTGGCCGCATCGTCTGCTCTCCCCATCTCCGCCTCACCGCGGCTGCACGGGAGAGCAGGGATGGCCATCGACGACCACGTCTACAAGATCATCCATCTTGCCGGCAGTTCGAAGATCAGCGTCGAGGACGCCATCCGCACCGCGGTGTCCCGCGCCGCCGAGACCCTCGATCATCTGCGCTGGTTCGAGGTGATCGAGACCCGCGGCCACGTGGAAAACGGCCACGTCGCCCACTGGCAGGTGGTGATCAGGCTCGGCTTCACCCTGACGCCGCCGCCGCCGTAATACCATATCCCGCCGATCGTGACCGATCCGCGGCGCCCTCAGGCGGCGGGCGGGCCACCTCCGTGGCCCTTGCCTCCCGCGGCACGAGCCGCGCGGCGCCTTGCGCCTAGCCACATCCCGATGAGTTGCACTCACCGGGATGTGGTATAATACCAACGGCCGATGAGGTCGACTCATCGGCCGTTGGTTAAGCCAGCGCGGCGCTCGAGCGAAACCCTCGCGGCATGAAGGGAACAGTCATGCCGCCGGTATAAGCGCGCGCAGCGCTTCGGCGAGGCGGCGGGCGGGGGTGGCGTAGTCGTCGGGATCCGACTGGCGGAACAGGCGCATGCCGGGATACCACACGCAGGTCTCGCCCTGGTCGAGCCACCGCCAGTCGGACACGGTGCGCAGCAGCATCCATACCGGCCGGCCCAGCGCGCCGGCAAGGTGGGCGGGGGCCGAATCGATGGTGACGATCAGGTCGAGTTCGGCCATCAGCGCCGCGGTGTCGGCGAAGCTGCCCAGCGTCGGCGCCGCGTCGTGCACCAGCGCCTCGACCCCCAGGGCGGCAAGATCGTCGCAACGCGGCCCCATCTGCAGGCTCCAGAACGCCACCCGCGGATCGTCGAACAGTCCCATCAGCGTGGCCAACGGCCACGACCGGTCGCGCGGCGTGGTCTTGCCCGCCCACACCAGCCCCACCTTCAGCACCGTCCCCGGCGGGCTCGGCAGCGGGTTGGCCAGCCGGCGCGGCGGCGACAGGTAGGGGATTTCGGCCGGGGGGGTGGTCCAATCGACGCCCAGCAGATGGACGATGCTCAACATCGGCGCCCACAGGTCGTAGCGCGGCGGCGTGCTGCCGCGGGCGACGACCGCCGTCACCCCGACGATGCCGGCGAACAGCTCCATCAGCTCGGGGGCGCATTCCAGCACCACCCGGGCGCCGCGGGCCGCCAGCAGCGGGACGAAGCGGGCGAACTGGATGGCGTCGCCGAAGCCTTGTTCGGCGTGCAGGAAGACGGTGCGCCCGGCGACCGGGCCGCCCTCCCAGCGTGGGCCGGGAAAGCGGCGCGGCGGGCTGCGCGTCAGCCGCCAGCGGGCCTCGTAGCCGGCAAAGCCGCGGGCGTAGTCGCACAGATAGAGGCGGGTCAGGGCGATGTCCCAGGCCAGTTCGCCGTTGTCGGGCGCCCGTTCCGCCAGCGCCTCCATCATCGCCAGCGCCTCGGCATGGCGAGAGCGGTCGCGAACCACCAGGGCCAGGTTGTAGGCGAAGGACACGCTGTCCGGCTGTAAGGCCACCGCGCGCGACAACACCGCCTCGGCCTCCTCCAGCCGGCCCAGCTCGCGGAGCACGTTGCCCAGGTTGGACAGCGCGGCGGCATCGTCGGGCGACAGCGCCAGCGAGCGGCGATAGCTGATCAGGGCCGCCTGCGGCTTGCCCATCCGCCGCAATGCGACGCCGAGATTGCCGTGAGCGACCGCCGATTGCGGCGCCAGCAGGGCCGCCTCGGCGAAGGACCGCGCCGCCTGGTCCGCCTTCCCCTGCGTCCATGCCGCGGCACCGGCGGCTAGGGCGCGGCGGGCACGGGCGGCAGAGGCGGTGTCGGCGTCGCTCATGCGGGCATTGTGTCGCCGCCTCCCCGATACGGCAAGGGGCGGAAAACATGTGGCGCCGTTCGCGTTCGGCGTTGAAAATCAGCTTGCCGCCGGTGCCAATTCAGCCAGCAGGAATTGACGCACGCGCATGCGCGATTCGCCTTCCAGATTGCCGATTCGTTCGGCCTCCTTGGCTTCAATGGTCGCGATCTTCGCCGTGCGAATGACCGATGGGGCCGGCAGAGCGGCCTGGTGGAGGTCGGCGATCTCGACATCCCCGGGCCAACCGCGGTTTTCGGCACTGGTGATCATCAGCACCCACAGCAAGCCGTGATGCTCTTGAAGACCCTTGGCGGCGATGACCAAGGCGGGGCGCCGCTGCCGGACCGGCCGGTCCGTATAGGGAAAGGGAACCTTGACGATGTCCCAGGCGTCAAAGGCTGGCATAGGCGCGCTGGTCCGCTTCGGACGACCATTCCCCGAATGTGGCAAAGGGATCCTCCGCGAATTCCGCCGGCGCCCGCGTCAGGATGACGCGGCCGTCCTCGATCGCGTAGGCGATTTCGTCGCCCTCTTTCAAGTGAAGCGCGGCTCGCACGGGCTGCGGGATGGTGGTTTGCGCCTTGCTGGTCAACTTGCTGGTGATCACGGCAGACCTCCCCGCCCAGGTAAGGAACTTCCTTTCCAAGGAGGATAAGCGGCCACCATGGCGTTATCAAGGCCCACATTCCGCCATGGACGGCTCCGGCCTCGCGCCCGTCCCCGATTTCAACGCTCACCGCGGACGGAGCCAAAAATTTCGCCCTCCTCTTGACAATGCGTCTTAATCGCTAATTTAGAGAACTGTGATCCAATCGGGAGGCCGCCATGCTGATTGCCAGTTTCCCCTCCGACGGCGTCGTCACCGTCAACCGGGTGGTGTTGAAGGACGGCTACAGCGTCGACGATCTGCAGGAGCGGGTGGCTCTGCTGTGCGAGAACGTGAAGACCTACCACTCCGAAACCGGCTTCATCGGCGGGTTCGTCGCCCTCAACTCGGGGCAGGTCTCCAACGAAGGCTCGACGGTCGGCCAGGCGGTGGCCTCGCCGCTGGCCGGCCGCGAGGCGCTGATCGTCACCGTCTGGAGAAGTTTCGCCGAGCACGAGCAGTCGCACCGCAGCCCGACCTTCCAGCCCCTGTTCCGGGCCCTGCTGGATTTGTGCGAGAACGGCAACGAGGAACTTGCCTACCAGATGCTGTGGCAGGGCAGCGCCTATTCGGCGGCCGAAGCGGCGGCGGCACGGGCGGCCAAGGCGCGCCACGCACTGTGAACCTTTCGAACGATGCGGCACCCGAGGGTTGTGCGGGAACCACGGCTGGGCTAGGGTATTCGGGATAGCGACAGCATAGGGGACGCCGACCATGGATTCGGACCAGGACGAAAAGATCCGCGAGATCGCCTACCGTCTGTGGGAAGAGGCGGGCCGCCCCGCCGGCCGGGACCTCGACATCTGGCTCGAAGCCGAAGCCGCGGCCGGCAAGCCGGCGGCCAAGGCCAAGCCGGCCACCGCCAAGGCACCGGCCAAGGCACCGACGCCGGCCGCGCCCAAGGCCCCCGCCGCCAAGAAGGCGCCGGCCAAAAAGGGCTGACGCGGCGGCCCCCTCCCTCGGCCCCCTCCCCTCGGCGGGACGGGGCCTCTTCCCCTACAGCCCCCTGGGCTTTCCCACCACCACGACCGTCAGCGCCGCCGGGTCGAGCAGGCGGGCGGCGGCGCGTTTGACGTCGGGCAGTTGCACCGCCGCGATGAAGCCGTTGCGCTTGTCCAGGTAGTCGATGCCCAGGTGTTCGAGCTGCATCGACACCAGCAGCCCGGCAATGCTGGCGGTCGAATCCAGCGACAACGGGAACGAGCCGGTCAGGTAGGTCTTGGCGTTGGCCAGTTCCTCGACGCTCGGACCTTCGTTGCGCATGCGGCTCCATTCGCCGCGGATCAGGTCGAGGGATTCGCTCAGGCGCGCATTCTCGGTGGCGACGCCGCCGACCAGCAGGCCGGCATGGTCGTAGGGCTGCAGGTAGCTGTAGACCGAATAGGCCAGGCCGCGCTTCTCGCGCACCTCCTCGGTCAGCCGCGACGAAAAGCCGCCGCCGCCGAGGATGTAGTTCATCACATAGGCGGCGTACCAATCGGGATCGTTGCGCTTGATCCCGGCCTGACCGAACACGGCCACGCTTTGCGGATTGTCGCGCTCGATCACCTCGACCCGGCCCGGCGCCTTGGGGGCGGTTTCGGCCACCACCGCCGCCGCCGCCTTGGCCGGCAGGGCGGCGAAGGTGGCGTCGAGGATCGGCTTCAACTGCTCGGGGGTGATGTCGCCGACCACCCCGACCACCATCGCCTCGCGGGCCAGACGGCCGGCGGTGAAGGCCTTGAGGTCGGGAACCGTCACCGCCTTGACCGTCTCCGGGGTGCCGCGCGGCGGATTGGCGTAGGGATGGTTGGCGAAGGCGAGACGGAACCAGGCCCGGCTGGCCACCACCTCGGGGGTTTGCATCTCGCGCGCCAGCATGGTGAGGATCTGGCTGCGGATCCGCTCGACCGGCTCCTTGTCGAAGCGGGGCTGGGTCAGGGCGAGGCGGAACATCTCGAAGGCGGTGTCGCGGTTCTCGGTCAGCGTCTTCAGGTGACCGTGCACGGCATCGCGGCCGGCGTCGAACGACAGCTCGATGGCCAGATCCTCCAGCTTGCCCTGGAAGGCCTGGCTGTCGTAGGGACCGGCGCCTTCGTCGAGCAGCGAGGCGACAATGTTGGCCAGCCCCGGCTTGCCCTCGACCGCCGCGCCGCCGCGGAAGGCGACGTTGACGGCGATGATCGGATTGGCGTGGTCCTGGACCAGCCAGGCCTCGATGCCCTTGGGGCTGACCACCCGCTCGACGGTGACGGCACCGGCGGGGGCGGCGGTCACCAGCAGCAGCAACAGGACGACGAGGCGGCGCATCAGTGCATCTCCCGAACGGGCTTGATGGAGGAGGGCGCGGCCATCGCCCGGGCGGGTGGAGCCTTCGGCGGGGCCTGCAACACCCCGGTCACCGAGCGCTTGACGTCGAGGATCCCCTTGGCGGCCGCGTCGACGTCCGCAGGGGTGACGGCGGCGATCCGCTGCGGCCAGGCCTCGACGTCGGCGACCGTCTGCCCGGTGGTCAGCGCCTCGCCCAGCGCGCGGGCGCCGGTATGCAGCGAATCGCGGGCATAGACGACGTTGGCCCTAAGACGCCGCTTGGCCCGCTCGATCTCGTCGGGGGGAATCGGCGCGGCATGCAGGCGGGCGAGTTCCTTGTCCACCGCCGCTTCGAGCTTTTCCATCGCCACCCCCGGCCGCGGCACGACGCGGATGCCGAAGGCGGTCGCGTCGAGCGCGGTGGGGTCGTACCAGGCGGTGGCGGCGGCGGCCAGTCCCTGCTCGACGACCAGCGACTTGTACAGCCGGCTGGTGGCGCTGCCGCCGAACAGCTCGGCCAGCACTTCGAGGGCATGGCCTTGGCCGGGCTGGCCGGAGGTGTAGCTGGGGGCGAGGTATTGCCGCGTCCACGACGGCTGACGCACGCGGGCGTCCTCGAGCACCACGCGGCGCGCCGCCACCGGTACCGGTTCCTGCTGCCGGGCGCGAACCGGCGTATCGGGAGCGGCGGCCAGCGGGCCGTAATATTTCTCGGCCAGGGCGAACACCTGCGCCGGCTCGACGTCTCCGGCCACCACCACGATGGCGTTGTTGGGCGCATACCAGCGGCGATAGGTGTCGAGCGCGTCCTGGCGGTTGAGCCTGGCGATCTCGGACGCCCAGCCGATCACCGGCCGGTTGTAGGGGTGGTTGAGGTAAAGCGCCGCCCCCATCTGCTCGGACAGCAGCGCCGCCGGGTTGTTGTCGGTGCGCGCGCTGCGCTCCTCCAGCACCACCGCCCGCTCGCTGTCGACGTTCCTGTCGTCGAGGGTGAGGTTGCGCATGCGGTCGGCCTCCAGGCGCATCGCCAGGTCGAGCCGGTCGGCGGCGATGTTCTGGAAATAGGCGGTGTAGTCGGTGGAGGTGAAGGCGTTGTCGCGGCCGCCGTTGCGGGCGATCAGCTTGGAGAATTCGCCCGGAGCCACCGTCGGCGTGCCCTTGAACATCAGGTGTTCGAGAAAATGGGCGATGCCGCTCTTGCCGGGCACCTCATCGGCCGAGCCGACCTTGTACCACACCATGTGGGTGACGATCGGCGCACGGTGGTTCTCGACCACCACCACCTGAAGGCCGTTCTTCAGCGTCTGGGTCGAGGGATTGAATACCTGCGCCGATGCCGGGACGGCAGCAACGAACAGCGCCAGCAAGGCGCCGAGGCGGGCGGTCAGGCTCATTGGTCCTCCGGTCGGTCCCCTGGAATGTCCCCCATATGGGGGCCGGGGAAGAAGGGGCAAGGGAAGGCGCCGTCAATCATGGACCGTCTTCCGCCTTCAACGCCGCCCGCAACAGGGCACGCCGCAATTGAAAGCTCATAAAGTGAGGCGTTGCCTCGGCCCGCGGCATCCGCTCGAACGTCAAGGCGTCATGGCACTGTTTGCAGATGAGCCACGTGTGGTCGTTCGAGGCCAATTGGTTGGCATAGTAGTGGTCGAATTCTGCCCCGTTCACCACATCGCCACAACCGGACACGACCTCTGCGAGACCGCAGCACGGACACCGGCACCCCAGATGGATCAACGTCGCGATCAGCCGCTTGCGTGTCGCATCGCTGATTTCGCGTCGTCGCTGGGGAACCCGTCCCCGGAGTTCCGACAACTCGGAACGGACCCCGGCCACCAGTTCACGAATATCGTGCTGCTCGGCGAACACCCTGGCAAACGACTGTTCCATGAACTGAATGATCGGACCGAGGATGCGCTGCTGCTCCGGGTCGAGCGTGGTCAACTCGCCGGACGTCGACACCCCTATCGCCGGGACGAGCTTGCCCTCCATATGCCGTCGAACGACCGTGTTGCACCAGGCGTGAAACTCCGGGCTCAGGTACTGCCCATAAGCGAGGCCAATCTGCCAATGGGCCCATGTACCGCCACCGCGCCCTTCCTTGGCGACAATCACGGAACTGCCGGATTTCCCGGCAGTAAAGGAGATATGCTTTATAAAATCAATCCCTTGCGGCAAGACCCGCCAGTCTCCGGGGGATCGCCCGCTCGGACTTCCGGCCGCTTTCCACAGATCGGTGAGGTTCAGCCGCTCACCGGCGACCCGCACCTGATGTTGGTTGAGTGCCAACGTACCGGACGTCTCGCCGCCGGTTACCATTCGGATATCCCGCTGGTCCGGCCCGCGTCGAGAACCGTCTTCACCCCTCGCCCTCGTTGAAGCTGTCGAGCAGGTGGGCGATGCGGGCCGAATCGGATTGGTCCATGATCACCCGCGCCCGCCGCGTCGCCGCCACCAGGTCGATCGAGCGGATGCGTTGCTTGACCACCGGAATGTTGGTCGCCGACATCGACAGGTCGCGGATGCCGAGCCCCAGCAGCAAGGCGGCGAAGCGCGGATCGCCGGCCACCTCGCCGCACACGCTCACCGGAATGCGCGCCCTGAGCGCCGCCTGGGCGGAGAACTGGATCAGGCGCAGCACCGCCGGATGGAGCGGGTTGTAGAGGTGTGCCACCGACTCGTCGGCACGGTCGATGGCCAGGGTGTATTGGGTCAGGTCGTTGGTGCCGATGGCAAAGAAGTCGGCATGCCACGACAGCGCATCGGCGGCCAGGGCGGCCCCGGGAACCTCGATCATCACGCCGAGGGGCGGCATGGGCTCGGCGATCTTGATCCCGGCACGGCTGAGGCGGCGGGCGACGTTCTCCATGATCTCGCGCACGGCGCGGATCTCCTCGACGGTCGAGATCATCGGCACCAGGATGCGCAGCGGCCCGAACGCCGAGGCGCGCAGCATCGCCGACAGCTGCGTTTCCAACAGCTCCGGCCGCGACAGGCACAGCCGCACCGCACGCAGCCCCAGCGCCGGATTGGGACCGGGAACGACACCCAGGCTGCGGGCCAGCTTGTCGCCGCCGACGTCGAGGGTGCGCACCGTCACCGGCCGCCCGTTCATGCGCTGGACCAGCGTGGTCAGCACCGCGGTCTGCTCCTCCTCGCCGGGCAGGTCGTCGCGGTTCATGTAAAGAAATTCCGAGCGCAGCAGGCCGACGCCCTCGGCGCCCGCCGCCAGCACCGATTCGACCTCGCCGGGCAACTCGACATTGGCCTGCAGCAGGATGCGGGCGCCGTCGCGGGTGACCGCCGGCACGTCCTTGAGACGCGCCAGGGTGCGGCGGAAGCGCAGGTAATCGGCGCGCTTCTTGCGATAGGCGGTCAGGGTGGCGGCCGAGGGGTTGACGATCACCCGCCCGGCGCCGCCGTCGACGATCACCGTCTGCAACGGCCGCACGCTGCGCATCAGCCCGGCGGCCCCCAGCACCGCCGGCAAGCCCAGCGAGCGGGCCATGATCGCGGTGTGGCTTTCGGCGCCGCCCAGCACGGTGGCCAGACCCGCGACCCGCCTGGGGTCGAGCAGCGCCGTATCGGCCGGGGTCAGTTCCTCGGCGACGATCACCGCGTGCCGGGGCAGCACCGAGAACGGCCGGTAGGTGGTGTTGGTCAGGCTGCGCAGCAGGCGGCGGCCGATGTCGCGGATGTCGACGACGCGCGCCGCCAGATAGGCATCCTCCATCGCCTCGAAGCTGCGGGCGATATCGGCGATTTCCTGGTTGACCGCCGCTTCGGCGTTGAGGTGCTCGGTCTCGATGCGCCGCTCCACCCCGCGCACCAGGCGCGAGCCGTGCAGCATGGCCTGATAGGCGTCGAGCAGGTAGCCCAGTTCCTCGGCCGCCGAGCCGTCCAGTCCGGCGGCGGCGGTGCGCATGGTGCCGATCTCGGCGCCGGCGCGGTCGACGGCGGCGGCGAAGCGCGCCTTCTCGGCCCCCACCTGCCCCTTGGGCACGCAGTATTCGGCCACGGTAATGGCATCGGCGTCGTGCCGATGGACGACGCCGATGGCGATGCCGCGGCTGACTCCCATGCCGTCGAATACCCGCTCGGCGTCGGTGAATTCCAGCTCGCTGGGATCGGTGTCCGACAGGGTCATCCCTCTCCTATCTTGCGACGGGTTCATCCCTGGTGGGCTTGGTCTTGGGCGACGGATCGCCGCCGGGCTCAGTCTTCGTCGAACTTCTTGTCGATCAGGTCGACCAGGGCGTCGAGGGCGGCATCGGCTTCGCTGCCGCTGGCCTTGAGATCGATGGTGCAGCCCGGCGCCGCGGCCAGCATCATCAGGCCCATGATCGACAGGCCCGACACCTCGGTGCCGCGGTGGGCGACCTGGATCTGAGCGTCGAAGGTCGCCGCCAGCTTGACGAACTTGGCCGCCGCCCGGGCGTGCAGGCCGCGACGATTGCTGATGGTGGCCGTCCGTTTCCGCTCCGGCCCGCCGGCTTGGGCGACTGTCATTTGCGGTCCTGAGTCAAGAGCTTGGAGGCGACGTTGATATACTTGCGCCCGGCCTCCTGTGCCGAGGCGACGGCGTCGGCCAGGGCTTCGGAATGGCGCACGCTGGCCAGCTTGATCAGCATCGGCAGGTTGACCCCGGCGATCACCTCCACCTTGGCCTTGTCCATGATCGAGATGGCCAGATTGGACGGCGTGCCGCCGAACATGTCGGTCAGCACCACCACCCCGTTGCCGTCGTCGCATTGGGCGACGCTGTCGAGGATGTCGGAGCGCCGCTGTTCCATGTCGTCGTCGGGGCCGATGCACACCGAGGCGACGGCGGGCTGCGGCCCCACCACGTGTTCCAGCGCCGCCACCAGCTCGCAGGCCAAGCGGCCGTGGGTGACGAGTACCATGCCAATCATCGACACCACCCCCTGAAGGTCATCGCCCCCCCTGTTCCAGCTCGCGGTGCCGGACCTCGACCCGGGCGCCCATCGCCGTCAACCAAGCGGCCAGTTTCTCGGCCACGAACACCGATCGGTGGCGCCCCCCCGTGCAGCCGATCGCTATGGTGAGATAACTCTTGCCCTCCGCGGCGAAGCGAGGCAAGAGCGGATTCAACAACCGGGTCAGGGACGCGAAAAAGTCATCGAAAACCGGGTCGGCGGCGACATGGGCGGCGACGCCGGGATCGCGGCCGGTCAGCGGCCGCAACGCCTCGACATAATGGGGATTGGACAGGAAACGGGCGTCGAACACCAGATCGGCCTCGCGCGGCAGGCCGTTGCGGTAGGCGAACGAGGTCACGAACACCAGCACGCCGCGATTGTCCTCGACCCCGAAATGGACCGCCATCTTGCGCTTGAAATCGCCGGGCGGCAGGTTGGAGGTGTCGATCACCACGTCGGCACGCGACAGCAGCGGCGAGACCAGGGCCCGCTCGTGACGGATGCCGTCGGCCAGCGGCCGGTCGGCGGCCAGCGGATGGCGGCGGCGGGTCTCGGTGAAGCGCCGCCCCAGCGTCTCGTCGTCGCAATCGAGGAACAGCAGCTTGAGGTCGAGATGGGCCTCGCCGGTCAGGCGGTCGATTTCGGCCAGGAACTGCTCGACGCCGAAATCGCGGGTGCGGATGTCGATGCCCAGTGCCAGCGGCCGGGTCGGCACATCGCCGGGACGCACCAGACTCGACAGCAGCGACAGCGGCAGGTTGTCCACCGCCTCATAGCCGAGATCCTCGAGCGCCTTCAGGGCCAGAGTCTTGCCGGCCCCGGACATGCCGGTGACGATCACTGCATGGCCGGCGAAGGGCTGGGCAGGCTGGGGCAGCGGGACGTCGTTGGGCGCGGACTCGGTCATCACGAACGCATAATATCTCGCGATGCCGAGCGCATCGCAAGCCGTACCTTCGCCGGGGCCGACGCCTCGAAGGCATGAAGCCGCACCAGCGGCACCACCACGCCGAGCAGGGCCGCCGCGGTCTGTTCCGGCATCCGCTCGACCGTCTCGGCGGCCACCAGATCCGCCACCAGGGCCAGGGGCACCCAGGCGCGATGCGGCAGGCGCACCAGGCCCAGCCCGCGCACTGCGAGCAGGCCGGCGATCGTGTCGGGGGCGGTGGCGATCAGCCGGCCGGTCTGCACCGAAAGCTGGGTCTGGTCGTCGGCGACCAGCTGGGCTCCGGCGCCATCGATCAGGCGAAGCGCAAGGTCGGACTTGCCGCTGCCCGAGACCCCCCGGAGCAGCACGCCCATCCCCTCCATCTCCACACAGGTGCCATGGACCAGCAGCATCGGCCAAGGGTGGAACGCCTTGTGGCGCGAGTCAAGCGGGGTGCTTTCTTCCGTTGACATCGCCATCCTCGTTTTAGATATTGGCCCCTTTCCTTCGGAGCGTTAGCCTTTGCTCGTCCAGTGGCCGAGGCAATCGGGCGTTGATCATCGAGAGGGGGGAGAACCGGTGTTTCCAGTCGTCATGCCGACCTATGCGCGGGCCGATATCGCTTTCGAGCGGGGCGAAGGAGCGTATCTGTGGTCGACCGACGGCCGCCGCTTCCTCGACTTTCACTCGGGCGTCGCCGTCAACAGCCTCGGGCACGGTCATCCCCGGCTGGTTGGCGCCCTGATCGCCCAGGCGGCCAAGGTATGGCATACCTCGAACCTGTTCCGCGTCCCGGGCCAGGAGCGCGTGGCCGCCAAGCTGGTCGCCGCGACCTTCGCCGACACGGTATTTTTCTGCAATTCCGGCGCCGAGGCCATCGAGTGCGCACTGAAGATGGCGCGCAAGCATCACTACGACGCCGGCCGGCCGGAGCGCTACCGGGTGATCACCGCCATCGGCGCCTTCCACGGCCGCACCCTGGCGACCATCGCCGCCGGCGGACAGGAAAAGCACCTCAAGGGCTTCGCGCCGGCCATGGAGGGCTTCGACCACGTCCCGTTCGGCAACCTCAATACCCTGCGCGACGCCATCGGCCCCGAAACCGCGGCGATTCTGGTCGAGCCGGTGCAGGGCGAGGGCGGCATCATCGCCGGCGATCCCGACTACCTGCGCCGCCTGCGCGCCACCGCCGACGAGTTCGGCCTGCTGCTGATCTTCGACGAGGTGCAGACCGGCATGGGCCGCACCGGCAGCCTGTTCGCCTACCAGCAACTGGGCATCGCCCCCGACATCATGGCCGCGGCCAAGGGCCTGGGCGGCGGCTTCCCGGTCGGCGCCTGCCTGGCCACCGCCGCCGCCGCCGCCGGCATGACCGCCGGCTCCCACGGCTCGACCTTCGGCGGCAATCCGCTGGCCATGGCCGCCGCCGAGACGGTGCTCGACGTGATGCTGGAGGACGGGTTCCTCGCCCATGTCGGCGCCATGGGCGCGCTGCTGCGCACCCGGCTGGACACCCTGGCCGCCGCCGTTCCGGCGGTGATCGAGGAGGTGCGCGGCGTCGGCCTGATGCTGGGACTCAAACTGCGGGTCGCCAACACCGACATGGTGGCACGGCTGATGGACAACGGGTTGCTGACCGTGCCGGCCGGCGACAACGTCGTCCGGCTGCTGCCGCCCCTGACCATCGGCGAAGCGGAAATCGAGGCGGCCCTCGCCATCCTCTCGCGTACTTTCGGCGAGGTGACGCCATGACCGTCCGCCATTTCCTCGACCTCGACCGCCTCGACACCGCGACGGTGCGGCGCATCCTCGACCTCGGCGCCGCCTACAAGGCCGGCGGCCAGCCGCACGGCAAGGTCCGGCCGCTCGAAGGGCGCATCCTGGCGATGATCTTCGAGAAGCCCTCGACCCGCACCCGCGTCTCCTTCGAGGCCGGCATGAAGCAGCTGGGCGGCGACGTCATCGCCCTGTCGCGGACCGACACCCAGTTGGGGCGCGGCGAGACGGTGGCCGACACCGCCCGCGTGCTGTCGCGCTATGTCGACGCCATCATGATCCGCACCGACGACCCGCAGAAGCTCGACGACCTGTCGGCCTATGCCACGGTGCCGGTGATCAACGGCCTCACCGATATCTCCCATCCCTGTCAGGTGATGGCCGACATCCTCACCTACGAGGAACATCGCGGCCCGCTGGCCGGCAAGGTGGTGACCTGGAGCGGCGACGGCAACAACGTCGCCGCCAGCTGGATCCAGGCCGCAGCCCATTTCGGCTTCGAGATGCGGGTCGCCTGCCCGCCGACGCTGTGCCCGACCGAGTCGGTGGTCGCCTGGGCCCGCGACCGCGGCGGCAACGTCGTCATCGCTCACGACCCGGCGGCGGCGGTCGCCGGCGCCGATCTGGTGCTGACCGACACCTGGGTGTCGATGGGCTGCGCGGACACCGACCGTCCGCGCCTGCTCGCCCCCTTCCAGGTCAATGCCGCCCTGATGGCCAAGGCCAAGCCCGACGCCCTGTTCATGCACTGCCTGCCCGCCCACCGCGGCGAGGAGGTCACCGACGAGGTGATGGATGGCCCGCAATCGGTGGTATGGGATGAGGCCGAGAACCGCTTGCATGTGCAGAAGGGCATCCTTACGTGGTGCCTGTTGTAGACGCGGCCGCGAGGGCGAACGCTCACCTTGACCGAGCGTTCGCTATATGCGAACATCGCCCCTGATGCACGCCGTCGAATACAGCAAGCAAGCGACGAAGGCGCTTCGGCGAATGCCGGCCAATATTGCGGCGACGATCAGAGACAAAGTTCTGCGGATCGCCGAGGATCCTTACGCGCCGCATGCCAACGCGACCAAGTTGCAGAACCGGGATGGCTATCGGCTGCGAGTCGGCGACTGGAGAGTTGTCTACCGAATCGATAACGGCAAACTCATCCTTCTGGTCGTGGATATCGGCCCGAGAGGAGGCATCTACCAATGAACACCGCCGACAAGGTGCAGTTCATCGAGCAGGACGGCGAACGACGCTTTGCCGTCCTGCCGATTGCCGATTGGGAATTGATCCTCGACCGGCTCGATGAGCTGGAAGCCGTCCGCGCCTTCGATGCCGGCGTCGTCGGGGAAACGTTTCCCGAAGAGGTGGTGCACCGCCTGGTCGCCGGAGAAAATCCGCTGCGGGTCTTCCGCGAATATCGCGGGCTGTCATTGCGCGGCCTGGCCGAATGCGCCGGCCTCAGCGCCGCCTATCTGTCGGACATCGAAACCGGCAAACGGGATGGAACGATCGAAACGATGAAGAAAATCGCCGCCGCGCTTGGCCTCGACCTCGACGACATCGTTTAGGATGCACATGGCTGCGAACCCGACCGACCTCCTGATCCCCTTCCACCTCGGCGGCGGCGCGGTGCGCGGACGCCTGGTGCGGCTCGGCCCGGCGGTGGAGGCGATCCTCGCCGGCCACGGCTATCCGCAGCCGGTGGGGCTTCTGCTCGCCGAGACCCTGGCGCTGGCGGCGGCGCTGGCCGGGGGACTGAAATTCGACGGCATCTTCACCCTTCAGGCCCAGGGCGACGGCGCCGTGTCGCTGGTG
The DNA here is from genome assembly GCA_016212565.1 of Magnetospirillum sp. GTDB lineage: Bacteria > Pseudomonadota > Alphaproteobacteria > Rhodospirillales > Magnetospirillaceae > JACRFY01. Next base: position 1,562 of record JACRFY010000014.1, on the reverse strand, counting down.
ATGGCCGACGTCGCCAGCGGCGGCGACCTGCGCGGCTACGCCCGCTTCGATGCCGTCAAGCTGGCGGCGGTGGCGGCCGATGCGGCACCGGTGCCCGGGTTGCTGGGCGGCGGCTACCTCGCCTTCACCGTCGACCAGGGCCCGAAGACCGACCGCTACCAGGGCATCGTCGAACTCGGCGGGGCGACCCTGTCCGCATGCGCCGAAACCTACTTCCGCCAGTCCGAACAGATCGACACCCGGGTCAAGCTGGCCTGCCGCCCCGCCGCCGACGGGCGGGGCTGGGCGGCGGCGGCGCTGACGGTGCAGCGGATGCCGGCCGACATCCCCGGCGCCCCCATCCTGGTCGGCGAGGAGGCCGAGGACGGCTGGCGGCGCGCGGCGCTGCTGATGGAGACCGCCACCGCGGCCGAAATGCTGTCCCCCGACCTCGGCGGCGAGGCACTGCTCCACCGCCTGTTCCATGCCGAGCTGCTGCAGGTCTCGGCGCCCCGGCCGCTGGCGGCCCGCTGCCGCTGCTCGCGCGACCGGGTGGCGCGCACGCTGCGCTCGTTTGCCCGCGCCGAGATCGAGGACCTGCGCGACGACACCGGCCGGGTGATCGTCACCTGCGAATTCTGCCGCACCGCCCACAGCTTTACCCCCGCCGACCTCGAACGGGTCTACATGCCTTGACGGCCGGCGCGAGCGTGCCACAATAGGCGCCACCTTTCCGACCTCCTTCCGAAGCGGACCCCACGCGATGATGCTCGCCCGATCCCTCTCCCTGGTGCTGGCCCTCGCCGCCATGGCCGCCCTTTCCGCCTGCGAGACCCCGGCCCCGGCGGGCAAGCTGCCCGTCCTCAGCTTCGCCAACAAGCGGCCGATCACCCTCGACGTCGGCCATGTCATCATCGACAGCGAGTACCAGTCCCCCGGCAAGCGGCCCAATATCGAACAGGAAATGCCGCTGTCGCCGGAAGGCGCGGCCATCCGTTGGGCCCAGGACCGCCTGAAGCCGGTGGGCCGCTCCGGCTATGCCCGCATGATCGTCAAGGACGCCCGGGTGGTCGAGGTGCCCCTGGCCACCGACAAGGGCTTCACCGGCCTGTTCAAGTCCGAACAGTCCGAGCGCTACGACGGCACCCTCGACGTCGCCATCCAGATCCTCGACGAGCGGCGGATGCCGCTGGCCGACGTGATGGCGCGGGCGACCCGCTCGCGCACCGTGCCCGAAGGCATCTCGCTGGCCGAACGCGACAAGACGATGTTCGAGATCTCGGAGGCGCTGATCAAGGACATCGACGGCCAGATGGACGGGCTGCTGCGCACCTACATGGCCAAGTGGGTGGTGGCCCAGTAGGCCCCCGGCTACAGCAGGCTTCCCTGCCGCCCGTCGCCACGGTCCCTGCCCTTGCGCGGCGGGGCCGGGGGGGCGGAGGCATCGACCACCACGCCGACGGTCCCGTCGCGCATCTCCACCGCCCAATGCGCCCCGGCATGGGCGGCGGCGGACGAGGACACCGGACGGCCGTCGGCACCGCGGACCACCGCGTAGCCGCGCTCCAGCACACTGCGATACG
>JACRFY010000045.1 GCA_016212565.1 Magnetospirillum sp. | reverse complement strand
GCCTCGGCATCGCCGGAATCGCCCGCGGCGCGACGCTCGCGGATGACGAGGCCGGCGCGATAGGCGGCGAGGGCCCTGGAAAGATCGCCCTGGCGCAGCAGGACGTCGCCGACCCTGTCGTGGCTGACCGACAGGTCGCGCTGCGCCTCGGCATCGCCGGAATCGCCCGCGGCGCGACGCTCGCGGATGACGAGGCCGGCGCGATAGGCGGCGAGGGCCCCGGAAGGATCGCCCTGGCGCAGCAGGACGTCGCCGACCTTGGTGTGGCCCACTGACAGGTCGCGCTGCGCCTGGGCATCGCCGGGCGCGGCGGCGGCGCGGGCGGCGGCGATGGCGGCGGCGCGGCGATACAGGGCGAGGGACGCGGTGACCTCGCCGATGATCCACTGCTCGCCGGCGGCGCGATCGAGGAGGAGAATCTTGTCGCGGTCGTCGGAATCGATCAGGGCTTCGGCGGCGGCGGCGAAGTGGGCGGCGGCGGCGGCGTGGTCGAGGCGGGCGACGAAGGTCAGGGCCCGCTCTTCCTCCAGCCGCGATACCGCCCGCGCCCGTTGCCGCTGGCGGTGGTGTTCGGCGGCGATGGCGGCGGCGTACAGGCGGTCGGCCTCGCCGTAATCGGCATCGGCGGCAGCGGCGCGCGCCGCCGCGGTCAGCCGTTGCGCCTCGGGGGGGGCCTCGGGATCGGGACGCGGCGCCTGCAGGGCGAGGTGGGCGCGGGCAATGTCTTGCAGGGTGTCGGCAAGCTGCTCCGGCGGGACGTGGTTGAGCGTCAGGGTGGCGAAGAACCGCTCCACCGCCACCGCGGTGAAGCCGTCACCGCCACCGGCCTGGTTGAGGATACGGGTGATGTCGTCGACCCGGCCCGCTGCCGCCAGGGCGATGATGTCGCGGGCCTGCGACGGCAGCAGGGCGAAGGTCTCGGACGGGATGTGGGAGGCGAAGCCGTCGCGTGGGGGTGGCGGGGGTGGTCCGCGGCGGAGAGCGACGATGGCTACCATCACGCCCATGACCGTCACCACCACCCCCAGCGCCTCGGGCACGCGGTCCTGCTTCAGCCACGAGAAGGCCGAATCCGCTGCCCCGATGATCGCGCCGACGACGTCCATTCCGCCCCTCCCGACAAGGCAAGGTAGCAGGCGGCGGAGGCGGCGGCAAGGCGGGCCCGGATCTTCGCCGGGGCAATCGGGTGAAGGAATGCGATCCCACAAACATGGTCGTCATCCCCGCGAAGGCGGGGATCCAGGCGTCCGCGGACGTGATCTTCGGCCTTCCGTGTCATCCGTCTCAACCATGGATCCCCGCCTTCGCGGGGATGACGGACATTGCAAAGGACTGCGCCCCTCGCCCGCTTGCCCTGGGATCTTCGCCTCACCCCAGCGGATAGCTGACCAGACCGTCGGCCAGTTTGGGCTCGAACCAGGTCGACTTGGGCGGCATCACCTGGCCGGCTTCGGCCACTGCCACCAGATCTTCCATGCTGGTGGCGAACATGGCGAAGGCCACCGCCATCTCGCCGGACTCGACCCGCTTCTCCAGCTCGGCCAAACCGCGCTTGCCGCCGACGAAGTCGATGCGCTTGTCCTTCCTGAGGTCGGCGATCCCCAGCACCGGAGTCAACAGGCGGTCGGACAGCAGGCTGACGTCGAGCCGCGCCACCGGATCCGCGGGGGCGGGATGGCGCACCGTCAGCTTGTACCACTGGCCCTTGAGGTACATCCCCACCTCGCGCGGCTCGGCCGGCTTGACCCGCTCGGGCATCGGCGCGACGACGAATTCGGCGGCGATGGCGGCGAGGACCTGCTCGCGGTCGAGGCCGTTGAGGTCTTTGACCACCCGGTTGTAGTCCATGATCTTCATCTCATGGATGGGGAAGGTCACCACCAGGAACGACTCGTAGGCCTCGTCGGACTTGGCGCCCTTCTGCCGCCGTGCCGCGGCGACCCGCGAGGCCGCCGCCGAGCGGTGGTGGCCGTCGGCGATGTACAGCGCCGGCATGGCATCGAAGGCGTCGACGATCAGGCGAATGAACTCGTCGTCGTCCATCACCCACAATGTGTGGACGATACCGTCGGCGGCAACGACTTCGTAGGCCGGCGGCATCGCCATGGTGGCGGTCATCGCCGCCGACACCTCGGGGTGATCGCGGTGAGCGAGCAGCACCGGGCCGGTCTGGGCATCGCAGGCATCGATCTGGCGGACGCGGTCGTCCTCCTTGTCGGGACGGGTGAATTCGTGCTTGCGGATGCGATTGGCGTCATAGGCGGCCACCGAGCCGCCGCCGACCAGGCCGACCTGGATGTGCTCGCCCATCTTGAGGCGATAGACATAGAAGCACGGCTTCTCGTCTTTTTGCAGCACCCCGGCCGCGACCATGGCCTCGAGGTTCTCGCGCGCCTTGGCATAGACCGCCGGGGAATAGGGATCGGTCCCCTCGGGGAGGTCGATCTCCGGCTTCGAGATGTGCAGGAAGCTCCATTGCTTGCCGGCGGCCATCACCCGGGCCTCTTCGCTCGACAGCACGTCGTAGGGGGGCGCGGCGACTTCGGCGGCGTATTCGGCCGCGGGACGGAGGCCGGCGAAGGGGCGGAGCAGCGGCACGGACACGGGTGACCTCCCACAGCAGATTGCCCCGATGGTTTAGCCGCGGGCAACGATGAAGGCAACCCTCTCTGCCGGGGGCGAGGCGACGATTGAAATCGCCGGGAGCCGAGAATAGTCTACGCCGTCCCGCATACCACCAAAGGCACAACCTTGGACGCTGTCATTCCCTCGCGGCAACGGCCCTCGCGGCAACGGATCGTAGATTTGGCGCGCGATTTCGGCGACGCCGTCGAAACCAAGCCCTTCATCGCCGGCGAGACCTACATCCCGGCCAGCGGCAAGGTGGTCGAGGGCGACGACGTCGCCGCCATGGTCGATGCCTGCCTGGACATGTGGCTGACCGCCGGCCGCTTCGCCGACCGCTTCGAGGCCGAACTGGCCCGGCGCTTCGGCCTCAAGCATGCCCTGCTGACGGTGTCGGGCTCGGCCGCCAACCTGCTGGCGGTCACCGCGCTGACCAGCCCCAAGCTCAACGGCGGCCTGCGTCCCGGCGACGAGGTGCTGACGGTGGCCGCCTCGTTCCCCACCACGGTGGCGCCGATCATCCAGAACGGCTGCGTGCCGGTGTTCGTCGACGTCAACCTCGCCACCGGCAATGTCCTGCCCGAGCGGATGGCGGCGGCGGTGGGGCCGAAGACCAAGGCCATCGTCCTCGCCCACACCCTGGGCAACCCCTTCGACCTCGGCGCCATCGCCAAGCTGGCCGAGGACCAGGACCTGTTCCTGATCGAGGATTGCTGCGACGCCCTGGGCGCCACCTATGCCGGCAAGCCGGTGGGCACCTTCGGCGACTTCGCCACCCTATCGTTCTATCCCGCCCACCACATCACCACCGGCGAAGGCGGGGCGGTGCTCTCCAACAAGAAGAGCCTGTCCAAGCTGGCCGAGAGCTTCCGCGACTGGGGCCGCGACTGCTGGTGCAAGCCGGGCTGCGACGACACCTGCGGCAAGCGCTTCGACCAGCAGATGGGCGACCTGCCGCGCGGCTACGACCACAAGTATACGTATTCGCATCTGGGCTACAATCTCAAGGTCACCGACATGCAGGCCGCCATCGGCCTGACCCAGCTGGCCAAGGCCGACCGCCTGATCGCCCGGCGGCGCGAGAACTGGATTGCGCTGACCGCGGCGCTGAAGGCGGCCGGGCTGGAGGAGTGGTTCATCCTCCCCGAGGCGACGCCCAACTCCGATCCGTCATGGTTCGGCTATCTGCTCACCGTCCGCGACCATGACCGCCTCGACCGCGCCGCCCTGGTGCGCAGGCTGGAAGAGCGCCGCATCGGCACCCGCCAGCTGTTCGGCGGCAATCTGCTGCGCCAGCCGGCCTTCCGCACCATCGAGCATCGGGTGGTCGGCGACCTTGCCAACACCGACAAGATCATGCACGACAGCTTCTGGATCGGCGTATGGCCGGGCATCGACGCCCCGCGCATCGCCTATATGGTCGAAACGCTGGCGACCCTGGTCAAGGAGCTGGGACGATGAAGGCGGTACTGCTGGCCGGGGGCCTGGGCTCGCGACTGTCCGAGGAAACCGATTCGCGGCCCAAGCCGATGGTCGAGATCGGCGGCAAGCCGATCCTGTGGCACATCATGAAGATGTACAGCGCCCACGGCATCAACGATTTCGTCGTCTGCCTGGGCTACAAAGGCCACGTCATCAAGGAATATTTCGCCAATTACTTCCTGCACACCGCCGATGTGACGCTGGATCTGGTGAAGAACTCGGTCGAGGTCCACCAAACCTCGGTCGATCCATGGAAAATCACCCTGGTCGACACCGGCGCCGAGACCATGACCGGCGGGCGGCTGAAGCGGGTGGCCAAGTATCTCGGCGACGAGACCTTCTGCATGACCTATGGCGACGGCGTCGCCGACGTCGACATCGGCGCCTCGATCGCCTTCCACAAGGCCCACGGCAAGCTGGCCACCGTCACCGCGGTGCCGCCGCTGGGCCGCTTCGGCGTCCTGCACCTCGACGGCGACCGCGTCTCGGATTTCCACGAAAAGCCGATGACCGACGGCGAGTACATCAACGGCGGCTTCTTCGTCCTCGAGCCCGGCGCCATCGAGACCGTCGACGGCGACCCCACGGTGTGGGAGAAGGAGCCGATGGACCGTCTGTTCAAGGCCGGCGAGCTGTTCGCCTATCGCCATCACGGCTTCTGGCATCCGATGGATACCTTGCGCGACCGCCGTCACCTCGAAGACTTGTGGGCCAGCGGCGCGGCGCCGTGGAAGCACTGGGCATGAGCGGACTCTCCCCCGCCTTCTGGAGCGGCAAGCGGGTGCTGGTCACCGGCCACACCGGCTTCAAGGGCGGCTGGCTGGTGGCGATGCTCGCCGAGATGGGGGCCGAGATCGGCGGCTACGCCCTGCCCCCCGATACCGAACCGTGCCTGTTCGACGCCATCGCGGTCAAGAAGCGCTGCCGCCACGTGGTCGGCGACATCCGCGACGGCGCCCATCTCAAGGCGGCGCTGGCCGAGTTCGCCCCCGAGGTGGTGATCCACATGGCGGCACAGCCGCTGGTGCGGCGCTCCTACCGCGAGCCGGTGCTGACCTTCGAGACCAACGTCATCGGCACCGCCAATCTGCTCGACGCCTGCCGCGGCCTCGACTCGCTGCGCGTGGTGGTCAGCGTCACCACCGACAAGGTCTACGAGAACCACCAGTGGCCGTGGGGCTATCGCGAAAACGACCAGTTGGGCGGCCACGATCCCTACAGCGCCAGCAAGGCGGCGGCCGAACTGGTGACCGCCGCGTGGCGCTCGTCCTATCTCGCCGCGCAGGGCGTCCGGGTGGCCACCGCACGGGCCGGCAACGTCATCGGCGGCGGCGACTGGAGCGAAGACCGCATCATCCCCGACGCGGTGCGCGCCTTCGCCAAGGGCGAGTCGCTGCTGGTGCGCAATCCCGCGGCGGTGCGGCCGTGGCAGCACGTCGTCGATCCGCTGACCGGCTACCTGATGCTGGCCCAGGCGCTGTGGGACTCGGCCGACTTTGCCGAGGGATGGAATTTCGGTCCCGAACAGGTGCATGTGGTGCCGGTGCGCGCCGTCGCCGACGTGTTCTGCGCCGCCTGGGGCGAGGGCGCCGGCTGGCATGCCCCCGGCGGGAGCCATGGTCCGCACGAGGCGGCGCTGCTGCTGCTCGATTCGGCCAAGGCGCGCAGCCGCCTGGGCTGGGTGCCGCGCATGGGCCTGGAGGAGGCGGTGGAGGCCACCGCGCACTGGTATCGCATCCACTCCGATCACGGCTCCGGGCCGCGGCTGGACGCGGCGACCCGCCGCACCATCGCCGACGCCCTGGGGCTGGTGACGGCCTGACCGCCATGCGCGCCCTGGTCACCGGAGCCGGCTCCTATATCGGTACCCGTCTGGTGACCCGCCTGGCCGCGGCCGGGGCCGAGGTGCATGTCTTGCTGCGCCCCCATTCCGACGCCACCCGGTTGCAGGCGCTGGCGGCCCGGCCGTACCTGCATCGTCTGGCGGCCGCCCGGCCCGACCGCGCCCTGCTGGCCTCGATCGGCCCGGACGCGATCTTCCACCTCGCCGCCCCGCCCGGCCGCGCCGATACGGGCGAGGTCGAGGCCTATCTGACCCTGTCCCTGGCCCTCGCCGAGGCCGCCCTGGCCGCCGCGGTGCCGCGGTTCGTCAATGTCGGCACCTGGTGGCAGTTCGGGCCCGACGGCGGCTTCCGCCCCAACGGCCTCTATGCCGCCGCCAAGCAGGCGGTGCACGACCTGATGGCCGGCTTTGCCGTTCGCGGCCTGTCGGTGTGTACCGCCATTCCCTTCGACGTCTACGGGCCCGGCGACTGGCGCGGCCGCTTCGTCAGCCTGTTGAAGGGCGCGCTGGACGCCCCGCTGGCGGCCAGCGAAGGGTTGCAGGAGGTCGACCTGATCCATGTCGACGACGTCGCCGCCGGCTTTCTCGCCGCCGCCCGCGCCCACGAGCCGGCGGGGACGGCTGGACTCTATACCCTGGGCAGCAACCGGCCGCTGACTTTGCGCGCGGTGGCCGAGGCCTTCGCCGGCGTCGCCGGCCGGCCGGCGGCCATCGAGTGGGGCCGGCAGCCCTATGCCCCCGATCAGGTGTACCGTCCCTGCCCCGCCGACAGCCCGCCGCCGGGCTGGTCGCACGCCATTTCCCGTGAGCAGGGTCTCGCCGAGGTGATTGCCCATGC
>JACRFY010000007.1 GCA_016212565.1 Magnetospirillum sp. | reverse complement strand
GACTATCCCAAGGGCCTCAAGGTCACCGACGCCGAGATGGACGCAATCGCCATCAACGGCTGCGACTTCCATCCAGAGTGGAACTACACCATCTCACCCCGAAAGCCGGATCGTGCGGTTGTTTTGGCGTAGATCCTAAGCCGCGGGGGGGCGTTTCGTCGCCGTCGGAATCGTGCCAGACTGTTTCCCCCTACTCCCTCCGGAGGACCGAACGGATGCGAATTCCGGCCCTGGCCGCTGCGGCAATCCTGCTGGCACCGGCTGTCGCTGCCGCAGACACCGTCGTGTTGTTGGCCGATCCCTGGTGCCCGCACACCTGTGCCGCCGGATCCGGCCCGGCCGGCTACATGGTCGACATCGCCCGCGAGGCCTTGGCCACCCCGGGCCATACCGTGATCTACAAGAACACCGCCTGGGCGCGGGCGATGAAGGAGGTCAAGTCCGGCAAGGCCGATGGTGCCGTCGGCTCGCTGCGGGAGGAAGGGCGTGCCGCCCAGCTGGTGGTGCCCGCCGAGCCCCTGGGGCGTCAGGTCAACGCCTTCGTGGTCCGCGCCGACGACCCCTGGGTGCTCAACGGCCTCGGTTCCTTGAAGGGCCGGGTGGTCGCCACGATCCTCGACTACTCCTATTCGCCCGACATCGACGGATGGCTGGCGGCGAGGCATACCACCGTCGAGCCGCTGGGGGGCGAGAACGCCCTGGAGCGCAACCTCAAGAAGCTGTTGCAACGGCGGAGCGACGTGGTGGTCGACGATCTGGCGGTCCTGCAACGCAAGATGACGTCCGGGGCGGTCGCCGGCGTGCGGGTGGCCGGCACCCTGCCCGGCGGCGACCTGTTCGTCGCCCTGACCCCGGTCGGCGGCCGCGGCGAGCGGTTGGGCAAAGCCCTCGACCAGGGGGTGGCGACGCTGCGGGCCTCGGGGCGGCTGAAACAGATCCTCGCCGCCTACGACGTCAAGGACTGGAAGTAGCCACGCCCCACTGCTGCCGCAGCGCCTCGCGCTCCAGCATCAGCCACTGGATGGCGATGACGGCGATGACGTTGGAAATGCGCCCGTCGCGGACCAGGCCGTAGGCCTCGGCAACCGGCAGGGTCCACACGCGGATGTCCTCGCCCTCGTGGGCCAGGCCATGGATGCCGTCGACGCCCTCGGCATCGACGCGGGCGCAGAACAGCTTGCAGGTCTCGGTGGTGCCGCCGGCGGAAATCAGGTAGTGGCCGACCGAAACCAGCGCCTGGGCCTTGACTCCGGCCTCTTCCTCGACTTCGCGGCAGGCGACCTCTTCCAGCGATTCGTCGGGTTCGATGATGCCGGCGACCATCTCCATCTGCCACGGATGCCAGCCTGCGGCATAGGCGCCGGGGCGGAACTGCTCGATCAGGGCCACCCGGTCGCGGTGGGGATCGTAAAGCACCACCGCCACCGCATGGCCGCGCTCGAACACCTCGCGCATCACCTCGTCGGTCCAGCCGCCGGCATAGGTGCGGTGGCGCAGACGGTAGCGGTCGATCTGGAAATACCCCTTGTAGACGGTGTCTTTGGCGATGATCTCGACGTCGTCTCGGCTTGGGGTGTGCATCGGCCTCTCCATTGTCCGCCCTTCACCTCCCACCTGTAGTCCGGCAACGACGACGGCGCAAGGGAGGCGAAGGTGGCGGCATCGGTGGTGGTGATGGAAACGCATGAGGGGCCTGTGACCCAGTCGATCCAAGCCGGCGCCCATCACTGGCGTGCCGACGAGCCGGCCCCGGTGGGCCGCGACAGCGGGCCCGATCCCTATCGGATGCTGCTGGCGGCCCTGGGCGCCTGCACCTCGATGACCGTACGGCTCTATGCCGCGCGCAAGGGCTGGCCGCTGCACCATGTCGAGGTCCGCCTCGCCCTCGGCCGCGTCCATGCCGAGGACTGCGCCGATTGCGAAAGCGAGACCGGGGTGGTGACGGTGATCGTCTGCGATGTCACCCTCGACGGTCCCCTCGACGAGGAGCAGCGCAGCCGCCTGCTGGACATCGCCCGGCGATGCCCGGTCCATCGCACCCTGTCGGGCGAGATCAAGATCGTCACCGGCCTGATCGGCAAAGGGGCAACGCCCAGCGGGGGCGAGGAATAGGAGCATATTAATATTTCGTTCCTACCACTATCGTTGCAATCGGACAGATTCTACGCATTAAGACCACCTTCACCCCCGCAGATTATCTTGCTTTTGCCTCCGCCATACCTCGTTAAGGATTCATACTTCTTTACGGCAGTATCGAGGCACCACTTTTGAGGTAACTTTTTCTTAATAGGCCGCCGCCAGGGTCCGTTCCAACACCGCTTCCCCCAGCGAAAGGAACGGCCATCCGATGGCTTCCCCTGCTTCCCGAATCCCCACCCTTCGCGCCGTGCTCGATGCCTGCCGCGGCGCCGTTTCGGCGACGGCGCTGTTCAGCTTCTGCGCCAACCTGCTGCTGTTCGTCTCGCCGCTCTACATGCTCCAGGTCTACGACCGGGTGATGGCCAGCCGCAGCGGCTCGACCCTGATCATGCTGACCCTGATTGCCTGCTTCCTGCTGGCGGTGCTCGGCAGCCTGGAAGGCCTGCGGTCGCGTCTGCTGGTCCGCGCCGGCGCCCGCATCGACCGCCTGCTGTCCGGACGCGCCTTTACCGCCGTGTTCTCGGCCAGCGTCAAGTCGCCCGGCGGCGGCGGCGCGGCGGTGCTGCGCGATCTCGACACGGTGCGCGATTTCACCACCGGCCCCGGCCTGCTGGTGTTCTGCGATGCCCCGTGGGCGCCGCTGTTCATTGCCGTCGCCTTCGTGCTCCATCCGCTGCTGGGCAGCGTGACTCTGGCCGGCGGCGTGCTGATCTTCGCCCTCGCCGTCGTCAACGAGTTGTCGACCCGCAAGGCGCTCAAGGAGGCCTCGTCCGTGGGCATGGCCGCCGGTGCCTTCGCCGATGCCTCGTTGCGCAATGCCGAGGTCCTGCACGCCATGGGCATGCTGCCGGCCATCGCCCGGCGCTGGCAGGCCCGCCACGACACCGCCCTGGCCATGCAGTCGCAGGCCGCCGACCGCGCCGGCCTGCTGCTGGCGGTGTCGAAGTTCGTCCGCCTGTTCCTGCAAAGCGCCATCCTCGGCCTCGGCGCCTGGCTGGCCATCGACGACCAGATCACCGGCGGTTCGATCATCGCCGCCTCGATCATCATGGGCCGCGCCCTGGCGCCGATCGAGATGGCGGTCGGCCATTGGAAGGGCTTCATCAACGCCCGCACCGCCTATGCCCGCCTCGACTCGCTGCTTACCGCCGAGGCCGAGGCCGAGCGTCGCCTGACCCTGCCCCGCCCGCTGGGCGCCGTCAGCGCCGACAAGCTGTTCGTGGTCCCGCCGGGCAGCCGCGCCGCGGTGCTCAAGGGGGTGTCCTTCGCCCTTCAGCCCGGCGAGATCCTCGGCGTGGTCGGCCCCTCGGCGGCCGGCAAGTCGACCCTGGCCCGGGTGCTGATGGGCATCTGGCCGGCCGGGTCGGGGGCGGTGCGCCTCGACGGCGCCGACATCGCGGCGTGGAACCGCGACGAGGTCGGCCCGGCGTTGGGCTACCTGCCCCAGGACGTCGAACTGTTCGACGGCACCGTGGCCGAGAACATCGCCCGCTTCGGCGAGTTGGACGCCGCCAAGGAGGTGGCGGCAGCGCAGAAGGCCGGCGTGCACGAGATCATCCTCACCCTGGCCGACGGCTACGACACCCGCATCGGCGACGGCGGCCGCGTGCTGTCGGGCGGCCAGCGCCAGCGCATCGGCCTGGCCCGGGCGATGTACGGCGATCCCGCCTTCGTCGTCCTCGACGAGCCCAACTCCAACCTCGACACCGCCGGCGAGCAGGCCCTGGTCGAGGCGGTGGTCGGGCTCAAGAGCCGCGGCGCCACCACCGTGGTGGTCACCCACCGGCTGTCGATCCTCGGCTGCGTCGACAAGATCCTGGTCCTGGCCGGCGGCGAGGTCGAGCTGTTCGGCCCCCGCGACGAGGTCCTGGCCCGTCTGGCCCGCCCGCACGTCGTCCCGCACCAGGCGCCCCGGGCCGTCCCCGCCCCCGCCGCCGCCCGCGCCTGAGCATTCGGAAAAGGAACAGACATGAGCTTCGATCGCACCCTGCTCGCCATGCCCGCCGGCGCCGCCCTGGCCCTTCCCGAGCCGTCCACCGATCTGCGCAAGCCGATGATCGCCGGACTGACGGTGATCGCCCTTGCCTTCGGCGGCTTCGGCACCTGGGCCGCCTTCGCCCCCATCGACAGCGCCGTGGTCGGCCAGGGGGTGGTGACCGTCGAATCCAAGCGCAAGACCGTCCAGCACCGCGAGGGCGGCATCGTCGCCGCCGTGCTGGTCGAGGAAGGCGCCACCGTCGCCGCCGGCACCGTGCTGGTCCGCCTCGACGACGCCACCGCGCGCGGCCAGTTGGCCACCCTGTCGGCCCAGCATCAGGCCCGCCTCGCCGAGCAGGCCCGCCTGATCGCCGAACGCGACGGCACCACGCCGGTGTTCCCCGCCGGTCTCGATCCGGCGGCCATCCGCCGCCAGCAGGACCGCTTCGCCGAGCGCGCCCAGTCGCTGGCCAACCAGCGCGACATCCTCGGCTCGCGCATCGCCGGCCTCGAATCCCAGCGCCGCGGCCGCGGCGATCTGGAGGCCTCCAAGCAGCAGCAGATCCGTCTGCTCGAAGACGAGATCGGCGGCCTGCGCCAGCTCAACGCCAAAGGCTACTACCCCACCAACCGCCTGCGGGCCCAGGAACGCGAGTTGGCGCGCATGAAGGGCGAGATGCTCTCCGACGGCGCCGGGGCGAGCCAGACCGACAAGGAGATCGGCGAAACCCGCCTCCAGATCCTGCAACTGGAGCAGAAGGTCCGCGAAGACGCCGTCGCCGAACTGGCCCGCATCGAGGCCGAACTGGGCGAGGTCGACCAGCGCCTGATCGCCGCCCGCGACGCGGTGTCCCGCCTCGACGTCGTCGCCCCGGTCGCCGGCGTCGTCCAGTCGCTGAAGGTCGCCGGTCCCGGCGCGGTGGTGCCGCCCGGCGGCGAAGTGGCCGAGATCGTCCCCGGCGCCGATACCCTGATCGTCGAGACCCAGATCAGCCCCGCCGACATCGACCGCGTCCACCAGGGCCAGGCGGCGGAACTGCGCTTCTCGGCCTTCGGCAGCCGCACCACCCCGGTGGTGTCGGGGACGCTGGCGATGGTCTCGGCCGACCGCTTCACCGATCAGGCCACCCGCCAGCCCTACTACACCGCCCGCATCGCCGTCGCTGAAGACCAACTCGCCCGCCTGCCCGGCGCGTTGAAGGCCGGCATGCCGGTCGAGGTGATGCTCGAAGGAGGCGAACGCACCCCCCTGCAATACCTGATCAAGCCCCTTGAAGACAGCTTCGCGCGGTCGTTCAAGGAGCGGTAAGCTGCCCCCTCTCCCACCCGGTGGGAGAGGGTTTTCTTGCTGTCTTCTATCACTTCAGTGGTAGTCATGCAGACAAACAATCGCCACATTGCATCTTCCCAGAGATTATTACCCACACCTCTCCCAAAGATGTTTGGCATTATTTTGCTCTATGCCTTTTTATTGCTCTCGGAGGCCAGCGCCTCCCACCAATCCGTAACAGAAGTCAGAGGTATTCCCGGCATGGCGACCAATCCCCTTACTGCCGCGGCAAGCGCCGACATGAAGTGGGCTTTTCCCGACATGGTGAATCCCACCATCATCGATCTGTCCACCACCGGCAGCAAGACGTCGTGGCAGTTCGGCGCCAACGAGGACGTCATCTTCATCGGTCCCACCACCCCGCGCACCGTCAAGGTTCAGACCGACGGCGGCCACAACATCGTCCTCCTCGGCGGCGAGTTCCACCCCAACACCGACACCAAGAGCGCGACGCTGCACTTCCTCAACCTCAATGGCGCAGTCCATGTCGAGGGCACGCACATCGACAGCAAGAACGGCTCGCAGGACGGAATCGCCGTCGGCGGCGCTTCCGGCCATCAGCCGACCGTCACGGTGCAGAACACGCTGATCGAGAACGTCCATGGCAGCAAGGACGGCGTCCACGCCGACGTGTTCCAGACCCATGGCTCGGTCGGCGACATGCGCTTCTACAACGTCACCGGCTCGACCAACTACCAGGGCTTCTTCATCGCCCCGCAATACGATCCGCCGCACAAATCGGCCGATTTCGAGAACGTCAACATCAAGTACATCGCCGGCGGCGGCTCGACCACCTACCAATACTGGTTCCTCGACGACAAGAGCGAGCACGCCTTCCCGATCACGCTGAAGAACGTCTACGCCACCGAGCGCTCGGGCCAGTCGGCCGAGGAATCGAGCGTGTGGCCGAAGGCGTCCCTGGGCGATTCCACCCATGCGGTGCGGGTGGGCAACCAGATCACCTGGCCGGGCCTGCCCTACAAGGGCGCGATCACCGTCGGCGCGCCGGCCAAGGATTTCGCCACCATCGACAAGGTGGGCGCCAACTTCCACCCCGACGGCGTCGCCGGCACCCCGGCGCCCACCCCGGCGCCGACGGTTCCCGACGCGCCGGCACCGGCGCCGGAGGCTCTGCCGCCCAGCACCGAGGTCGCCACCGACGTCCACGACTCGGCGGCACCGACCAAGTGGCTCAAGGCCACCGATCCCACCAAAGTGCTGGTCGGCACCGACGGCAACGACCAGTTGGCCGGCGTGCAGAAGGCGGCCGATATCGGCTTGGCCGGCGGCAAGGGCGACGACACCTATATTGCCGGTCACCCCGCCGACAAGGTGATCGAGAAGGCCGGCGAGGGCACCGATACCGTGCTCTCCTACGCCAAGGCCTTCACCCTGGCGGCCAACGTCGAAAACCTGACGCTGGGCACCGGAGCGGTCTCCGGGACCGGCAATGCCGCGGCCAACCATCTGGTCGGCAACGACGTGGTCAATATCCTCAAGGGCGAGGCCGGCAACGACCTCCTCGACGGCGGCAAGGGCGGCGACGTGATGATCGGCGGCACGGGTTCCGACCGCTACGTGGTCGACACCGTCGCCGACAAGGTGGTGGAGCGATCCGGCGAGGGCGTCGACACGGTGGTCTCCAGCGTCTCCTACAAGCTGGTATCGCCGGTGGAGAATCTGGTGCTGACCGGCACCGGCAACCTGTCGGGCACCGGCAGCGGCTGGCACAACGTCATCACCGGCAACGATGGCGCCAACGTCATCACCGGCATGGGCGGCGCCGACGTCCTGACCGGCGGCAAGGGAGCCGATACCTTCAGGTACCTGTCGGCGGCCGATGCCGGCGACACCATCAAGGACTTCCATGTCGGCCAGGACAAGCTCGACCTGGGCGGGGTGATGACGTCGATCGGCGCCCAGACCACCAACCCGGTCAAGGACGGGCTGGTCGAACTGGTCCAGCAGGGCGCGCACACCGCGGTTGTCCTGCATGCTCCCGACGCCCAGCCGGTCAAGCTGGTGACGCTGGAGAACGTCGACGCCCACGCCTTGGCCGCCACGGCGGATCACTGGGTGTAGGTTCGGGATGTGGGGGGCGGCCGGTGGTCGCCCCCTCTTGCCGAGGATGACATCGCCCCCACCCTCTGGCATTCTTCGCCCCGACAATAGCGGAGAGCGCCATGGACGAGACGCGGATGGCGGGCAACCTTAGCCGCCGACGGATGCGGCCCGACCAGCGTCCGTGACGACTCCCCTCCACCTGAAAGATGCCGCCCTGGCCGCCCTGCGCAGCGGAGCGATTGCCGACGCCTTGCGGCTGGCCGAGCAGGCGGTGGCGCTGGATCCTTCGTTCCCGGAGGGCTGGACGGCATTGGGCGTAAGCCGCTTGGTCGCCGGTGATGCCGCAGCGGCCGTACGCGATCTGGAGCGGGCGCTCGCCCTGCGACCGCTGTTTCCGTCGGCGCGGCTCAATCTGGCCGTGGCCCGCATGGCGGCCGGAGACCTGGACGGTGCGGAAGCGGACCTGGCGACAACCGTGACCCAGGACCCTTGGCTGGATGTTTCGGGCGCGCTCGGCCGCCTGCTGGCCGGGCGGCGCGAGGCCTGGAGGCTTGCCCCCAATCCAGCCACGGCCGCCGCGTTGGCGCGCCTCCTCGGCCCGGCCGGGCAGCCCGGGGAAGCCGTGGAGGTGCTCCGCGCCGCCTTGGCCGGAGTCCCCGACGACACCGATTTGTGGAACCTGCTGGGCAATACCCTGTTCCGCGCCGGCCGCATCGACGAGGCGGTGGCGGCGGCCGAGACGGCGGCACGGCTGGCCCCCGACGATCCCCTCCATGGCACCAACGTCGCCGGACTGCTGTCGGCCTCGGGAAAGGGTGCGGCGGCGCTGGCGCGAATTCGCCGCGTGCTGGTCGATTTCCCCGGCCATGTGCGCGCCAACATCGTCGCCGCCGAACTCCTGGAGGCCCAGGACGCCGCGGCGGAGGAGGTCCGTGCCCATCTGGCCGCCGCCGCCGCCGCCGATTCCTCGGCCACCGAAGTGTCGCGAGCCTGCGAGGCGGCGGTCCGCGCCGTCGACTGGAACGCCCTTGATCCCCTGCTCGACCGCCTGCGCCCGCTTCTCGACAGCGGCACCGCACAGCCCTTCCGCCTGGCGATGCTGCCCTTCTCGCTCGGCGCGATGAAAACCAATGCGGTGCGTTTCGCCGCCGAGACCTGGCCGGCGCGAGTGCCGCTGGCGGTCCCGGCAACGGCAAAGGGCCGCCTGCGGCTGGGCTATCTGTCCCCGGATTTCCGCGCCCACCCGGTCGGCACCACCATCCCCGACTTGTTCCGCCACCATGACCGCCAGCGCTTCGAGGTCTTCGCCTACGCCTTCGGCGGCAAAGGCGAAGGGTCGGAACGGCAGCGCATCGCCGAATCCTGCGACCGCTTCGTCGACATCGACGCCCTTCCCGATCACGCCGCCGCCCGCCGCCTGCGCGACGACGGCATCGACGTGGCCATCGATCTCGCCGGCCACACCGCCATGAACCGGCTGGGGATTCTGTCGTTCCGCCCGGCGCCGGTGCAGATGCATTTCCTCGGCTATCCGGGAACCACCGGCGCCGCGTTCATCGACTACATTTTCGCCGACCCGTGGACGATTCCTCCCGCCGACGAACCCCACTACGTCGAGCGGGTGATCCGCCTGCCCCACACCTATCTGATCAATTCCGCGCGTTGCGAGCCGGGACCGGCGCCGGCGCGCCGCCAGTTGGGCTTCG
Organism: Magnetospirillum sp.; assembly: GCA_016212565.1. Classification (GTDB taxonomy): domain Bacteria; phylum Pseudomonadota; class Alphaproteobacteria; order Rhodospirillales; family Magnetospirillaceae; genus JACRFY01. Next base: position 22,596 of record JACRFY010000007.1, on the reverse strand, counting down.
CCGACGACGCCGTCGTCTATTGCTCATTCAACCACTCCTACAAGGTCGGGCGGGCGATGTTTTCCGTGTGGTGCGACATCCTCGCCGCAGTGCCGCAGGCGGTGTTGTGGATGCGCCTCGACTCGCCGCGTGCCGAAGCCACCTTCCGCGCCGCCATGGAGGGGCGCGGACTGGATCCGGCCCGGCTGTTCACCGCGCCCCGCATCGCGCTTTCCGAGCATTTCGCCCGCTACCGTGTCGCCGATCTGATGCTCGACACCCTTCCCTACGGCGCCCACACCACCGCCGCCGACGCCCTGTGGGCGGGTTGTCCGTTGCTGACCCTGCCCGGCGAGAGCTTCGCCGGACGCGCCGGGGCCGCCCTGGCGGCGGCGGCGGGACTGTCGGAAAGCATTGCCCGCGACCTCGACGACTACCGCGACAAGGCGATCGCCGTCGGCCGCTCCCCCGCCCTGCGCGCGGCGTGGCGGGCCAAGGCGGCCGAGGCGCGGAACAGCGTCGTCTTCGATACCGCCGCCTTCACCCGCGCCTTCGAGGCCGGCCTGCTGGCCGCATGGCAGCGAGCGGTGGCCGGCGACTCACCGGCGGCCATCGACCTTACCGCGGGGTAGGCATCACGCTTCCGGCGGCACGTCGCGCTTCTCGTTCCCGTCGCCCATCGCCACGTAGGTGAAGATGGCGCTGGTGACCTTGATCTGGGCGATGTCCATGCAGCGCCGCCGCACCCAGGCCTCGACGCGGATGGCGATCGAGGTGCGGCCGACATGGGCGATGTCGCTGTAGCACGACACCTCGTCGCCGACGAACACCGGCTGGTGGAACTCCATGCCCTCGACCGCCACCGTCGCCACCCGGCCGCGGGCACGCTGATAGGCATGGATGCCGCCGGCGAGATCCATCTGGCTCATCAGCCAGCCGCCGAAAATATGCCCGTGCGGATTGGTGTCCGCCGGCATGGCGATGGTGCGGATCGACAGCCGTCCCTTGGGCGCGGTGGCGGTTTCGATGCTCTCGGACATCCCTGGGCTCCTCAAGATGTTGTGGCCTAGGCATCTCGGCCTACAGCATGGCGCTTGCGCCGGCCCTTCGCCCCCCTATAATGCGCGCCATGTCCGACCTGTTCCAGCAATTGGCCCCCAAGGGCACGCAATACTCCGCCAAGGATATCGAGGTCCTCGAGGGGCTCGAACCGGTGCGGCGCCGTCCCGGTATGTATATCGGCGGCACCGACGACCGCGCGCTCCACCATCTGGTGGCCTAGGTGCTCGACAACGCCATGGACGAGGCAGTGGCCGGCCACGCCACCTGGATCGACCTGGAGATGAACGTCGACGGCAGCGCCACCATCCGCGACAACGGCCGCGGTATCCCCGTCGACCCGCATCCGAAGTTCCCCGACAAGAGCGCGCTGGAGGTGATTCTCACCACGCTGCACTCGGGCGGCAAGTTCGGCGGCGACGCCTACAAGGTGTCGGGCGGCCTGCACGGCGTCGGCGTCAGCGTCGTCAATGCGCTGTCCGACCGCATGGTCGTCGAGGTGGCCCGCGACCGCCAGCTCTATCGCCAGACCTTCTCGCGCGGCACGCCGCTGGGCCCGCTGGAAAGCGTCGGCGCGGTGCAGAATCGCCGCGGCACCACCGTCACCTTCCATCCCGACGCGCAGATCTTCGGCGAGCGGGCCCATCTCAAGCCGGCCACCGTCTACCGCCTGGCGCGCTCGAAGGCCTATCTGTTCCGCGGCGTCAAGATCCGCTGGTCGTGCGATCCGGTGCTGCTGGAAGGCGACGACATCCCCGCCGAGGATACGCTGCACTTCCCCAACGGCCTGGTCGACTTCCTCGAAGCGGTGCTGAAGGGCCGGCCGCTGGCGACGCGGACCTGGTTCGCCGGCACCGCGCCCCTGGCCGACGACATGGGCCAGGTGGAATGGGCGGTGGCGTGGCCCGACGACGACGACGACGGCTTCGTCAACGCCTACACCAACACCATCCCGACGCCCGACGGCGGCACCCACGAGGCCGGCCTGCGCACCGCCCTGACCCGCGGCCTGCGCGCCTACGGCGAACTGGTCGCCAACAAGAAGGCGGCCCAGATCACCGCCGAGGACGTGATGGGCGGCGCCTGCGTGCTGTTGAGCCTGTTCATCAAGGACCCGCAGTTCCAGGGCCAGACCAAGGAAAAGCTCGCCTCTCCCGAGGCCGCCCGCCTGGTCGACGGCGCCATCAAGGACCACTTCGACCACTGGCTGTCGGGCGACACCGAATCGGGCAAGGCGCTGCTGGCGCGCATCCTCGACCGCGCCGACGAGCGCCTCAAGCGCAAGCTGGCCAAGGAAACCAGCCGCAAGACCGCCACCAAGCGCCTGCGCCTGCCCGGCAAGCTGGCCGATTGCTCGCGCCAACTCAACGTCGGCACCGAACTGTTCCTGGTCGAGGGCGATTCGGCCGGCGGCTCGGCCAAGCAGGGCCGCAACCGCGAGACCCAGGCCATCCTGCCGCTGCGCGGCAAGATCCTCAACGTCGCTTCGGCCTCGACCGACAAGATGCGCCAGAACCAGGAAATCAAGGACCTGATGGAGGCGCTGGGCTGCGGCACCCGCGACGCTTACGAAGACGACAAGCTGCGCTACGAGAAGATCATCATCATGACCGACGCCGATGTCGACGGCGCGCATATCGCCAGTCTGCTGATGACCTTCTTCTATCAGGAAATGCCGCAGATGATCCTCAACGGACATCTGTATCTGGCGATGCCGCCCTTGTACCGCCTCTCGCATGGCCAGACCGTGGTCTATGCCCGCGACGATGCTCACAAGGAAGAGCTGATGAAGACCACCTTCGCCAACAAGAAGAACATCGAGATCAGCCGCTTCAAAGGCCTGGGCGAGATGCCGCCGGCGCAGTTGAAGGAAACCACCATGGACCCGGCGCGGCGCATCCTGATCCGCGTCACCCTGCCCTCGGGCCGTACCGAGGAAGACCACGAGGAAGCCAAGGGGGTGGCCAACCTGGTCGAGACCCTGATGGGGCGCAAGCCGGAACTCCGCTTCCACTACATCCAGAAGCATGCACGGTTCGTGCGGGATCTGGATGTGTGAGGAGGGTGAGTGTGAACGGACTCGATATTCTGGACACGGACAAGTTAACTGGACCGCTTGGCAGACGAAATTCTGGTCTGCCAATGAGTTAGAGGCCTGCCAAATCCCGCGTAGGCTGCTTCCGAGGGTGGCGCGAATCAGCGCCCGGCTGCCAGCGACGGCGGCGGTTCGAGACCGGCGAGCAGGAAGCGAATTCCTTGGTTGTCGTGTGGGTTCATCTCCAGCAGCCGCTCGAAGCACTCGCGGGCCGCGATGTCGTTGCCCATCTCGTGGTGGGTTTCGCCAAGCGCCTGAATGGCCCGCATGTATGGCCGCGTGGCGGCGAAGCCCCACCAAGTCATCTCATCGCCGTACTCATACGCCACCGCCCCCCACAACTGCTGCCCGGCGTCGACGGCCTTGCGAAGCAGGTCAACGGCATACTGCGAGTCTTTGGCGTGGTCGGCCAGATAGCAGAGAGCTTCGATGCACCCGGGGTCATGCCTAAGAGCGCTGGTGGCCAAGATAAGGCGGGACTGGGGGTTCTTTTCGTTGGCAAGGCGCTCGATGAACTTGTCGGCCGGACTCTCGACGTGAAGAAATGCCCCGCGCACAACGCGGGCCGTGGTCGGATTGTCGAGGTTGTCCATGGCCAAGACTCCTGAAAAGTAGCTCTCCAATCAGAATTGGGTTTGTGCATGCAAGGAACTACCCTCGCGCGCCCCTGGCCCCGGTGAAGGTCGCCACCTTGCTACTCATGTTAGGCCAGACTGATGACCTGGACCTCAAATCGCCACTCCAGCCGCCAGTATCAAGACGCGGGCAGGTCTTTGCGCTTATCGTCGGACGGCTACTGAACTAGCGCAGAAGCCGTTTCGACAAGGGTGCAGTCAGGTGCGCAGAAACCAGGGGCAGTAACTGAGTGGGTCCTCCTTGGCTGACAAGCCAATGGTAGGGGTGCCCAATGCAAGAGAGGGCTGGCATTACCCTCAGCAATGCGGTTTTCTTTCTTAAATCGGCGCGTCGTTCCTCCTAATCGCGTTTACATCAAGATCGTATTGCAGTAAATGGAGGTCGACTTCGTTGAATTGCTGGTCGGATACATCGATGACCCTCGCTGCACCGCCTACATCGTCTACTACACAGACCATTATTCACCGACATCCGCCCGTGAGTTTATTTTGGCCGACATCTAACGCGCCTCGAAACGTAGCCGAATGCCATTGGCGCCTTTCAGCGCTTCTGATCCTGTTCCGACTGCATGGCTTGGGTTGTCCTTCCAATCCATGGAATCGTGAGTCGATGCGAGAGACTACACCCGGATGAGATTGCAGCCCCACCGGTCGCCGAAGGCGAACTACCACAAGTTGACGACGACACCCCCATGGGCCAGGTGCCGACTGTTCCGCCGATTATGGCCAGTTGGCGCGCTCCATCAACATGCCGCGCCACACCACCTTGCCGTCGACCAGGACATAGGCCGGGCAGCCGACCATGCTGCCGCAGATGGCGCCTGCCTCGATCCGCACCATCGCCTTGCCGTCGATTCCATCCACCGCCCATGCGCTGACCGGCGGCATCGCCCCCGGCCTGCTGCATGATTTCTGGAGCGGCCTGCCGGATGACGGCAATCTCGGCGGCGGTGGCGGTGCGGTTGTAGACGATCTCGGTGGCCTGGGCGGTGGTGGCGCCGACCAACAGCGCCACAGTGACGGCACTCGCAAGGAGGCCCGCCGCCGCCATCACACGGCAGCAGCTTGGGCCAGCGGCAGTCGATCCAAGTAGCCTTCCATCTTCGTCAGGTGCTTTTGGAATTCGGCATCCAGATTCGCATTGTGCTTGGACGCACGGGCGATGCCCTTGACGCCGCCGATGATTAGCCCCAGCCCGAGCAAGGCCAGGAGGATTGCTCCGACGTTGGGTTCTGTGGGCGCCGCCCCCCAGTCGATCCCGCCCTTGCCAACGATCCGCGACGACTCCGTGGATGCAGAACACCATGCAAGCTGAAGCAGCAATCCGCTGATGGTCATGAACTTGGAACCCATCCCGGCGATGCCTTGGATTGGACACTTCGACAAGAACACTCTCTCGCCAGTGTCATGGTTCTTTGCGAAGAAATATTGTGGGGAGCCACCCGGTGGCTGCACGGCGACGACGGATACGATGCTTCCAGAGCGCACTCGGAAATCGACATCGGTAAAGCGATGCGCCTGTTCTTGATCCCCGTCCTTCAGGAAGAACTCGCGCTTTTCCTTAACCACCGAATCAATCTTCATCTCCATCCCGTACTCAGCGGTGCCGTAACCACGGCCATGGGTATGGGTAGATGACCAAGTGCTATGGTCGGCGACGCGCCCCTTGAATGCGATAAATTTCGTGCCGTGGAAGTCTCCAAGACCATCCTGAAAATCGACGACACCAATGAATACCCCCAAGGTTACAGTGCGATTAACGCCCGTCATTGCGGTAATATTGCCTTCTGTGCCTTTCGTGACATTCTGTAATTCACGGGAGTTGCAGCCATCAAGGCTTTGTGTATTCTCCATGGCGCCTTTCCCGTTTCCATCCGGAAGGGCGGAGCCGGTGCCAAAGCCTTGAAGACGCAGCCCATCCAGGCTGGCGACATCTCATGCTTGGCACATTTCATGAGGTTTCCGCCGTGAAGCAGGCGAAGGTGTTGACGGAAAGGGAGCTTAAGGTGGTGCTGGCCGTGGTCGGCACCATGAAGCATGCAGCACGAAACCGGGCGGCGCTGATGCTGTCGCACTATGCCGGGATGCGCGTCGGCGAGATTGCCGCCTTGACCGTCGGCGACGTGTTGACCAGCAACGGTGAGGTCAAGGAGCAAGTACTGCTTCGCGCCGCTACGACTAAGACCGGCGAGGCCCGCGCCGTGTTCGTGAGCGACAAGCTACGCCAGGAATTGGAGCGGTACGTCGCTGCATTGAAGGTGTCGGCGCGCCCTGCCAGTGCGCCATTCCTGCTGACCCAAAAGCGGACGGCATTCAGCGGCAACACCCTGTGCCAGCTTTTCACCCGGCTCTATTCGCTGGCCGGGATCGACGGCGCCAGCAGCCACAGCGGGCGGCGATGGTTCATCACCCGGTTGGCCCATTCCGGCGTGTCCGCCAAGGTCATAATGACCCTGGCCGGGCACAAGCATTTAACCACGACGCAGCGGTATATTGAGGTCAACGACGAGATGCTCCGGGCGGCGGTGCGGAAGCTCCCGTAGATCTACCTTGTTGAAACGATCGCCATGGTGCTGGATTGCTTGGCCGCGACGCAAGACAGCGGTCCGGCATCGACCGAACAGACCGAGATCGGAGGGAAATGGGCGCCCATCACCAGATGGACGCCGCCTCCAGAGCCGGTCGAATCCGGTCGGGAAGGAATTGGACGAGAGGATCAAGCTCCTTGGCGATGTCGGCAGCGATGGCATCGACCTCGGCCGACAACTTCTGCAAAGAAAGAAACTTGCCCGGCTCGTCGATGATCTTCCGGGATCCATCCGGCGTCACCAACTGGCAGGTTCCCGCATAGTCCCGGCACATGGCATTCAACTGCGCCTGTGCCACTGCGATCAGGGCGAGTTCTCGGTAGGCAGGTTGGGTCAGTCCACGGTCGTTGAAGTGCCAGACCAGCGAGGCGATGTCGTAGCTCGACAAGCTAATGTCCTGATCGCAGTCCGCTTTCAACGTCTTGAGGAAGCGGATCACCTTCTTGGCGCCGCCGCCCGTCACCGCATCCTTATCGTTCACCCTCTTCATGTGCAGGAAGGGGGCGTTCGAAATTGTGGTCGGCACCGTATTGTCGAGGATCTGCACGACGCGATCGTGCTTCTGGCCGCTGCGCTGGTAAGTGGCGGAGTCATGCCAGTGCGAGGGCACCACGTCCACCTTCCGCTGGAGAGAGCCGCCGCTGAGATTGATGGACTTGGCGCCCGAGGTGTCGACGTCAGCGGCAGGGTAGGCATTGATGAGAATGCGCTCGCAGGCCCCCCGGAGTTCAAGCAGGTATTGCACCGCCGTTTTTGGCAATGATGGGCCATATTGAATTCCCGCAGCCATTGCTGCGGCGGCATCGTGCGTCACAAAGCGGCTATCGAGTACCAACAGATCGATGTCGCTGTGGCGCTTGATGTGGATGTCGAGAGGGACGGACCCTTGGTACTCGAACTCGACCGAGATGCCCGAGTAATATAGGCCGTTGGACAATTGGGATCTGACCCGATCGCCCTCCTTGATGCTGACATTGGTGTATTCGGCGTCGACTGCCTGCATGGCACCCAAAGCGTACCGCGTGGTCTCGGTCTTGCCACGGTCCTGGTAGGCTTCCTTGGTGTAGCCGGTCAGGATCTGCGAGGCCAAGCCCATGCCCTCAGCCAAATTAACAATGCCGCTGTCACTGCCCTGGCGGCGCTCCCGCATCCTGCCCAGCCGCTTCGAATAGTCAGTTGCCATTGGCGGTCTTCCTGGTCAGGCGCATCCGGCCAGAGGTGGTGCGTCCGTGGTTGTTGAAGTATTCGCCGTCGGCGCCGGTCAGCGCCTCGTCGAAGATGAATTCGCAGAAGCCGACATGGGCGGCCAGTTCCGGCTCGCCGATCTTGGGAGCATTCCGGTAGCTGTACATCAGCCGATAGCCCACACGCGGTTCATGGACCAGCGCGGCGCTGATGCTGTGCGACGACGATTGGGCCGTCTTGAGGTGGACCTTGATCTTCTCCCAGGTCTGATCGATGGTCACGGTCCCCGCCCATTCCCGAGACGGGTCGACGCTGGTTGTGCGGCCTTGGCAGTTCCATTCGCCATTGAGGTCAGGGATCTTCAGCAACGTCGAGACCCGGCGCCACTTCCACACCCAGCGATCGAAGGCCAGATGGGCGAGCGGGAAGATCAGCGCGGCAGTCACCGGCCACAGGATGATTTGACCGGTCTCGCCCAGGCCAAGTTCCTGGGCGAACTTGAAGCCTGCCACGGCAGCTGCCGAGCCGATGCTGGCGATCACGGCGGCGACCGTTCCAAGATGGCGCCCCCACACCGCCCGGCTATGGCCGATCACAGCGTACTCATGTGGCAGCACGCCCAACCTCCGCTATATAATGATGCGGCAAAAAGATACACCAACAACATCTGGTGCGCAATATTCCTGCCCTAAGCGCCCGCAGGGCTGCGCCGAGCGGGGGCGAGTGAAAATTACCAATGATGTCAACATGTTATCTGCCGCACTAGCCGCCGAAGGCTATGGCGCACCATCGTAGTTCCTGCTATGTTCCGATTTCGCCGGATGGAGGTGGAAACGATGATCGAGATCAGATGGGCGACAGGGCAGGAGGTGACGGCGGTATCGGGCGACGTGTCGCCGACGGCGATGAGTTCCACGACAGCTGCACCTTGGTCGTCGCCGGGCGCCCGATCAACGTGCCCGAGCCGTTGGAGCAAGTGCTCGACTGCATTGATGGGGGGAAGGCGCCCTGACGATTGGGACAGTGATATAGGGAACTGAGATAGACCGCCTGATACGCACGGGTGCGCACCGCCCGTTAATCAGCGGTCGTCGTCACTTCCCGTCCGGTGGTCCGCGCTTTGCCGGTCCGGAGCGCCTTTCTCTCTTCCATAAATTTCCACCACGGCCAGACCTCGGCAAGGCGGTCCTCGAATGGATAGCCGTTGTCTTGCTTCACGCTTGGCGCAACCTGCTCGTGAACATTCGAGAGCATCCATCCCTGGAAGCGCGGTTCAGCAGCGGCAGCAATCGCTTCTAGGAAGGAGATCTCCGTCGCCGTGCCCAGGGTGTATTCGAGGTCTGTAATTGGGCAAAAGGTGACGGAGATCCGGTCCGCTTCGATGATCTCTGAGGCCTTGTCCGCCATATTCTTGGCGAGATTGAAGACCTCAGCGTGGATGCTGGTGGCCGCTGAGAGCCATGTGTCCAGCGTCACGACGACGCCTCGGACGTCATTGACCAGCCGTTCGCTGCCAAGCAAGCCTCGGCGATGATGCGACACGAACCGCCAGATCTGAAACACACCTTTCGCCACCTCTTCGTAAGCCTGCCGTGCCTCAGCGACGGGATCCTCTGAAAAGCGCGCTTCGTAGCTCATCCGTCGCGCCTTGCATTCGAAGACAACCAAGATGGCACCCGATTCGTCCGACAGCACGATGTCGGGGCTGTCGATGACGTTCTTTCGCACCCTGTACTTGAAGCTCGGCCGGACGGCGCGGGAAGGCAGCATGTGCTGGAGAAGTTCAATGCAGTACGTCTCAAAGCGGCCCGCGATCTCGTTTCTCACGTCACCATTGGCCTTGGTGACATCGTAGAACACACCTGTCGTCGCCCGAAGCATCAACAGGGCTGGAAGAGGTGCACGTAGACGTTCTCCTCCGCTGCCGAAGGCAATGCACGGGTATTCTCGGAATGGACTTCGCTTATAGCCCGTGTGACCATTTCCGGCTCTGATCTCGATTGCTCGTTGTCGTGCCTGGTCATGCGGGATGGAGATCAAGTTGTAGACCTTGTTCAAGGTCGCCTCCGAGATCCCAACGCTATCCAATCCACCGCCACGCCGGACCACTGGCTGGTGGTAGTAGATGGCTTGCAAGCCGAAGCAGGCCAAAGAGAAATCAGATAACGTGAGTCCCTTGGCGTCTTCGAAAAATGTCCTGGTCAGGGGGCCGCCGTAGATGAAGGCCGACCGGTAGAAGTTCGCCAGACTGAGGAATCCGCGCTGCCATTCGAACTGGCGCTGGGAGAGCCGGTGTATTTCCTTGAAAACATCGACACGCTTGAGAGTAAACCCGTCCTCGGCATTCTCCAATTCCCTCAGCACGTTCATTACCGTTGCGAGGGCGCCAAAGCTGCTGCAGTTGAGGATGCGGTTCGGCCGTCCTGGGATCTGTGGCAGCTTCGGAACAGTGAGCACCTCGTTCAACAGGGTCTCACATTTCCACGGGTGCGCTGCGAATTCAGACCCCATCTCGTCGGTGGCGGCCTGCGGTGGGAAGTCAAGGAACGGTTTGGCACGGTCAGGGCGCCCTGTCTGCGCAGTGCGAATCGCCCAGATCATTGTAAAGAACGCTTCGTCCTCCGCGCTCTGGAGCAGATTATTGAGCTTATTACTGTAAATATTCCGGCGGAGACGGCTCATGGTGGCGCCCGGCTTCTTTCTCGGTCAGGGGCGAGACCCGGCGGGCTGTCGGAGCAGCGACACAGGCTCTCGTCACGCCTTCGGTTCCCCATAGTACGCGGGTAAAGCAGGCCACCAAAGAGCTTCCTCCTCTCGGTTGAATATCTTCTGGTCCTGCCACAAGATTGGGGCGGCTGAATGGGGGTAATGATGCAGTTGAGCGACGCCGCCACAACTTTCATGAATCGAGAAGGGCTGACCCCGTGGTTCGACTTGACCCCGGCGCAGGAGCAAGCGTTCGCTAGCTATGGTCCGATCGAGGCCCAGCGGGCAACTATCGCGGCCAGGCTGTTGTCCCGGGACAAGAGCGCCCTGGTGCCGACGCTCGCCCAACTCAGGTTCGTTGATGAGCTTTCGCAGGCGATGGGGTTGCCTCCGCTTGAGGCCGACGCCCTTGATGAAATTCGCAAGGCTGTCTCCGGCTGCAATGCCGCGATCCTCGATGAGGCTTTGCTGTCGCCGAGCATCAAGTCGATGATCAACATGGTCGTGCCAAGGATGGCCAGCGCGACGACCGAGTTCATCGACGTGCCGCTGGGAGCAATTCTCGGGACGTTGCGCGACAACTTCACCGAAGAAGGCGACACCTGGCGCACGGCCGCCGCCGAGCGCCTTTACAACAACTGGTCCCGCTTCGTGTTCGATTACTTTGAGTCGGAGATTCGTGATCAGGGTTTCCCCGGGGAAGGAGGGCTTTACGACCTGCGGCTTCGGTCGGTGGCTGGCGCCGTCACCTGCGAGAACGGGTATCACAGGCTGACAGGCGCCGTGGCCTGGCTGGCCGCCAAGCATGGTGATGATGCCGTTCTGCGAAAGGCCAAGGTGTCCATCGTCCCGTACCACAAGTCGCTGGTGGAAAGACTCATTGCTCTCAGGGACGAGTTCGGCTGCGTCAAGGTTCTACGCAACTCGATCTCGACCTATTTGCGTGTCGACCGGGGGCGAAGGGTGAAGATTTTCGAAGTTCACGACGGTGAGGTGGTGCTGAAAGAGGATTGGCATCCCTGGTCGCCCAAGTCATGGCTGCCGTCGAAGCCTACGCTGATCGACGCCCAGTGGCAGGCTTTTCCGGATGGCATCATCGACGCCTGGGCCAAGCGGTCATGGTTGGAGCGGGGGGCTGAGTAATTGCCGTTGAGAGCGAAATTGGATGGCGCCTCCATCCTCGCCTTTTCGCTGCCGACCGATATCGGGTGGGAGGATTTGCGCAAGGCGTCGAAGGATGGTCGGCTGACGATGCCGTGCTGCGGTGTGCCCGCCGTTCCCAAGACCTTTCACGCCCACGGCACCCGTTTCTTCGCCCACAAGGTTCGCCATCAGGATTGCGATTGGCAGGGCGAAAGCGAGGACCATGAGCGGCTGAAGACGGTGGCGGCCCAGGCTGCCATCGATGCCGGTGCCACCGCCGAGACCGAGGTCTCCGGGCCAACGTGGCGAGCCGACGTGATGGCCGAGGTGGCGGGCGGCCGGTTCGCCATCGAGATCCAGTTGTCGGCCCAGACCACCCAAGTCACCAAGGAACGGACGCAGGGCTACCAGCAATCCGGCGTCGAAGTCCTGTGGTTCATGCGCCTGATGCCCCGCGACATGACAATCAATGAGAACCTACGGGTTCTGATTCTGCCTGAGCATCCGGGCGCCTGGGAGGAATTCGTCGCTCGCAACACGAAGCTGTTCGTGCGCAATGACCTCGTGTGGGATACCGGCTGGATCGACAGCATTCCCGTTACCCTGATTGGGTTCGACGTCATTTGCCAGCGATGCGGTGAAATCTGGCACTACACCTCCTGGCAGCGCGTTCGTTATTCCGAAATCTCCTCCACTTTGATGGACGAGATAGAGACCGAAACAGCGGTCCCTGACCCATGGGCCAAGCCGAGGCGTTCTGATCGACCGCGCACCGAAAACGCAGGGCGTTATTGCCCGAACTGCCGAGCGACCAAGAGCGGTTCTGGGATAATTAAGGAGGACGCGGCTCTCTCTCCCTGGCATTACAACGACCGCACCGCGACCCGTCCCGGACAGACGGGTTGGCGTGCTCGATGGGCGCCGGGCAACCCAAGGCCGGGGGTTGGCGATGTGGAGGCCTGGGAGGCCTTGCTCCAGGAACGAGGGCTTCTGCTTGACCCGCGAAAATCTCGGTCAACGTCCTTCAAGCTCAGGCACAGATGGGAAGCAGAGCAGGACGAGGAGCGGGAGCAAATGCGCCAGCGCCGTCTTCATCTTATTCGGCTGGCCGATGATGTTGCACGCGGCGCCGGGCGGGTGAAGGTGGCGGTCGAGCGGGATGAGGACGACGAGGCCAGCATTCGGTTGATCACCTTTTCATTCCCCTACCACAAGGGCCTGGTGGCGGCGATCAAGCGCACCTTCAGGAGCGCGAAGTTCAATCCGGATGACAGGACGTGGGTGATCGAGATTGGGTATCTGTCCGCCAGCGGGGCGTTGAAAATGGCGAAAGGAATCCTCGACCACTTGCGCGCTGGGAATTGGCCCGGTGATGACGGCCGCTTCGCTGGTGACCTGTGATCAGGTGCTTCGGTTCCCGAGTATATCCATCAAGAAGACGAATTCAGCGACGCAGATCTCGTCGATCTGCGCCATGATCCGGTCGTCACCATCATTGTGGTTGGCCAGGCACAGGTAATAATTCCGGCCTTCGTGTTGGGCGTAGATGATCCACTCGCCCGTGAACTGGCGCCCAGCCGACCGCCGCTCCCAATTGCCGATGACGGCATCATGAGCGATCCGGCCAAAGTCTTCCTCGGTCAGATAATAGTCCTCGCCGGATTCGGTGACCTGGCGGGCACGCTCCTCGATCCACGGCAGGCCATTCCGGTTCATGCCGTTGATCAGGTTCTTGATCATGGCGCCCATGCCGTCGGCGAAATAGTGCTTGTGCCACAGCCCGCCCAGAAGAGGCCCGGTGAACATGGTCGGCTGCTTCGTGGTCGTGGGCTGGCCGCGCTCCAGAGCGTCGATCTCGCGCATGACCTTGTGATAGTTCAGTTCGCCGGAGAGATACGACACCGCCAACTGATAATGGAGAAGAGAGCTATACCGGTCGCCGAGCGCATCTAGGCCGATGATCCTTGCGATCTTCCGCATCTCAGCCGTGCGGTCTTCGCCGTTCACGTATAGCTCTGTGAATTTCATCGCTGCCCTCAAGGACTTGTTCCTTGCATGTTTTCGTTTCTCCATGGGGTATGCCCACCTGGAGAAATGAAAATGGCTTACAAGGACATGCCCGTTGCTGAAATTTTACGTGTCTTCCAATCTCTGGAAGAAGTTGGCTTGTTCCCTCAGCTGAGTCGAGCCATTCCATTTGCGGTTACGACTGTATTGGAGCGCGGACATGCCGAGGAGATTGCCGAGTTTGAGGCCATGCGGACGCGGTGCGGCGAAGCGATGAAGCACGTCGCCATCCACGGCTACAGCAGCCTGGAGAAGCAGGACACCCCCCTAATCCAAAGGATAAACCGGATTCGAGCGCAGGTCAGAACAACCTCGGGCCGGACGCCTTCTTAGCCGCCTCAGCTTCGATGACCACCTTTTGCAATTCTTCGCGGTCATAAAAAATTTCATCATCCAAGAACCCATCGGGGCCATGGACAATCAAGCCATCTTCATCTTGGCGTCCCAGCATTGAGATGTGCAAGTCCTTGGGAAAATCATCTCGCAATTCTTCGTGAGGAATCCGAAAGAGGACGATGTGCTCGTGGGAAAGGCCCATCGTCTTACATCCATCGGCGGACTCTTTCTGTGAAATTGCGTCGACTCGGTTCCGCTGGGGCCGCGTGGCGTAACCGTCTTTGGTGATTTCGAAGAACCAGCCCTCTTCGTCATCACCGATCCAGTAATCAGGTTCGTTCCCGGCCATAGAATCCCTCCAACCGCCATGGCGGCGCCGAGCGGCGCGACTGGGGAACTTAATCACGCTAGCGCAGTCCTTTCCAGCACTCTAACCATGGATTGTTCGGACTTCTCGCTGAAGTTATCCTTGAGGCGCCTGAACCGACTCCGAGGCAGTCAATGGCCCGCGTCTCTCGCCTAATTTCCTTCTCCGAGCACTTCGGCATCCCGCCCGAACGGATGGATGAACTCGGCGTGTTCGATCCGCTGCTGAACTCCGACACGCCCCTGTTCATCGACCCCTTGCTGCTGCCCTTCAGCCAGCACGACGAAATCAGCAGGGGTGCCGCCGAGCAGTTCCGCGAGCACTTCGGCAAGGTCATCACCCTGATCAAGCGGTCGACGGCGCCCGGTGATGTCGCCGACCGCAGCGCCAAGCAGTCGTTGACCTTCCCCGAGGTCGCGGGGATCTGCCTCGGATACGGCAGCGCCACGGTGGCGGGCAGCGGCTCCGGCCCGCAGATGACCGAGCGCCTGTTCCGGGTGGCCAAGGATATCGTGACCATCGGCTACGACGACCCCAGCCTGTTTCCTGTCCTGGCCCTGCTGGAAGACGGTATCGGCCCCGACCGGATCAGCGACATGACCGCCACCGCCATCGACGACGCCCTCTATGCTTTCACGCAGCGTGTCGCCCAAGCCCTCGGTGTGCCCTGCGAGCGCTACCTAAGCCGCAAGGGTGCCCCCTACATGCTGCCGACGAATCCTTGCGTCCGGCGCAAGCTCCCGGTCGTGCTGGTTCCCTTGGACATCCTGAGGAAACTGCCGATTGCCACGGATTGGGACGGGGTGATGTCGGCCGCGTCGGAGAACACCCAGCTGCGCCATCAGGTCAACACCCTGATCGGTCAAATCTTCGAAGCCCGGACCAAGGAAGAGAGGCGCGCCGCCCGGCAATTGGTGCGCGACGCGGCGATGACGAACGCCGAGGCCTTCCGCACCGTCGTCGCCATGATGGATTCGGTCGATAAGACGCCCTACGACCACACGACCGACCCCGATGGCCAGATCTTCTGGCGGCGCCTAGTCCGCAACCTGCCTGCCGAGATGCTCGACGTCACACAGCAGCATTCGGTCGACCGAGAGGAAGCTCACCGGCTGGTCGGCGCCATCATCGACCGGTTCCGGTTTTGGCTGGAGGGCCGTCGATTTGCGGCTGACCTCTGGGACAGGAATGGTAAACCGCGCCCGGAGAAGACGGCCCAGCGCATGTTCTTCATGGTGGCGGAGGAGATCTGCCGTCTGCGCAACCTCGACATAACACCCGAGGCTGACAGTGGCGGCGGTCCGGTGGATTTCAAGTTCTCGGCCGGGTTCGACTGCCGGATCTTGGTTGAGATCAAGCTGTCGACCAACCGCGCTGTTGTCCCGGGGCTGACCACCCAGCTGGAGGTCTACAAGAAGGCTGAGGACGCTTACGGCGCCTACTACGTGGTGATCAACCTCGGTGGCGGGGCCGACGTCAAGAAGAGGCTTGATAAGGCCTGGGCGGAATTCGACTGGGGTGGGAAGGCGCCATCCGAGATCGTGGTCATCGACGGCATGCCACGCTCTTCGGCGAGCCACCGACACCGGCCGCAGGGCGAGCTTCCAGTCTGACGGATTGGACCGGACAAGGTTATCCGCCACGTTGACGCCGCCGACCTGATCCGCCATCTTCGTTACTGACAGTTCGCGGCCAAGCCGCGCCGAGCAACGCGCTCCTGTTCCTGGCCAAGCCAGGCGGTCGCTGGACAGAGGTTCAGCCATGACCACTCCCCTTTTTATCCTACCCACACTTCACCGCCCTGTGCCCGCGAAGCCCGTTAGGACCAAGCGCAGGCCACCGGTATCCTTCAACATCTTCCCCGACATCGACCACGACCTCGCCCAAGCAGTCCGCCAGGCCGTCGGCGGCGATCTCTGGATCGCCCAGTCCTATCGCGTCGGTTTCGCCAAGGCGCCGCCGAGCTTGTCTGGTTGGGCGGCTGTGCCCGCTACGCCAGGCTATTCGTTCGGGGAGATCGATTTCCGCGCCGACATCTACGCCCTGGGACAGGATGGCTATTCCATCGATCCCGGGCGCGTGCCAGGGCGGCCCCATCAGGTCCAGGACCTTGGCCCGATCATCTTCCTGCTGGCCGATCAGACGAGGACCCCGGTGCTGGACAAACCGGTGCTCGACACCTTGCTCGACGCCGAACCCATCATCCGGTCCCGCGTCCTCGTGCTTGACTGGCGGGGCAAGCAGGTGCCGTGGCGCGGCGACAGCCTCCCCATCCAGGACCTGGTGTTCGAGCCATTGTCCGAGCGGCACGCGACCGACAACCGACAACGCGCGATCGACTTGTTCGAATGGTGGTGGCGCCTGAACGCCGAGATGGTTTTCCAATACACCGCTCGGCTGGTGCTGCCGCTGCTGCGCCAGCACATCTTCTCCTCACCCGGCGAGGTTCAAGGATTCTTGGACCTCACCCGCCGAGAACAATCCTCGCTCGGCGAGTTGGTCGAGCGCTGGTCGACACCTTCGGGATCGGGATTATACGGCTGCGATCTTTCGGCCGAGGACATCGGCACCTGGGCCTCCCTCGGTGTGGTGACCGTTGTCAGCCCGGAGGGCGAGATGAGGCGATGCACCGATCCCGTCCTGTGGCGCCGAACTCCTACCGATACGATCTCGATCACCGACCGGGGGCGCGAGTTGGCCCAGTTGATCCATAAGGACTGCTGGGACCCAGGTATCCTGCGGCGGCTGCAGGAATGGGCGGACGCCGGTATCGGCGCCAGCCGTGCGGCCATGGAGACCTACATCCGTCGGTATTTCGGCAGGCAGTTGACCTTCGCCAAGGCACGGGTGAATTCGCTGAGCGCCTAAAAAAGTTCCCACTCAAGCAAAAGGGCGCGTAGCCCGGAGACACGGGGCACCAAAAGGTTGAAGCCGCAGGAATCCCAGGGAACCTGCGGCTTCTGCCATTTTGGAAGGGGCTATACCCCTTTACACCTCATTGTAGGGGCTGGGGGGCGACCCCAGCCCTGCCAATGAGGTGTTGACCACCATGAACCCGGTCAGCCGCAGGCTGGCCGGGTTTTTCGTGCGTGCTCGCCGTTGGCTTTCCCGCCAAATGATTTATGGTCGGCTTGCGATTTGCTGCGGGGCCAAAATGCTTGGAAGCGACAAAATCTCACCAGCGTTCATCTCGTATGCTGCGGATATCCTGGGGGATACCAGCGCCGGTCTGAGCGGTTCCGTGATTGTCAGAGCCACCGCAACCTACGCTGCCGAATATGGCGTGAACCTTCCGCATCCAGTTTATCCCTACGAGGCCCCCAACAAGCGGACGGCACTGGCCCAGAACCTAGAGGTTTTCTCGGGGCCGCAGCAGTTCCGCATCATCCTGGAACTTTGCGATCATCGCTCGTTCTCACTGAAAGATGACCCCGAGCGAACAAAGCTCAAACTGAAGCTGATCAAAGACTACGCGCATTTTGCAACGGAAGCGGCGGGCCATGCTCTTAATGAGCAACTGATTGAGGAAACCAAGCATTGGCTCCAGGGATATACTGGTTCTCGGACACTCTATGAAGGGGCCTTGGCCAAGTACAAGGCCGGAGGGCTTTCCCGAAACCTTTTGGACGATCTCAGGCTAGCTCTGGAAAAGCTCCTTCAGGATATCCTGGGCAATGAGAAGTCCCTGGAAAATCAGGTGTCAGCCCTCGGGCAGCTAGTTAAATCCAGCGGCGGGTCACCTGAATTTCAGAATATGTTCCTGAAGCTTATCGACTACTACACGAAATATCAGAATTCCTATGTGAAGCACGACGATGCCGTGATCGAGGAGGAAATCGAGTTCGTTTTTGAGATCACATCCAGCTTCATGAAGCATCTCGTGCGAATTGCTTGAAGACGCACCATCGGCTCGCTGCCAGGGTAAGGCTCAATCGTTGATAGACGACGCATACCGAGCGCGGGCCTCTTCGCGCATTTCCACCATGGCCTGCTGTGACAGCTTATCGAAGGTCTCAGGATCGAAGCCGAGGCGGCCAAATGCCAGTGTCTGTATTTGGGTGACACGCCTGTCCAAGTCCGCAAACCGCCGCTGAAATTGCTCCAGCCGTTCGATCATGACGTGGCACCCGCCAACCGTCATGAAATCCAGGTCGTGCTCCCGCCAGAAGTGATGGGCAAGCCGGTCCCGTTCCAATTTCAGCAAGCGCACTTCCTCGGTCAGGTCATCGGGCAGGATGTGATGGCGTGCCAGAGCCTTCATCAAGTTCCCGAACGTCAGCCCCTCGTGTTTTGCGTAGAGCGTCTCGAAAGTCTGCTGGTCTGGACGTTTGCTGGCCGCTGTTTCCAGCGCGGTGAGGATGTTGATCAGCCCAGTCTCGAACACCTGAGCCAGATACATGCACAGCCCATAATGGGCGTACACTTCCTTACACAATTCTCCATCGGGGCGGATCACGGCATTATCAACCATAGTCACCCATATCAAATGCATTGGAAGCTCTATTCTTACTTGAGCCGGAGTTCGGCCTAATTCCATACCCTCGACAGTAACATCAACTTCAGTCAACGACACTCCATCAGATACATCAAAATACCTTGCGTCACGCCCCCGCGCGTACAAATAATAACTTAAAAATAGCGAGGGAACCATGCGCAATATCAAGGAGCATATTATATTTTCGGACCAACTTAGGCTGGCTGCGGAGCCGTTTATTCAGCAAGGGGCGTACTCATTCTTTGGCCTCAAAGTGGATGCTCGCTCTCTGGCCCATGCCAAATTCTTTCTTACACCGATTATGGTCGTCGGTGCTGAGATGGCCAAAACACAGCCTGTTGGTCTGATAGAGACAGGAGACGCGCTTTTTAACCATATTCCGGTGAAGGGGACTCGATTTGACGCCCCTAGTTTCCAAGAAGTCCTAAAGCGATTGGACGTGGAGGATGGGGTCTGTGATCTTCGGCCACTTATCGTGCAATACGACAAGATTTTGCGGGGCCGGGGCTTGCGAGGGGCTGGTATTGACAATCCGCCTCCGAATCTTGCGACAGCCTCAATGGATGAAATGCCTCATGAAAAATGGACGCCATGGCGCGCGCTAGTTTGGTGTTTCAAGAGGTTATGACCCTAGCTGGGACGCAAGAATTCTGATTTTCCGTTTCAGAGCCAGAGTGCTCGGTCGCAGTTCTTTGAGTAGAAGCAAGTCTTCGTGCGCCCCTTCGCCGAGGCCATCCTTGATGGCTCTATATGCCGCATGGCAGATCAGGTGGCTATCTCGTGTTTCTTCATAGCATCTGGCAAGATCGTAGCCCCGCCTTAACCAATAACGAAAGTTGAGCATCCAGTCAGAATCATTCTGAATTCCTGACCATCGAGTCCCATCAATGCTGAATTTTAGTGAACTCAGGCGCTCACTCTTCGTCCGCCACAGCATTAGTCCCAATCGCCAGAAATAATCCCATTCTGGCCAAGAAAGTGGCGAAGACCAGTGTTCCTTTGCCGCGAGGCGGAAGAATTCCAGGAAAAGGTCTTCTTCTTCAATGCTGAGGGAATCAGGATTGTGGACGTCATATTCCGCCATAACGGCCTCAAAATGAGTGGCACGCCCTGCTGACTGCTGGGCCGCCGCGATAATGCCTATGCCCATCTTTGGCGGCAATACCTGATGCACGAGTGCGGCATCAGGGTCTTGCCAAACATTGATGCCCAGGCATAGCGTCAGAGCGCCAAGCAATCGGGGGAGCCATGGCGATCAACGAACGAGTTCGGCGGATGCTGCTGTCCCGCTCTGGCGGATACTGCATGCGCCCGGAGTGTCACTGCGACCTGTTCCCCATGTTCGAGACCGGCGAGATCACCAGCGTCGAGGAACTGGCGCACATCGTCGGCCAGAAGGCGGATGGCCCCAGGGGGGATCACCCCTTGCCGCTGAACCAGCGCGACGAATACCAGAACATCCTGGTGCTGTGCCCGACCTGCCACACCATCGTTGACAAGAATCCCGAGCAATTCCCGGATGATCTTCTGCTTGGCTGGAAGGCCCAGCACGAAGAAAAAATCACCACCTGCTTTGGCGTCCCCCGCTACGACACGCGGGCGCAGTTGAATAAAGCGGTCTTGGCGCTGCTGATCCAGAACCGTGTCACCTTCGAGACCTATGGGCCGTTCTCGGCGAAATGGACCGATCCGCTTGCCAATGCGGCAGCGGCCTGGGCACGGGCGGTCAGGACGCAGATCATCCCGAACAACCGCAAGATTCTCGAACTGGCCGTCGCCAACAGCCACCTGATGAGTGCAGACGAGTTGGCCGTCATCCAGGCGTTCCGGCTCCACAAGGAAGCCCTTGAATTCAATCATCTGAGCGGCGACAAAGATGCCAATGCACCGCTGTTTCCCAAGGAAATGAATAACATTTTCGGGGTGA
Source organism: Magnetospirillum sp. (assembly GCA_016212565.1). Taxonomy (GTDB): domain Bacteria; phylum Pseudomonadota; class Alphaproteobacteria; order Rhodospirillales; family Magnetospirillaceae; genus JACRFY01. The sequence goes on along the minus strand of JACRFY010000007.1, from coordinate 2,014 downwards.
AGAATGCCTGAACATGGCTGCTACGAAAAGGTTCCGCGTCCGGAATCCCGTGAATCGCTCATTAACTACCTGAAGGGGTCTCAGGTAATCGACGGCGTTGAGGAACTATCGTATCAGGTCATCAATGTCATCCGCGACGGGAAGCCAGCCGTTAAGACGTTCCTGACGAACGTCTACGTCGTCTCCATTGCGGACGTCTACGTGATCATGGGCGAGCACCCTGACCTCAATGCCATCGTCACGATGAGTGCATGGAACGGGTATAGCAACGAAGCCAAGCAAGATTGCAAGCTGCGGGGTGTTGGCCTGTTCACATTCAAGGAGTTTCTCGGTGCCGTCTGGTACAAAGGGCCGCGTTTCCTTAATTACACTCCTCCTGAACGGGACTGATGGGCTTCTGCCCCCCAATGTCAGTATCTATGTCTTTGGCTCATTCGCCCGCTCGTCATCGCCGAGCGACATCGACCTGCTGATCGTGTATGGGCACTCGCACACCCCATCCTCCATCATGGATTTCCGGCGGAAACTCTGCGACTTCGTTGGGCGTGAACTTGGCCTGAGCGTTGATACCTGCTGCCTATCTCGGGCAGAGGCGGATGGGAACAGCTTCATCTCGGATGAAGGCTGCATCTTGATCGCGCCAGCCATAGGGATGGAGCAATCCGGCCAAACGCCTACCCCCTGAACCCAGGTTGACGGCCCGCACTGCGCGAACGTACCATGAACATGGTGAGAGATGTCGATGGAGTCCGTCATGGTGGTGCGGATCGGACTGGCGAGTGCCGAGGAGATTGCCGACGTGCGGAGGCCGGTGGTGGCCACCGACAAGGCGGTGAAGGACGTGATGGACGGCTGGCGGATCATCTCGATCCGTATCCTGCTGGACGCCCCCGAGGACGACGACGACGAGGAAGACGCCACCGTCAGCCTGCCGGTGTTCCTGGTCGGCACCGCCCGCTCCAGGGGCCGCCTGATCGCTACCAGCAACCTCGTTGCCGTGGACTTTGACCGGCACCTTGCCCAGACGCTTTCCGGCTCGCTCTACGAGCTTGGCGACCCCGACTTTACTCCGCCGTCGCCCGAACTGGCAGCGGCTCTGGCACGGCAAGTCCTGATGGGGTGACGCCGCCATGGTGGAGATCGTCGCCCAACCGCTGATGCCCGGCTACCTGCTCCTGGTCGATTCCGACGGCCTGCGCCACGTCGTCCGGGTGTCGGCCATCCAGATGCTGTCCGACGGCGACCAGTGCTGCGACACCACCGTTGCCATCGTCGCCGGGCGCGCCCTGACGATCCCGCTGCCCCTGGATGACCTTCTGGGCCAGTTGGAGCACGCGCAGCGTCAATCGCCCCAACGGCTCTCCTGATGGCCTCCCAGGCGCTTCAGGCAGCCTTCGTGGCTGCCTTGACCTTCTTCCGCACGTCGTAGCCCAGGATGTGGTCCCAACGGACCTCGCCGCTGGCCAAGCCCAGCTTCTGGGCCGGGGAGACGTCGCGCCGCTTCTTCGGTTTGTCCTTGTGCCAGATGTAGTTGTGCCAGACGCGGTAGATTTCGAGCAGCTTGATGACCATGTTCGGGTCGTATGGGCAGTAGGCGTGCCACATTTTCCGGGCACGGCGCTGAGACGGCACGGCGCGACCGAAAGCACGGACCCGGTAGCGGATTTGGTTGAACACCGTGTCTATCGGCCACAGCGTCCCCTTCTCCAGAATTCGCGCCACCTCCTGATTGGTGAGCAACCCGGTGTCGGTGAGGAAGTTGAACTCCTTATCTGGCTCGGATTCGTCCGGCAGTGGGTTTTCCAGCCATTCACCGGCAATTGCCCACTTCAGCCCTTCCTCGGTGCCTCGGATACCGTTCAGGAACTCCCGCATAAGGATCTACGCCAAAACAACCGCACGATCCGGCTTTCGGGGTGAGATGGTGTAGTTCCACTCTGGATGGAAGTCGCAGCCGTTGATGGCGATTGCGTCCATCTCGGCGTCGGTGACCTTGAGGCCCTTGGGATAGTCG
>JACRFY010000044.1 GCA_016212565.1 Magnetospirillum sp. | reverse complement strand
TACAAGGAGAGAGCGTGATGCCCATTTTGGGCATCACGCTCTAGGCGCGGTCCTGGCCAGCTTGGCGATCTCGACCTCGGCGCGCAGCTCGATCTCGTCGAGCAGGCCGGCGAGATGGGGATCGGCGCAGGTTTCGCGCCGCGCGCGGACCAATTGCGCCAGCGCCACCAGCCGATCCTTGGGCACCGTGCCCATCAGCAGGCCGTGGCGGATTTCCTCGAGGCGGTCGAGGATGTCCTCGCCGCGGCGGACCAGACGCTGACGGGCCTCGCGGTCGGGAGCGTCGCCGGCGGCCTGCACCACCAACAGGGCGTCGACCGCCCCCAGCGCCGACGGCGCCTCGATGGCATGGCTTTCCTCGGCCGAGCCCATGGCTTCGACCAGGGCCTGCTTGAACTGCCCCTTGCCCTTATCCGCCTTGTCGACGCGCCTGGAGCCCCCGGTGGGGGCGCCCGACCCGACGTTGGAAACCTTCATTCCTGTCCCCGCTCTCGGGAAGCCATTCCCTGACCCGGCAGTGTATCCGCAACCCCCGGCCCGGCAAAGCGGCGAATCGTGCGCGAACGGGACCATCCCCCACCCCGGCAGAATCTGCCGGGGTGGCGACGGCCTGGATGGCCTCACCCCCTTGCAATGCCTGGGGAATGCGGTTGGCACGGTCTTCGCATGAGGAATGCCGCAATCGTCAGACCCATCCGGGCCGCCGCGAGGACGCCATGAACCGTATCAACGCCGCCTTCATCGTCAGCAGCTTCCGCGCCCTCCTCCTGGCGGCCGGATTGCTCGCCGTCACCCTGGCCCTGGCGCCGCAGACCGCCTTCGGCGCCTCGCGCATCAAGGACATCGCCGATTTCGAGGGCGTGCGCGAGAACCTGCTGGTCGGCTACGGCCTGGTGGTCGGCCTCAACGGCACCGGCGACTCGCTCAACAACGCCCCGTTCACCAAGGAAAGCCTGGTCGGCATGCTCGAACGCCTGGGCGTCAACATCCGCGACAAGACCGGCGCCATCACCACGTTGAGCCCCAAGAACGTCGCCGCGGTGATGGTCACCGCGGTGCTGCCGGCCTTCGGCCGCCAGGGGACCCGCATCGACGTCAACGTCGCCGCCCTGGGCGACGCCAAGAGCCTGCTGGGCGGCACCTTGATGGTCACGCCGCTGATCGGCGCCGACGGCGAGGTCTATGCCGTGGCCCAGGGATCGATGGCCCAGGTCGGCTTTACCGCCTCGGGCAACGCCGCCAGCGTCACCAAGGGCGTGCCGACCACCGGCAAGATCGCCAATGCGGCGATCATCGAGCGCGAATTGCCGTTCGAGATGAGCCACCTCGAACACGTCAAGGTGTCGCTGCGCAACCCCGACTTCACCACCGCCCGCCGCCTCGCCCAGGCAGTTAATTCCTACCTCGGCACCGAGGTGGCCCGTCCCGCCGATCCCGGCACCGTGCAGATCATGGTGCCCCCCGGCTATCGCGACAACGTGGTCGGCATGCTCACCGACATCGAGCAATTGAAGGTCGAGCCCGATTCGATCGCCAAGATCGTCATCGACGAGGCCACCGGCACCATCGTCATGGGCGAGAACGTGCGCATCTCCACCGTCGCCATCGCCCAGGGCCAGCTGACGATCAAGATCACCGAGACCGCCCAGGTCTCCCAGCCCTCGCCGTTCGCTTCGGTCGGCACCACCACCACCGTCGACCGCACCGACATCCAGATCGACGAGGGCGCCGACAAGCGCTTCGGCCTGGTGCCGCACAGCGTGACGCTCCAGGAACTGGTCAACAACCTCAACGCCATCGGCGTCGGCCCCCGCGACATGATCCCCATCCTGCAGGCGATCAAGGCCGCCGGTGCCCTGCAAGCCGATATCGAGGTGATGTGATGAACGTCGACGTCCTGTCCGCCCAAGGCGATCTCGCCGTCTCGCAGTCCCGCTCCACCCCGGCCATGCAGGCCAACAGCCCCGAGCAGGCCAAGGCGGTGGGCAAGAAATTCGAGGCCATGTTCGTCACCCAGATGATGAGCCACATGTTCGAAGGGGTGAGCACCGACGGCGTTTTCGGCGGCGGCCATGCCGAGGGCATGTTTCGCCCCATGCTTCTCGAAGAATATGGCAAAATGGTCGCCAACCGCGCCGGCGGCATCGGCATCGCCGATCAGGTCGCCCGCACCCTGCTGAAGACCCAGGAGGTTTAGGCCATGTCCGACAGCGACGGCGAGAGCGGCGCCCGGCTCCCCTACGACGATCTGGTGTGGGTGTGCACGACGCTGTGCGAGCTTCTGCAAGTGGAGAACGACGCCCTTGCCCGCCACGACCCGGTCACCGTCGCCGAACTGGCCGAGAACAAGGCCGCTTTGGCGCGGCTGTACGAGCAGGCGGTCGAGCCGATGGCCGTGCAGCCCGAACTGGTCGACACCCTCTCCGACGAGCAGAAGGAGGAGTTGAAGGCCCTCGGCGCCCAGCTCCAGCAGATGATCGAGGCCAACGCCGCGATGCTGATGGCCGAGCAGACGGCGGCGCAGATGATGCTCGACGCCATGGTCAACGCCGCCAAGAAGGAGGCGACCTCCAGCGTCGTCTACAACAAGAAGGGCACGCTCGACCCGTCGATCCGCCCCGAAGGCAAGGTCCTGGCGGTCAACCGGACCCTATAGCCGCCAGCCCCGCCCGGCCGCAGCCGGGCAGGGCAATCAACTGAAGGCGAGAGTTTCTATTGCCTTCCCCTCGCCCGCTTGCGGGCGAGGGGGGCTTGGGATGTGGACCGCATTCCTTCACCCGATTGCCCTGCGGGACCGCGCCGCGGGCGCTCATACCGGCGGCAGGAATGTTCCATTCATGCCGCGAGGGTCTCGCTCAAGCGCCGCGCCGGCTTAACCACAATACGGTTCAGTTAAGAGGTAAATTCATTCGTTCCAACGAGTTAGCGTCATGCCCGGACTTGTTCCGGGCATCCACGCCGATTGCTTATCCCGTTGCATCCGGTGGGCGGAGGAGGAGGCGGATTCATCACCAAGACGACACCAAGATGGGGTAATCGGGGCTGGCGCTGAGGCTGGCAAGCAAGGTGGCTGTCCCGCAAGCTGTTGTTGGATACGGAGTCCGCGAAGCGGCTCGAAGCAACAGAGGGGACAGCCATGAAATACTATGCCGCATTGGAC
>JACRFY010000040.1 GCA_016212565.1 Magnetospirillum sp. | reverse complement strand
CCGCCTCCTGTTCGTCCGCCGCGGCGGCGCCGGGGCGGCCGTGGTCTGGGCGCCCCTGCCCGCGGTATCGCTGTCGAGCCTGATCGTCACCACCGCTCCCTTCCTGCTGCTGTTCTGGGCCGCGGCCCTGGTGTGCCTGATCGAGGCGGCGCGGCGGGGCGCGGCGGCGAACCGGTGGTGGCTGCTGCTGGGGGTGAGCCTGGGCCTGGGCCTGCTGGCCAAATACGCCATGCTGCTGTTCGCCGCCTCGGTGGCGCTGTGGCTGGTGTGGGAGCCGGCGCAGCGGCGTCTGCTCCGCGGCGCGGGGCTGTGGCTGGCGGTGGCGGTGGCGGCGCTGATCCTCGCCCCCAATCTGCTGTGGAACGCGCTCAACGGCTTCGTCACCGTCGCCCATACCCGCGACAATGCCAATCTCGGCGGCGAGTTGGGCAATCCGGCCAAGCTGGGCGAGTTCCTCGCCTCGCAGGTGGCGGTGGTGGGGCCGGTGGTGATGGCGGCGCTGGTGGCGGCGCTGGCCGGAGCGCTGGCGGCGCCGCGGCGGGCGTCCGCGGCGGTGCGGCTGCTGGCCGCCTTCGTCCTGCCGGTGCTGACGTTGATGACCGTCGAGGCCTTTCTGTCGCGGGCCAACGCCAACTGGTCGGCGCCGGCCTATGTCGCCGGGACGGTGCTGGCCGTGGCCGCGCTGGCGCGCTGGGGGCGGTGGGCCCTGCCGCTGGCGGTGGCGGTGAACCTGAGCGCCGCGGTGGTCCTCTACAATTTCGATGTCCTGGCGCCCCGGCTGGGCGTGCCGTCGCGCATCGATCCGGCCAAGCGGCTGAAGGGCTGGCCGGAGGTGGGGGCGAGGGTCTCGGCCCATCTCGCCGCCCATCCCGGCGCCCGATTGCTGGCCGACGAGCGCAAGGTGCTGGCGACCTTGACCTACTACGTCCGTCCCCATCCCTTCGACGCGGTGAAGTGGAACCCGAGCGGGCGCATCCACGACCACTTCGACCAGACGACCCGGCTGGAGCCGGGGGCGGGGCCGCTGATCTATGTCGGCGAGTGGCGGGACGTGGCCGAGACGATTGCCCCGGACTTCACCACCGCCCGCCATATCGAGGATATCCGCATCCCCCTGCCGGCCGGCGACCGTGTGGTCACGGTATGGCTGTTCGACGGTTTCAAGGGATACTGAGCCGATGGATCGCCGTCTTCACGCGCGGGTCTCCGCCGTCCTCCGTCGCAATCCGGTGGCCACGGCCCTGGTGACGATGATGATCCTGGCCGTCGCGGTGCCGGCGCTCGACATCGGCGTCTCCTCGTGGTTCTACGCCCCGGAGCGCAGGATCTTTCCCGCCCGCATCGAGGATCCCTACGAGTGGGTGCGCAAGGAGATGCCCACCTATATCTTCGCCGTGGCGATCGCCGTCGCCGTCGCCTGGGCGGCGGGCGAGGCGGCCGGGCGGGTGTTCTTCGGCATCGGCCGGCGGACCGGCCTGTTCCTGCTCGGCTCGCTGGCGCTGGGCCCGGGGCTGATCGTCAATGTCCTGTTCAAGGACGTGTGGGGCCGCCCGCGGCCGACCCATATCGCCGAATTCGCCGGGTCCGGCACCTACGTCTTCCCCCTGGTGCCGTCCGGCCAGTGCGACAGCAACTGTTCGTTCCCCTCCGGCCACGCCGCCCTGGCCTATTGGCTGGTGGCCTTTGCCCTGCTGGCGCCGCCGCGCCTGCGGCCGTGGGCGGTGGCGGCGGCGGTCGGGTTCGGCTCGCTGGTCGGCCTGTCGCGGATCGCCCAGGGCGGACACTTTCTCTCGGATGTGGTATTTGCCGCTTTTATTACCATCGGCGTAATCCTGTGGCTGCATGGCCGAATTTTCCTCCCCTCAGGGAAAAATAATGAGTCCGAGCCACGGGATACGCCGTAAGGGCCTAGGCGGCGGGGCCGATCTGCGGTAAGAATAAGGCTTCAACCTGACCTTGGCGGAATGCGGGCCGGGCGGAGCCTCGCGCGTGGGCGCGGGGAGCGTGCTTTTTCTTACGACGAGACACAAACATGGCATGGAACCGAGATAATCATGGCAGCCGTTCCCGGGATCGTGGTCGCCGGGACGACTTTGGCGACGTTGGCTTCGAGCCCCCTCGCGGCGCCTCCGCACCCCGCGCCCCCAGCAGCTTCGATCGCCAGCAGGTCAGCCAGGCGAACGTGACCGCCACCGTCAAGTGGTTCAATGCCTCGAAGGGCTTCGGCTTCGTCGCCCCCGCCGACGGCTCGCCGGACGCGTTCCTGCACATTTCGGCGCTCGAGCGCGCCGGCATGTCGCAGGTCGCCGAGGGCGCGACCATCATCTGCGATCTCGGCCAGGGCAACCGCGGCCCGCAGGTGGTTTCGGTGCATGAAGTCGACAGCACCACCGCCGCCCCGCGCAAGACCGCGGCCCCCGAGCGTGGTCCGTCGCAGACCGTCGAAGGCACGGTGAAGTTCTTCTCCGCCGAGAAGGGCTTCGGCTTCGTCCAGATCGATGAGGGCGGCAAGGACGTGTTCGTGCACGTCAAGGCGCTCGAGCGGTCCGGCCTTCGCGCGCTGGAGACCGGTCAGCGGGTGCGGGTGACCATCACCCAGGGCCAGAAGGGCCCGCAGGCCGACAGCGTCGCCATCGTGTGATCGTCGCGCCGAGGCGTTCCCGGCCGGGAACGCCTCGGATTGCGACCACGACGTGGCGAGATCCCTGCCTTCGGGCGGGGATCTCGGCGTTTTCGGCGCTGCCTGGCGCGGCCGGGGAAATCGCCGCCCCGCCCTTGCGAAGTCGCCATTCCGCCCTTATTCCATACCCGCTTGCTTCGATCGCTCTGCAAGGGGATTGCCATGAGCACCGCCCGCACTGCCCTGTTGCTGGCCGCCATGACCGGCCTGTTCCTCGCCGTCGGCTATCTGCTCGGTGGCCGTGGCGGCATGACCATCGCCTTCCTGATGGCGCTGGCGATGAACGCCTTCGCCTACTGGAATTCCGACCGCATGGTGCTGTCGATGTACGGGGCCCAGGAGGTCGACCGCACCAGCGCCCCCGGCCTGGTGGCGATCATCGAACGGCTGACGCTCCGCGCCGGGCTGCCGATGCCGAAGGTCTACATCATCGAATCCGCACAGCCCAACGCCTTCGCCACCGGCCGCGATCCCGACCATGCCGCGGTGGCCGCCACCACCGGCCTGCTCGTCCGCCTGGCCCCCGAGGAGGTCGAGGGGGTGATGGCGCACGAACTGGCGCACGTGAAGAACCGCGACACCCTGATCATGACCATTACCGCCACCGTCGCCGGCGCCATCGGCATGCTGGCCAATTTCGGTCTGTTCTTCGGCGGCTCGCACCGCGACGAGGAGGGCGGCAGCCCGCTGGGCCCGGTGGGGGCGATCCTGGCCGCCATCGTGGCGCCGATCGCCGCCATGCTGGTGCAGATGGCCATTTCGCGGACCCGCGAATACGCGGCCGATGCCGAGGGGGCGGCGATTTGCGGCAATCCGCTGTGGCTGGCCTCGGCGCTCGACCGACTGGAGCGGGCCGCCCACGCCGTGCCCAATCCGGCCGCCGAGCGCAACCCGGCCACCGCCCATCTGTTCATCGTCAACCCCTTGGCGGGAAGCGGGATGGACAACCTGTTCTCGACCCATCCGGCGATGGACAACCGCATCGCCCGTCTGCGCGAAATGGCGGCGGCCGGCGGCATGACCTGGGACCGGCGCGCCCATGCGGCGCCGGCGCCGGCGCGTCCGGCTTCCGGCCCATGGGGGAGCGGACGGCGCAAGGGGCCGTGGGGGTAACCGGCAGTGTCTCAGTTTCAAATTTGCTTCCTATTGATGAGGTGGCGCTCACCGTCATGCATCATATATCCTTGTCGGGAAGCATGGATCGCATCGCATACAGGTCCGCAGCTAGCATAAGCCTCGGGGGATATTAAGATGGCTAGTCAGAATCAGGGCCTATCTCCTGTACCTGAGGTTGGCCAGGTTTGGCGCGGAATTAATCCGCGTCATGGTGCGGCAGGCGTGGAAGACGCAACGATCATCAAGTTAAACGACAAAATCAGAAAGCATATTATATTGAGGTTTAAAAGCGGCGGTGAGCATGGCGTTCTTCCAGAACAACTTGGGCCGCAAAATGGGTGGACGTTTGTATCTGGCGGGAATTGAGACATTGAGGTGCCTAAGGGGCCGAATATCTAAAAGCGCGGCGCTGACGTGTCACTTGACGGCGGACGCACGGCACTCCACCATGCGCGCCGGGGAGGCAAGCTAGGGTGGGCGGTTGCCTCCGCTACCGGAATCGCGGCGGGCGCGATGGCCGGTCGGCCGCTCGCCGTTCCCTGAACCAAGGGCAAGCCCTCCACCGATGTCTCACCGTACACCGCCCCCGACTCCGCGTGGCGTCGCCGTCGATCTCCTCGAAGAGGTGCTGCTGCGCCGCCGCCTGCTCGACGAGGTGCTGGAGAGCGACCGCCACCTTCCCCGTCTGTCCGAGCGCGACCGCGGTTTTGCCCGTCTGCTGGTCGCCACCTGCCTGCGCCGGCTGGGACAGATCGACGCTTTGCTCGGGCGGTGTCTCGATCAGGCGCTGCCGCGCAAGGCGGCGCGGGTCGAGAATGCCCTGCGCCTCGGCGTCTGCCAGTTGCTGTTCCTCGACACCCCGGCCCACGCCGCCATCTCGACCAGCGTCGAGCTGATCAAGCACAGCCCCTTGGCCGGTTATGCCGGGCTGGTCAATGCCGTGCTGCGCCGCCTCGATGTCGAGGGACGGCGGTGGGTGGCGGCCCAGGATGCGGCGCGGCTCAATACCCCCGACTGGCTGTGGGCGTCGTGGACCCGCACCTATGGGCCCGAACTCGCCCATGCCATCGCCACCACCCACCTGTCCGAGGCGGCGGTGGACATCACCGTCACCGGCGATGCCGCCGCCTGGGCCGAGCGCCTGGGGGCCGAGCCGATGCCGACCGGCAGCCTGCGTCGCCGCAGCTATGGCGACATCGCCCGCCTGCCGGGCTTCGCCGAGGGCGCGTGGTGGGTGCAGGACATGGCGGCGGCGTTGCCGGCGCGGCTGATGGGCGACGTGGCCGGGCGTCGCGTCGCCGACCTGTGCGCCGCGCCCGGGGGCAAGGCGCTGCAATTGGCGGCGGCGGGGGCGGAGGTCACCGCGGTCGACCGCTCGGCCCGCCGTCTGATCCGCTTCCAGGAGAACATCGCCCGTCTCGGCTTCGCGGTGACGGTGGTCGAGGCCGATGCCGGCGAGTGGCATCCCGGGCAAACGTTCGACGCCGTGCTCCTCGATGCCCCGTGCACGGCCACCGGCACCCTGCGCCGCCATCCCGACGGGTTGTGGCTGAAGGCGCCGGTCGACGTCGTCCGTCTCGCCGCCGCCCAGGCGCGGCTGCTGAGTGCGGCCTTGGATCTGGTGCGGCCGGGAGGCGTGCTGGTGTACTGCGTCTGCTCGCTGGAGCCGGAGGAGGGCATCGAGCGCATCGAGGCCCTGCTGGCCTCCGGCGCCCCGGCCCGCCGCCGCCCCATCGCCGCCGCGGAAATCGGCGGGCTGGCCGAGTTGATCTCCCCGGCCGGCGACCTGCGGACGCTGCCCTGCCATCTGGTCGAGCGCGGCGGCATGGACGCCTTCTATGCCGCCCGTCTGGAGCGCCTGCCGTGACGCGGCGGCGCTTCGTGCTGATCGACCGTGACGGCACCATCAACGTCGACAAGCACTACCTGTCCCAGCCCGAGCAGTTGGAACTGCTGCCGGGGGCCGGCGAGGCGCTGCGCCTGCTCATGGCGGCCGGGTTCGGCATCTGCGTGGTCACCAACCAGTCCGGCATCGGGCGCGGCTATTTCGGCCTCGCCGAACTGGAGCGGGTGCATGCGCGCCTGCACGCGCTGCTGGGCGCCGAAGGGGTGACGATCGACGGCATCTATCTTTGCCCGCACGGACCCGACGACGACTGCGCCTGCCGCAAGCCGCTGCCCGGCATGATCGAGCAGGCGGTGGCCGAGCACGGCTTCGACCCCGCGTCCGCCATCGTCATCGGCGACAAGGAGGCCGACGTCGGCCTCGGCCGGGGCGTGGGGGCCACCACATTCCTGGTCCGCACCGGCTACGGCCGCGCCGCCGAGGCCAAGGGCACCCAGGCCGATCACGTCGTCGACGACCTGCTGGCGGCGGCGCGGCTGATCGTCGCCGGGTAAGACTCGAATTTGAACGATTATATGTCAATGCATTGGCGGTCACCCCCGCGGCGGCGCTACGGCATTCACACATCTCTATTTGGTTTTGCCGCGACCCCAGAATAATCGTCATGCCCGGACTTGATCCGGGCATCCACGTCTTTCCGCATGACTATTGTTGTCGAAAGCGGCTCCACGTGGATGGCCGGGTCAAGCCCGGCCATGACGGCAATTCCTTGATTTAAACGGACAAAATGTGTGAATGCGCGTAGCGCGAAGGCGGGGGTCCATGGCGCAGATGGAACGCTGCGGCCGGCATGGAGGCCCGCTTTCGCGCAGAGGTGCTGACTTAGGGTCGGACTGGCCGTCCTCCGATCATCGTCATCCCGGCCGGAGCGGCGCGGAGAGCCGGGATCCATCGTCGGGCACCACCATGGATCCCGGGTCGCGCTGCGCTTGCCCGGGATGACGCTCGCTTAAGTCAGCACCTCTGCGCTTTCGCGGGAATGACGGCTGAAGTGCTTCAACGCATTGAATTCAATTGGTTTCATGTTCCGGTCAGCCTCGAAGACTACATCGACCGCGGCCGCCACTGCATCTCCTCGCCCTTGCCGCTGTGGGGCGGGACGGCGCGGGCCTGGACGGCGTCGTCGAGGAACACCTGGGCGCGGCGCGGCAGCAGCGCCACCGGCTGGTGCGGCCGCAGGCCCAGGCGGTCGAAGGCCTCGCGGCCGATTTCCGCCTCTACCGTCTGCCCGTCGGCGAGGTCGACCTCGACCCGCACCATCGGCCCCAGCACCACCGCATGGCGCATGTGGGCGGCGCCGCGGCGGGGGCGGTCGAGCGGCACCACCTCGAGATCGTGGGGGCGGACGAAGGCGGTGGCCTCGCGCCGGCCGGCGCGGGCCAGATCGGCGGCCATCAGCTCGGCGCCGGCCACCTGTACCCAGCCGTCCTCGATCACGCAGGGGAAGCTGTTGACGTTGCCGAGGAAGCGATAGACGAAGGCCGAGGCCGGGTGGTCGTAGATGTCCTTGGGCGCCCCGGTCTGCTCGATGCAGCCATGATCCATCACCACCACCCGGTCGGCGACCTCCATCGCCTCCTCCTGGTCGTGGGTGACGAAGACGCTGGTGATCTTGAGGTCGTCGTGGAGGTGGCGCAGCCAGCGGCGCAGATCCTTGCGCACCTGGGCATCCAGCGCTCCGAACGGCTCGTCGAGCAGCAGCACCCGGGGCTCGACCGCCAGGGCCCGGGCCAGGGCCACCCTTTGGCGCTGCCCGCCCGACAACTGCGACGGATAGCGGCCGGCAAGGCCGCGCAACTGCACCATGTCGAGCAGGTGGTCGACCCGCTCGCGGATCTCCGCCTTGTGGGGCCGCCGCGCCGGCTCGCGCACCCGAAGGCCGAAGGAGATGTTGTCGGCGACGCTCATGTGGCGGAAGAGGGCGAAATGCTGGAAGACGAAGCCGACCCGGCGGTCGCGGGCGGAGAGATCGGTGGCCGGGCGGCCCTCGAATTCGACCTCGCCGCTATCGGGGAACTCCAGCCCGGCGATGATGCGCAGCAAGGTGGTCTTGCCCGAGCCCGACGGCCCGAGCAGGGCCACCAGCTCGCCCGGCTCGACCGACAGCGAGACCTCCTTGAGGGCGGTGAAGGTGCCGAAGCGCTTGGTGATGGAGCGGATATCGATCATGGATGCCTCTGAGCGTCAGCGGGTGTGGGCGGCGAGTTCATCGCGATGGACCCATTCCAGGAAGGTCTTGGCCGCCAGGGTGACCAGGGCCAGGAGGGCCAGCAGCGAGGCGACGGCGAAGGCGCCGACGAAGTCGTATTCGTTGTAGAGAATCTCCACATGCAGCGGAATGGTGGTGGTCATGCCGCGGATGTGGCCGGAGACCACCGACACGGCGCCGAACTCTCCCATGGCGCGGGCGTTGCACAGCAGCACCCCATAGAGGAGCCCCCATTTGATATTGGGCAACGTCACCAGCAGGAAGGTGCGCCAGCCGCCGGCGCCGAGCACGATGGCCGCTTCCTCCTCCTCGCGCCCCTGGGCCTCCATCAGCGGAATCAGCTCGCGGGCGACGAAGGGCAGGGTGACGAAGATGGTCGCCAGCACGATGCCGGGGACGGCGAAGATGATCTTGATGCCATGGGCGGCCAGGGTGGGACCCAGCCAGCCTTGCAGCCCGAACATCAGCACGTAGATCAGCCCCGACACCACCGGCGAGACCGAGAACGGCAGATCGATCAGCGTCACCAGCAGGCCGCGGAGCGGGAAGCGGAACTTGGCGATCGCCCAGGCGGCGGCGAGGCCGAACACCAGGTTGAGCGGGACGGCGATGGCGGCGGTCAGCAGGGTCAGGCGGATGGCGGCCATGGTGTCCGGCGTGACGAGCGCGGCCGCGAACGGCTCCACCCCCCGCGCCAGGGCCTGCCCCAGGACGGCGGCCAGCGGCAGGGCCAGGAACAGGGTCAGGAAGCCCAGCGCCAGCAGGCACAGGGTGACGCGCATCCAGCGGGGCTCGGTCACCGGGCGGCGGTGTGGCGGCATGATCGCGGGCTCCTCAGTCGGCGGTGTGGCGGGCGGCACGCCAGCGTTGCAGCAGGTTGATCAGCAGCAGCAGGACGAACGAGAGCACCAGCATCACCGTGGCGATGGCGGTGGCGCCGGCGGTGTCGTACTGCTCCAGGCGGGTGACGATCAGCAGCGGGGCGATCTCGGATATTCCGGGCAGGTTGCCGGCGATGAAGATCACCGAGCCGTACTCGCCGACCCCGCGGGCGAAGGCCAGGGCCATGCCGGTGGTCAGGGCGGGCAGGATCGCCGGCACGATCACCATGCGGACGGTCTGCCAGCGGCTGGCGCCCAGGCTCTCGGCGGCCTCCTCCAATTCGTCGTCGAGTTCTTCGAGGACCGGCTCGACGGTGCGCACCACGAAGGGCAGGCCGATGAACACCATCGCCACCACCACCCCCACCGGGGTGTAGGCGACCTTGATTCCCCACGGCTCCAGCAGGCCGCCGAGCCAGCCGGTGGGCGCGTAGAGGGTGGTCAGCGCGATGCCGGCCACCGCCGTCGGCAGGGCGAACGGCAGGTCGACCATGGCGTCGATCATGCGGCGGCCGGGAAAGTCGTAGCGCACCAGCACCCAGGCCACCACCAATCCGGCCAGGCCGTTGATCGCCGCCGCCAGCAGGGCGCCGCCGAAACTCAGGCGATAGGCGGCCATCACCCGCGGCTCGAAGCCGACGGCGACGAAGCGCTCCCAGCCCATGCCGGCGCTCATGGCGAACACCGCCGACAGCGGGATCAGCACCACCAGGCACAGGATCGCGAGGGTCAGCCCCATGGCGAGGCCGAAGCCCGGCAGCGCCTCCCGCCGCCGTGCCCACGGACGCCAGAGCGCGACGCGGGCCCCGCTCATCGCTTGGGCTGCAACTGGTCGAAGCTGCCGCCGTCATCGAAGTGGAGCTTCTGCGCCTGGCGCCAGCCGCCGAACGCGTCGTCGATGGTGAAGGTGGCGACGGGCGGGAACTGGGCGGCGAACCGCTTCGCCACCGCCGGATCGCGCGGGCGGTAGAAGTTGCGGGCGGCGATGTCCTGGCCCTCCGGGGTGGAGAGGAAGCGCAGATAGGCCTCGGCCACGGCGGTGGTGCCGTGGCGGGCGGCGACGGTGTCGACCACCGCCACCGGCGGTTCGGCGAGAATGCTGACCGAGGGGACGACGATCTCCACGCCGGCCTCGGCCAGTTCGCGCGACGACAGCAGGGCTTCGTTCTCCCACGCCAGCAGGACGTCGCCGATCCGCCGCTGGACGAAGGTGTTGGTCGAGCCGCGGGCGCCCGAATCGAACACCGGGACGTTCTTCAGCACCGCGGCGATGTAGTCGCGCACCTTGGCGGCGTCGCCGCGATAGGTCCGCTCGGCCCAGCCCCAGGCGGCGAGGTAGTTCCAGCGCGCCCCGCCCGAGGTCTTGGGATTGGGGGTGATCACCTGAAGCCCCGGCCGGGCGAGGTCGCCCCAGTCGGTGATCCGCTTCGGGTTGCCGGTGCGGACCAGGAAGACGATGGTCGAGGTATAGGGGGTGCTGCGATCCGGCAGCCGCGCCTGCCAGTCGCTCGGCAGCAGCCTGGCGTGGTCGGCGATGGCGTCGATGTCGTAGGCCAGGGCCAGGGTGACCACGTCGGCCTCCAGGCCGTCGATCACCGAGCGGGCCTGTTTTCCCGAGCCGCCATGCGACTGGTTGATGGTCACGCTCTCGCCGGTCTTGGCCTTCCACGCCGCGGCGAAGGCCTGATTGATGGCGCGGTAGAATTCGCGGGTGGGGTCGTAGGAGACGTTGAGCAAGGTGGTGTCGGCGCGCGCCGCACCTGCCGTCAGCAGGCCGGCGAGAACCAGGGAAAACAACGCGCGTCGCATGTGCAATCTCCGTCGTCGGATGGAGCGCCATACAAACATACAATCTAGTAGGAAGCTAGAGTGAACTCGTGCCCATCCATCCGTTCGCCATGCCACGGGTTGCCTCCAAGTGGGCAGGCCGGGGGCGGGCGGTCAAGGGAGCGCCCCGATTTCGCGGCGTCGATTGTGCGCGTTGACAATGGCCGGCGAGCGACTATCGTTCGGGGCGCCGACCCCCCGGGGACATGAGAAGGAGACCGACGACATGACACGGGCGACGACTCTGGAGATGCTCTCCTTCAACCTCAAGCTGCTGGGGCGCAAGAGCCGCAAGACCATCCTGGTCAGCGCCGGGCGCAACGAGGACAAGGGGCTGATGCTGCCGGCGATCCGCCGCATCGCCGCGCTCGGCATCGACCTTTACGCCACGCCGGGCACCCACAGCTTCCTGTCCGAGCACCACGTCGCCAGCACCGAGGTGCACAAGATCACCGACGGCCGCGCGCCCAACATCCTGACGCTGCTGCGCTCGAACAGCTTCGATCTGGTGATCAACGTCCTGACCGGGGTCGAGGATTACGACGAATCCTCGGATGCCAAGCTGATCCGCAAGCTGTCGATCGAGAACGGCATTCCGCTGATCACCGATCGCGACATCGGCATCGCCACCCTGGAACAGATCGTCATCGACACCGAGGTCGGCACCTACCGCTACAAGCTGGCCGACGATTCCGAGCCGTGGAACATCAAGCTCCAGTTCTGGAACATGGTCGAGAAGCGGGGCGGCATCGCCAACCACCACGCCCATTTCGACAAGGCCTATCTGGTGACGATGGAGAATCTGCGTCTCAGCCAGATCGACATGCAGAAGAAGTGGGAGCTGTACCGCTACCTGAAGGAAAACTACACCTACGACGATCTGGTCGAGCGCATCGGCCGCGGCGTCGAGACCATGATCCACCAGGGCGTGACCTACTGCCGGACCATGGTCGACGCCGACAGCACCGTCGGCCTGCTGCCGATCCGTGCCGCCATGGCGGTGAAGGCCAAATATGCCGACCGCATCCGCCTGGAAGTCGGCGTCCAGCCGTTGCAGGGCGTGCTCGACCCGGCCTCCTACGAGCAATACGCCGAGGCCAGCGCCATGGCCGACTACCTGGGCGGCCTGCCCAGCCGCGACCATCCGCGGCCCGAGAAGCACCTCGACGTGGTCCTCGAACTGGCCAAGAAACTGGGTAAGCCGGTCGACGTCCACGTCGACCAGGAGAACAACCCGCTGGAGAACGAGACCGAGCTGCTGGCGGTGAAGACCATCGAGCACGGCATGCAGGGCCGGGTGTTCGGCGTCCACGCCATCTCGCTGGCCGCCAAGGACGAGCGCGAGCAGGACCGGGTGATCGCCAAGGTCCTCGACGCCGACATGGGCATCGTCATCTGCCCCTCGGCGGCGCTCTCCATGAAGCAGCTGCCGATGACCGCGCCCTTGCACAACTCCATCGCCCCCTTCGCCAAACTGCGCGAGGCGGGGGTGAAGACCTACATGGGCATCGACAACATCGCCGACCTGTTCATGCCGATGGTCGACGGCGACGTGTGGACCGAATGTCGCATGCTGATGGAAGCCTGCCGCTTCTACGACATCGAGGCGGTGGCGGAATGGGCGTGCGCGAAGCCGATCTCGATGCGGTAGGGGGAGGGGGACGGGTTCTTTCTGTCGTGGTGATCGCCACAGGGCTCCGAGCCCAGGATGCGAACCGGTTGATTTTTGACCGTCGGACCCGCGGAAGCGGGTATCAAGCCGGCGGTTGTGGATTATGGCTTATCCCGCTGTCTCCGGTGACGATCGTTGCGGCGGTTGGGTGAGGCTGTTTCACCACCAAGACACCAAGAAAAAATCAAGGCGCCAAGAGCGTCGCCCCCTTGGCGCTGCCGCCGCAGGCGGCCGTGGCGTCTTGGTGGCGACCCCTTCGCGATCAACCTGAGGCAACGGGATAAACCATCTGCATTCGTCTGTGGTGCATTGACCTTGCCGCCGGCCGGACCGCGGTCCCCGGTTGCTTAAGGTCGTGTTTTCCCTATACTCGGCCATGAGGCGGTGCGCATGACCGACACGATTGACGGTGTTCGACAGATTTTCGAGCTTATAGCGCAACATCCCGTGACCGCATTCGGCATGGGGGGCTTTGCGCTTGTCGGCATTCCCCTCGCCATGGGTCTCTACCTGCGGTGGGAAGCCATCCGGGCAGGCGTTATCCACGCGGCTCGGAAAAGGGCCGAGACGCAGACAACTCCTGCTGTGGTCGAGGCCTCGGCCTCCGGCTCCGCCGCCAGCATCAACCGCCCGTCCTCCGCTGGGGAGATTTTATATTTCGATAGTCGTGAGAGCGCCCTCCAGTGGGTGAGGGAGGGAACGCCTGAAACATCCCGGGTCTGGATTATGGCGATAAACGGGGGCTCTTCGATGGGCCATTTCATTACCGCTGTCGAGGGGCGGATCGGCAAAAAAGTCGACGTCCGTTGTCTCTTGTACAACTCCGATGTCGCAAAGATTACTTATCCAGATGACCGCGAGCCGGACAACGTATACCTGTGCAGCTTGCGCGATGCGGTGAAGAAGAACCCCTCGACGGCCAAAGCCGCTTGCGAATACCTGTTTCATGCTTCCCAGGTCATGAAGTACGACCATGAGCCACACAGAGACGTCGTGATAGCGACACAAAACCAGCTGCGAGGATTTGGTACGCTGATCAAGGCTTCCCCAGGTGTCCCAGGTAAGCCCATCGACCCACTATATGTAGATTCGCGCTCCCAAACCGAAGGTGGTATGCTGGCCGCATGAGCCGCCCCCGATCGCTGTCCCAGTTCCAGGCCGAATTCCCCGACGAGGCCGCTTGCGCCGAATTCCTGATCCGCCACCGGTGGCCAGCCGGTTTCGTCTGTCCGACCTGCCGTGGCTGCCGCGCCGCCCGCCTGCGGTCGCGGGCCTACACCTTCGAATGCCTGGGCTGCGGGCGCCAGACGTCGGTGACCGCCGGGACAATCCTGCACCGGACCAAGTTGCCGCTGACCACCTGGTTCTGGACGGCGCATCTGATCGCCACCCACTCGAACGGCATCTCCGCCCTTCAGCTGGCGACCCAACTCGGCGTCAAGGAGGACACTGCTTGGCTGCTGCTGCACAAGTTCCGGGCGGCGATGACCGACCGCGAGCGGCAGCAACTCCATGGGCTCGTCGAGATCGACCAGACCGAAATTCCCTTCCGCACGGACGATAGCGCGGGGGCGCCGGAAGGCCGCGTCGTCATCATCGGCGCGGTGGAGATCGTCGACCGGATCACCGGAGAAGCGCCGAAAACCGACTTCAATCGGACCTACAAAAACACCCGTCCGCGCCGCGTCCGCCTGGCCGTCATCGCCGACGAGACGCAGGACTCCATCCACGCCTTCGTGCGGGAGAACATCGCGCCGGGCACCACGCTGCTGACCGACGGGCACAGTTCCTACCTCGGCCTCAACGAGGGGCCGGAGACCGAGCGCTATGTCCTCGACCAGCGCGTCGTCGGCAAGATGGCCGCCCACCTCGTCCTGTTCTGGGTCCACCGGGTCTTCTCGCTGATGAAGCGCTGGGGCATGGGCACCTTCCACGGCTTCCGCGCCAAGCACCTCGACCGGTACCTGGAGGAATATGCCTTTCGCTTCAACCGCCGTTACTGGCGACGCGTGTCCTTCGAGCGCATCCTCGGCCTGGCGCTCGATCACCAGCCACACGGCTACGCCGCCGTGGTCGGACGGAAACCGCGGCCGAACCGCGCCAATCCGCCCAAGCGCTTGGCGCCGCGGCAGCGCAAGACGGCCGACGGCATGCGGCGGGACGGGACGGAGACACACGCTATGCAAGAAACTCTCCTCGACGGGCCGGATTCCGCCTAAGCACTATATATAGTGGGTCGATGCAGCTACCTGGGACACCTGGGGAAGCCTTCGCTGATCCAGCAGGAGGGCGGAACGCTCGACATACGGTTGTCGCCGCGACTATTGCCGGGACGAATCTGGATGACGGATGGCGCAGCGTTATTTACGCCGTATCTCCAGAAACGAAATTTGGAGAAAATTCTGGCGGTTAGGCGCAATCATCCCTTTTATGATGAGCTCTTTAAACACTACGATTTTGTTTGGAAACGCACGCCCACGGTGGCATCAGCTCGCTGAGATGCGTCCACGATGGGGAATTTGGCCGCCCCCCCCCTCCGGCCTACCGCCTGATCCCCGTTGGTCGCCCCCCTCCCGCTTCCCACCTATGCCCTGCGTAGGTCACGGAGGTGCCGGTGGCGAGGGTGGTGATCGTCTCCAATCGGGTCAGCCTCCCCAAACGAGGCGCCAAGGCCGGGGGGCTGGCGGTGGCGCTGGGCGAGGCGCTGGAGCGCAGCGGCGGGCTGTGGTTCGGCTGGTCGGGCGAGGTGGTCGACGGGGCGGTGCCGCCGCCCCGGACCACCACCGCGCGGGGGCTGACCACGGTGACCGTGGCCCTCAACCGCCAGGATTACGAAGAGTATTACAATGGGTACTCGAACTCGACCCTGTGGCCGCTGTTCCACTACCGGCTCGGCCTGCTGGAGGTCTCGCGGCGCAACACCGAAGGCTATCTGCGCGTCAACGCCAGCTTCGCCGCCGCCCTGGCGCCGCTGTTGCGCCCCGACGACATCGTGTGGGTTCACGACTACCACCTGATTCCGCTCGGCGAGGAACTGCGGCGGCGCGGCGTCGGCAACCGCATCGGCTTCTTCCTCCACACCCCGTTTCCGGTGCCGGAGCTGCTGGTGGCCTTGCCCGGGCACCGGCGGCTGGTCCGGGCGCTCACCGCCTACGATCTGGTCGGCTTCCAGACCACGGGCGACGTCAAGGCGTTCCTCGGCTACATGGTCGGCGAGGGCGGCGGCGAGGCCGATGCGCAGGGCCGTGTCCGCGCCTACGGATGCCGCATCCGCGCCGCCGCCTTTCCCGTCGGCATCGACACCGCCGCCTTCGCCGCCCTCGCCGCCGCCATGGCCGACGGGCCGGAGAGCCGGCGGCTCAAGGCGTCGCTGCGCGGCCGCCGCCTGGTGCTGGGGGTCGAGCGGCTCGACTACTCCAAGGGTCTGCCGCAGCGCTTCGAGGCGGTCGAGCGCCTGCTCGAAGCCCATCCCGACCTCGCCCGCCAGTGGGAGTTCATGCAGATCGCCGCCCCCTCGCGCGAGGACGTGGCCCGCTACCGCTCGCTGCGCCGGGCGCTGGAGGCGGCGGCCGGGCGCATCAACGGCCGCTTCGCCGAGTTCGACTGGCCGCCGGTGCGCTACATCAACAAGGGCGTCGACCGCGCCACCCTGGCCGGCTTCTACCGCGCCGCCTGCGTCGGGCTGGTGACGCCGCTGCGCGACGGGATGAATCTGGTCGCCAAGGAATATGTCGCCGCCCAGGATCCCGACGACCCCGGGGTGCTGGTGCTGTCGCGCTTCGCCGGGGCGGCCTGCGAGCTGGATGCGGCCCTGGTGGTCAATCCCTACGATGCCGACGAGGTGGCCGACGCCCTGGCCGACGCCCTGACCATGGCCCGCGAGGAACGGATCGAGCGCTGGCGGGCGATGATGGCGGTGCTGGAGGCCAACACCGCCGCGACGTGGCGCGATTCCTTCCTTGCCGCCCTCGCCGAGGGCTACGGGCCGGCGGCGCGGACCAATGCCGCCAGCGTGTCGGCCTCGGTCAGCAGCTCGGAGAGGGGAATTCCATTGGGCGCTGCCGGCCCGTAGACGGCGTTGAAGGGAATGCCGTAGCGGCCGTGGCCGGCGAGATAGGCGGCGATGCCGTCGTCCGGCCGTGTCCAGTCGGCGCGCATGGCCACCACCCCCGGCCCGTTCAGCGCCGCTGCCACCGCGCCGTGGTCGAGCACCGCCGCCTTGTTGACCTTGCAGGTGATGCACCAGTCGGCGGTGACGTCGACGAACACCACCTTGCCCGCGCCGACCAGGCCGGGGATGGCGGCGCGGTCGAACGGCCGCCAGGTGGCCGAGGCGGAGGGGGCGGCGGCGGTGCCGGTCTGCGCCACCAGCACGCTGCCCAGCCACAGCGCGGTGAGGGCCAGGGCGACGCCCATCGCCCGGCGCAGCCGCACCATCCACCGGCCCGGCTTGGGCAGGCGGCGGGCGGCATCCGGCCAAGCGGCGACGGCGAGATAGGGGCCGGCCATGCCGATGCCCAGGGCGGCGAAGATGGTGACGATCTCCACCGGCCCGCCGGCCAGGGCAAAGCCGATGGCGGTGCCGAGGAAGGGCGCCGAACACGGCGTCGCCAGCAGGGTGGCGAAGGCCCCGGAGAGGAAGTGGCCGAGCACGGTGTGATGCGGGGTGCCGCCCGGGCCGCGGCTCAACAGCCACGACGGCAGGCGGATCTCGAACAGTCCCCACAGATTGGCGGCGAACAGGCTCAACAAGCCGATCATGGCGGCCAGGAACCACGGCTGCTGGAACTGGATGCCCCAGCCGACCGCCTGGCCGGCGGCCTTGGCGGCGATCGCCGCCGCGCCGAGGGCGAGGAACGAGGCGACGATGCCCGCCGCCGAGGCGAGGAAGGCGGCGCGGACATGATGGCGTTCGGCCCCGCCGTGGGACAGCGCGCCCAGGACCTTGATCGACAGCACCGGCAGCACGCAGGGCATCAGGTTGAGGATCAGCCCGCCCAGCAGGGCCACCGCGGCGATGGCCAGCAGCGACGGCAGCACCGCCGGCGCCGGGGCGGCGATGGCGGCGGGCACCACGCTCGCCTCCATGGCCCGCATGCCGTCGACCACCGTCACCGTCATCCGTTGGCCGGGCAGGGGGGCGGCGACGGTGCCGGGCACCACCGGGATGGCGAAGCGGGCGCGACGGCCGCCATCCTCCAGGCTCAGGCGCGGCTGGTCGAAATTGGCCACGTCCGGCGCCTCGACGAAGGCGTCGGGATGGGCGAAGGGCTCGCTGGCGGTGACCTCCAGGTGCAGCACCGCGTCGTTGCCGTCGCCGCTGACCCCGGCGCTCGCCACGGCGAGGCCGTGACGGGCGCCGTCGCCGGGAACCAGGGCGGCGAAACGGCCCAACTCGTGGACGGCGGCCGACGGCGCGGCGGGCCCGGCGGGCAGGTCGAGGGCGAGGCGGGCCTGCATCGGCACGCACACCTGCGAGCAGGCCAGATAGTCGACGGTCGCCGCCAGCCGCACCGCCGCGCCGGGATGCGCCAGCGGAATCTCGACCGGCAGCACCACCGTGCCGGCATAGCCGTGATTTTGCAGCCCGGCGAGGACGAAGCGCTTCGGCGCCGGCCACGACAGCACCGGGGTGCCGATGTTGGTCGAGCCGCTCCAGTCGATCTTGGGCGGATAGCCGGCATCGCCCGGGGTGCGCCAATAGATCTTCCACCCCTCGCCGAGGCGGAACTGCACCCCGGCCGGGATCGACGACGCGTCGCCGGCGGCGGTGACGGCGGCGATCAGGCGCACCGCGCCGGCATCGTTGTCCACCCATTCCGACGCCCCCGGCTCGGCGGCCACGGCACGGCCGGCGAGCAGGAGGAGGACGGCAAGGTATCGCGCAAGGGCGTTCGACATCGATGGGATCCGGTCTGCTGTGGGCGGAGCCACATCAGCAGAGGCGGGGGCGGGCTGTCAACTGCCGCCCCGGTCTCACTCGTCGCCGAGGAAGCGGTCGCTGGCGATCGGCAGCGGCTGGCGGGGATCGCCGGGGGCGGTGATCAGGGTGATCTCGGGCAGCGCCGCCAGCGCCGCCGACTTGACCGGCGACAGGTGATGGAAGGTCAGGGTGAACGGCATCTGCGCCGCCTCCATGTCGTCGACGAACAGGCCGCAGGCACGGCTGTAGCGGCTGCCGACGGCGAACTCGATGCGGTAGGTGCCTTCGGGCACGCCGCCGACGCCGATATGGTAGGTGGCGGGGATGAAATACGTCACCACGGTGGTGCCGCGCGGCGTCTTCAGCTTGACCACCGCGTCGCGGCGGCCGTCGTTGTGGATCATGATCCGGTTGTCGCCGCTGCCGCGGCGCATCAGCACCTCGCCGGCCTGCGGCAGGGTGCCGGGATTCTCGGCGCACCATTCCCGGCGCAGGCGGTCGCCCGAACCGCCGTAGAGGGCGCGGGTGGGCACGTAGCCGATCACCCCGGCGGCGGTGCGCACGCGGGTCCATTCCGGCGAATCCGCGGTCTCGACCACCTGGACGGCGGCGAAGCGGTCGAGCAGGGCCAGCACCGGCGAGCCTTCATGGGCGTCCTGGCGGACCTTCAGCGCGTCGAGGGCGGCATGGCGCATCTCGCCGACGGTGGCCGCCTGGACGCCGATCCCGGCGGCGGTGCGGATCGGCTCGTCCCACGGCTTGAGCCAGATCAGCGCGAACACCGCTACGGTCGCCGGCAAGGCCGCCAGCGGCAGCAGCTGGGCGACGAAGCTGCCGCCGATCACCCCCCAGCGATCCTTGAACCGTCCGGTGCCGGGCGCGGTCTCCGCCAGCAGGTCGGCGACCTGGCGGCGATGCTCGGGGAAGGTGGCGTAGCGCTGCGCCTGATCGGCGACCGCGTGGGCGAGGTCGGTCTCGCCGCGGGCGAGGAAGGCGCGCGCCTGACGGATCAGCACCCGGGCATTGACCGGCCGCGGCCGCGTGCCGCCCAGCAGGTTGACCACCAGCGCCCACGGCGTCAGCAGCAGCCCCGGCGGCGACCACCAGCCGAACGCCCACGAGGCGGTGGAGGCCTTGGCGGCGGCACGGTCGGCGCAGTCGCGGCAGAAAATGCCTTCCACCCGGGCGGTTTTTGCCCACACCAGCCAGCTCTTGACCTGGTGGAAGATCACGTAGCGCGGCTGGGCGGTGACCTTGCCGCAGCCGCAGCAGGCGAAGGGCGCGGTGGGGGCGATGTCCTCGCCGCCGTCGAGACAGGCGGCGCCGGTGAGATCGTATTCGGCCCGTGCCACCACGTCCTTCAGCACCGCGTAGGCCTCGACGATGCGCTGGAATTCCTCGCGCGCGTCCGCGGCGCCGTTGCGGTCGGGATGGGCCGCCTTCACCCGCGTGCGGTAGGCGGCCTTGATGGCGTCGAGATCCGCCCCCGGGGGCAATCCGAGGATGGCGTAGTAGCCTTTGGGGTCTTGCGCGATGGTGGACATGCCCTGCAATTTCGGTCACGACGCGGCGGGGATCAAGCAATCATCGTGCCGTTCATCCATGAGAGCCGCGGAATCTCCGGTCGAGGTAATTATCGGCACGAGGGGGCGGGCGCAGGGCTGTTCCGTTCTCCGTCATTCCCACTTTCGCGCAGAGGCGCTGACTTACGGCGAAGACGAGGCGCGTGTTCGGGGCGAAGGGGGACGATCCGCCACCAAGACACCAAGATGGGGTAATCGGGGCTGGCGCTGAGGCTGGCAAGCAAGGTGGCTGTCCCGCAAGCTGTTGTTGGATACGGAGTCCGCGAAGCGGCTCGAAGCAACAGAGGGGACAGCCATGAAATACTATGCCGCATTGG
>JACRFY010000039.1 GCA_016212565.1 Magnetospirillum sp. | reverse complement strand
TCGGGCGCAGCAGTTCGTAGTGGCGGCGGATTTCATCTTCATCGATCATGCCGCCGATTCTAGCCGACCGGCCTACCCCTGAGAATCGCCAACCGTCAGTTGCGCCAGATCGATTCGGCTATTTTGGCGAAACCCCTTAGCATCGACAGCCTGCACGAAAGCATGAAGACAGCTTCCGCCAATCGTGAAATAGCCCGCACACAGTACGAAGCGGCTGTCGACCGCGAGGCCGATCCCAACCGCCCCCTTGACCCTGCGATCCGGCACAAGCTGGAAAGCGCCCGCAAGAAGCCGGAAGAGATCCCCGCGCTACTGGCCACGGTCGAGCAGACCCTGGACTGGGAACGCACCCTGCACGCGTCGGCCCAAGAGGGGCTGGACAAGGTACAGGTGGAATTGGTGAGCATCCTTCAGGGCATCGCGGGCAACGCGAGCGTCAATCTGATGCGGCTCAAGAAGGTCCTTTCCGGCGGCGAAGGTGCCAAAATTCGCCTCAACGTCATGGTAGCCAACGACGAACAGATCGGTACCGTGCTGGAACGGACGGTCGATGACATCGAGACCGAGCATACCCGTTTCAAGGAAGATCAGGCCAAGGGGCGCAATATCAGCGAGGACCAGTTCTCCGCGCGCCTGACCAGCAGCGTCCGCGAGACGGTTTACCAGCGCATGTTCGTCAACGGTGGCGAGGGGGATCATCTGATCACAATCGAGCATCCGAACATGCGTGAAGGGCGGCCGTTCCGCTTTGAGAAGGACGGGATCAGCGGCGGCCAGGCGACCGCGCTCACCCTGTTGTGGACGATCAAGCTGGCCGAATTCGCGGTGGTGCGTGAAACCGCCAATCTGTCCTCGACGACGCGGCGACGCGCCAACACCGCCCAGCACTCTATCGTCATCGTCGACGGCCTGTTCTCCGACCTGTCGAAACCTGAGCTGATAGACGAGAGCATGGAGGCGATGCAGGGCATCAAGGGGGCGTTCCAGTTGATCGGCCTGATCCACTCCCCGCATTACCGCAACAACTGGGAGCGCTTCCCGACCCTGATCATCGGCCGCAAGGTCGCCAGCATCGACGATCGGGGGCGCAAGAGTGAAGCAGTGGCCATCGAAGGCAAACGGCAGGTGCGTGGCCGGGTGATGGCGCTGACCTATGGAGCATCCGATGGCAATGCGGCCTGAGGAGCGGGCGGAAATTGCCCGCGAAATCCTGCGCAGACACCTCCGCCCCGGCCAGACCATCATGCAGGGCGCTTCCGCCCTGAAGCGGCTGGAAGGCGACCGACGGATCGGCACCCTGATCGAGGCCCGGCTGTTCCTCAAGGCCCTCGTAGATTTGGGTGAGGTCGAATGCACTTGGGTCGATCGGCAGGGGCCGATTGGCCTGGTGACGCTGAAGCTGGCACCGCCGCCAATGTCTGCGGCTGAGGCCGAATGGCGCGCTCGTGTCTCCGACCTCCTCAACACCCGAGCCGATGTGCGCCCGGGCGATGAGGCCGCGCTCGGCGACCTGTGGCCCAAGCTGGCGGATTGGCCGTCCTGGTGCGCGGACGACCTGATCGCCGACCTCTACGATTTCCGCACGCGGCTGGAGGCGGGCGAATACACCGGCAAGAGCGCCTATCTCTTCAGCGCCTCGGGCCGCTTGGCCTCATCGAAATTGCTCTCGCTGCTGCCGAAGCCAGCTCTCATGGCCTTCGGCATCGATACTACCCTGCTGTCCGACCCGCCACCCTACGTCATCGTCGCCGGGCCATCCGAGCCGCAGGCGGTGGTGCTGGTCGAGAACCCCGAAGCCTTCGAAATGGCCGTGGCCGCGACCACCGACCTTCCCGTCGCGTGGGTGTCCACCTACGGCTTCGGCATCGCGCATGTGGATGGGGCAGGTGCTCGAATGGCGGCGGCCGTCACCTCACTGGTGGCGCCCATCCCTCTAGTGCGGGCCGGTTCGCCGCCACCGCTCGACCAACTGCTCGCCCATCCGCGCCTTTTCCACTGGGGCGATCTCGATCTCGCTGGTCTGCTGATCTTCCGCAGCATGCAGGTGGCCCGGCCTCAATTGCGCCTCAGTGCCCTCTACCAGCCGATGATCGCGCTGCTGCAATCCGGTGGCGGCCATCCCTATGTCGAGGCGACCGGGAAGCCGAAACAGGACCGATGGACGTCGGACGATCCGCTGATTTCCGAATTGCTGACGGTCTGCGCAACCCGGGCTGTTGACCAGGAACTTGTCGGTGTAGCTGCCATTCGTACGCTTGCGCTGGAGGAATTCTAATTCGATGCCGCTTGACGATACACTGCGGCTTCAAAGGGCTAATGTGAAACTTGACCACCTCACCAGCTGGTTAAAAATTTTACAATATCATTCGGGAGGGGGTGATGGGTGTAAATATTGACGATTCTGGCAACGTCTATATTGATTTTTCTCATGAACGACTCGTCGACACTTCTACTACAGCAAATCCTAGTCAGTGGCGCCCAGGCTCTTTCGTTCTCCTATCATTGTTAAGGCGAAAGCCCGACGCGGATATCACAGCGGACGGCAGTCCGGTTATGCATGCAATTAAGGGGCATCCAAAATACAAAATAGATAAGTGGGAGCTGGGTCGCCTCAGCAGGAGAGCCACTCATATCGCAAAAAAGCTTGGAAACAATCTGGTTGCAGATGCGATAGTGATCGCCCCCTCAGGGAGTCCGGTAAATCTTTATATTGCCAGAAGGATTAAACGACATTTATTTTCTAGTGTTGCAATTTATGATTGTCTTGAAAAAAGGACCATTGGCGAAATTGTTAGCATGCTTAAGGGGGCACCAATGTCTCCGACCAACCGGAGAGTGGCGGGGCATTTGTTGGCGGTTCTAGAAGGTGGTAAGCCGCACTTGCCGATTCAAATGAAAAGAATGGACAAACGTTTTTCTCACCTCATCAAGCCGGTGAAACTGAAGGCAGGCCATGTCATGCCACCACCTGGATCAGCAATTCTTCTGATCGACGATCTATACTCATCTGGATCTACGGTTGAGGCGTGCGTATCGGAGCTGATGCAAGCCTGCTCCCCGAAGTCGATAACCGTCCTAACATTATTCTCGCCCTTACGCACAAAGCGTTAGCTTGTCGCGCCTGCGTGGAGGGTTGATTCCACCTGCGGAAACGCCTATCATCGTATTCGGCAGAGTGATCTGTCGGACCGCTCGGGCGCCTAGCGGTCCTTAAAGATGAAGCACCTAGCTAATTTTTTAGCTTTGGTGTCAGGTCCGGGCGAGCGCCAAGGTGAGGCCAGCTTGTAAGGAGCGAGTATCACCAAGTCAGGAACCGGCTGGCAGAGCAAAATATCATTTCTATATTAAATGCGGCAGCTGAGCAAGCTGCCGCATTTTTAGTTTGACGCTATCGAGCTGAAATTTGCACACCTTCCGCTGAACCGTCTGCATCAACTGTAAAAGTTATGCCCTCAGCCGTCAGTGCCTCGATTACCGCGTCCATGGTGCTGACCCGGGGATCCGTCCGGCCAGCCTCCAACCGCGCCAAGGCGTTCTTGTGAACGCCAGCTCTTTGCGCAAGCTCGGCCTGGGACCAGCCCAGGAGTGCCCGGGCTGCCCTGATCTGTCGGGGCGTAATCGCCATGCCCGCATCATCCGCCTTCCCCAAAATGGCGTCCAGTACATTGGCATGGACCAAGGAACAACCTGAGGGTTGATGCCACACGAAGATGTGCTTTTCGAACATTTTGGGGTTTTTCCATGCCATGTAGCCCCTACCTAAGCCCTGGAAGCGTCTCGCATTGGGTGGCTCCAAGGAAAGGAATCGAGGCCATGATCGTGATCGATGGGGACCACATGGGCGGCAGCCTGCCTCGTGAGATCGAAAAGCTTGAACGTTTGCTCGCCGACCTGAAGCGCCTGCTGTCGGGTCGCTTCCCGGCCATCGCCGACATCGCCAATGCGCCGCGCATAGACGGTTACTCCATCGTCGGGGCGGCGTCGCCGTGCCTGGCGGGCGTGGTGACCGGCCATCCGCACCTGGGCGATGGCCACCTCATCGTGTCGTCGGAATTGTGGGTGATCTCCCCCGAGCAGGAGTGGGCCAGGACGCTGTCGCGCACCTATCGCCTGGGCCGCCCCAGGGCGGAGAAGGACATCGGGCGTCATCCGTAACCGTTCCCGGCGAATGTGGACAAGGGCGCTGAACCATGCCGCAAAGAATGCCGACACCAGATACCGCCGCCTTCAAGGAACCGCCACCTGTCGATCCCGCCGAGATCGCCGCGATGGCGATGGTTGAGCAGGTTCTTGCGGCAAGACCCGACCTGCAGGCAGCTGCTGCCACCCGGGGTGTCGCCGTCGTGGTGGAGGTGCCGGATGCTGGCTGGTGCGTGCCGATAAAGGAAGCTCTCCTGATCCAGTTGGGCCAAGCCGGTACGGCAGTTGAGCCGGACGTCGATGAGTTTGACCTTGAACCTGCTGTTCAACCTTCCTGGGTCAGCTGCAGTTCCACGGGGCATGGCCGGACCACCACTCGGGCGTCCGACGCCGATATTGCCCACTGGCTGGCATCGGGCCGAAGCGTGCTGGGCGTCAGCCCTTGCCCGCGACGTCAGCTGCCGAAGGATTTGTTGCGCGCCGCCGACTGCGTCGTGGTGATCCCGTCGATGGACAGGGCGCTGCTGGCGGATGTGGTGGAGACCATCACCGGCGAGCGGCCGACGATTTCCTTGCCCGAGCTGTATTGCCGCCTGGTCGGTACCGAAGAGCTTCGCCTGGCTCGGCGCCCAGGGGAGACCGCCAACGCCATGATGGAGCGTCTCAACCATCTCGTGGCGTCCAAGGTGGTGGAGACGTGCATCACCCTAGACGACCTCCACGGAATGGAGGTTGCGGTCAACTGGGGAAAGGCGCTGGCTACCGACATCAAGGATTTTGCGGCCGGGCACCTGCCCTGGGCGGCGGTGGACAAAGGGATTCTCCTGGCGGGACCACCTGGAACCGGCAAGACGACTTTCGCGCAGGCGTTGGCGGGAACCTGCGGCATCCCCCTGATCGCGGGCTCGCTGGCGCAGTGGCAGGCCGAGGGCCATCTGGGCGACCTGCTCAAGGCCATGCGCTCGACCTTCGATGAGGCACGCCGCGCGGCGCCAGCCATTCTGTTCGTGGACGAGGTCGATTCCTTCGGCGACCGTTCGAGCTTCTCCCATGATCACAAGAACTACTCGACCCAGGTCGTCAACGGATTCCTGGAAGAACTCGACGGGGTGACCGGCCGGGAGGGCGTTGTCGTCGTCGGTGCGTGCAATTTGCCGGAGCGATTGGACCCGGCCATCATTCGCTCCGGACGCTTGGATCGGGTGGTCGAGATCCCGCTGCCGGATCAGCCGTCGCTGGCAGGTATCTTCCGCTACTGGCTCGGCGGCGATGTGCCTGACGCCGACCTGTCCATGGTGGCGACGCTGGCCCTCGGCAGCACCGGCGCCGATGTGGAACGCTGGGTCCGTTGCGCCAGACGCCGTGCCCGAGGGGCAGGGCGCGCCATTGTCCTTAACGATTTGGTCGCGGAGATCCGTGGCCCCGACACCGGCATTCCGATGGGCGTCCTACGTCAACGCGCCATACACGAAGCGGGGCACGCGATTGCGCTTGTCACGCTGCGACCTGGATATCTGCTGGGCGCGACAATCCGCCGGACACAGGATTTCGGCGGGGGCGTGTTCGCGTCGCCTCGTGATGACCAACCGGTTCGCGAGGACCTCTTGAAGGAAATCCGGATCCTGCTCGCTGGGAGGGCTGCCGAGGACGTGGTCCTGGGCGAGGTCTCCGTCGGCGCCGGGGGTGACGAGCGTTGTGATCTTGCCCGAGCAACGTTGCTTGCAGTTCGCATGCTGTCCTCATTCGCCATGGGTGACGGCTCTCGGCCGCTTTGGCTGGGGTATCCGCGAGACGAAGAGGTTGGCACCTTTCTGCGGTGGCGCCCGGATATCGAGCGGTCGGTAACAGCAATGTTGGAAAGCGCCTATGCCGACATCGTGACCATCTTGACCGATCACCGGCGACAGCTTGAGCGGATTGCCGATTTGCTGGTTGCCAGGGAAACCATAAGCGGTGCCGAGGTCGAAGCCGAAGTCCGTGGCCGGGCCAAGCGACTTCGTGGATCCAGGCGCGGCAACTCATGAAAAGCGCAGGCTTGCAGGAGTCGGCCATGTCCGGTAATGTGCGTCTTGTCAGAGCCGATAGGCAACCCAATCACCCCTGCACATCGACAGGGGTGAGTAAATCTCTTGACATTGCAGGCGGGCTTCGCTATAACCCTGCCCATGATCTCGCGCCACTCCCACATAGCCAAGAACTGAGAGCCAGACACCTCTGGCTGCTCCACTGTTTGCGCAGTGGTGTTTCTTGTGGGATCTATCGGCAGGCGGAGACCTTCATGAACAACCCCTTCCTTCAGGACGCTCAGGCTCGCATCTTGTGCGCCGCAACCAATCTCTGTGGCTCAACCCGGTATCCCGGGCTGGCGTTCAACATTCTCTACCGCCGCATAGGCTGACGAATACCCCCCGCGCAGGGCTGTTCCTGCGTGTCGTCAGACTGTGCATTGGAGCTTTAGCGCGACTCCAACTGCACTAGCCTCATCTCGTCCATTGTGGGCGAAGGAGGACGCGCAGGAGTCTGCTCATGCGGAAGTTCACGCTCTCCCCCGCTTCTGAAGACAAGCGCCCGCCGCGGTTCGCCATCACTAAGGACCCGAACAAGAAGGCGATTACCGGCCAGCAGAACACCAGCGTCATGTCGTTTTTCCCCACCATCAAGGGGGACAAACGCATGGAAGCACTCCGCCACTACTTTCACTGTGACTTTGCCACTCTGCTCGAGGCCGATGCGGAAGTGCTTTATTGGACCACCGAAGCCCAAATGCTCGAGTTCGAGCATGAAGGCAAGCAGGTTAAGTTCAAGCCGAACTTCCATATCGAAGAGCGGCGCGGACCGCGGGCTGTCCGTTTGGTTTCCAGCCATTCGCTCGCGCGCCAGCGTCAGACGGAACGCCACGGCCTCATCCGTGAAAAGTACGCGGCTCAAGGCGTGGCCTTCACCGTTCTGACGGATGAGGACGTTGCAGGCGACCCGCGCCTCGATGCGGCGAAGGAGATCTTCTACTACCGCTGTTGGCCGTGGCCCGATGGTCTGGTGCTCGACCTCGTGTCTTTTGCTGCGACGGCCCACCCCAAGAATCTCGGCGACCTGCATGTCTGGATGGGCGGAAGCAGGAATGCCTGGGCTCAGCTTATTGCCCTGGTCGCCCATGGGGTTGTCGAAATCGACCTGAACTCGGAGCTTTCCCCCGACACCCCTGTCATTTCCTGCAAGGTCGGAGGGCTGCACTAATGGGACATCAACAAACCATCCGCCGCGGGATGTTCGCCGTCAGCAAGGACAGCATCTGGGAAATCAAGGGCACCGACACCGTCAAGAAGGCGTGGAAGCTCGAGAATTACAACACCGGCGCCTGGAAATTCATGACCCTGACCGAACTCGAGGAGGAATGCTTCAACGGGACCATCGAAATTCGTGAGCAACCCCACGATGTCGTGCCTGAAATGCGTCGGGAACTTCAGAAGGTCCAGCTCTCCGACCTGCCGCCGCACATGCGCTATTCGGCAGATCGCAAAGGCTTTTTCGTGGTGGCCTTTAAGGACCCGCAGCTCTTCTATAAGACGTATCTTCCCAACGTGCCTGCTGCTGAGCGACTGTTGCCGCGCCACAAGACCAAGCGTGAGTTGGTTCCCTTTGCCAAGGTCGTGCAACAGGCTTTCGTGGCCAACTTCCGCGACCACTACGCCCAGCTCTTCTCGGGCAAATTCCCCAAGGGCTTCGATAAGACGCCTGCCTTCAGCACCTATTGCTCTTGGGTAACCCTGTTCGAAAAGGTTGGCGGAGACCAGCGTTGCTTGGCGTCCCGCTATGATTTGCGGGGCAGCGAAACCAAGGCTCGCCATATGAGTGCCAAGGTCGAGGAATGGCTGCACAATGCCATCGACGACGTGTGGCTCACCGAAGAGCAAAGGCCGAAGAGCAAGGTCTACCTCCTCCTCAAGGCCAAGGTGGACGATTGGAACAAGGAGAACCCCGGTTGGCAGCTCAAGTGCCCGAGCGAGCGCCACGTCCGCCGGTATATCGACCAGATTGTCAATAAGTTCACGGCGGCTGTCCGCCGTAAGGGCATTGACGCGGCTCAACGAGAGTTCGGGCAGTACGGTCAGGGACCCGAGGCGAGCGACATTCTGGAAGTTGTCGAGGTGGACCATACGCGCGCTGACGTCTACGTCATCGACGAGCGGACGGAACGTGTCATTGGCCGTCCTTGGGTCACCGTGCTTCTGTGTCGCTACAGCCGTATTCCTGTCGGCATTCACGTCCATTTTGATGGGCCGAGCGTCAATGCGGTGATGCAGTGCCTGCGGAACGCCATGTCCCCCAAGGGTTTCTTGAAG
The DNA here is from genome assembly GCA_016212565.1 of Magnetospirillum sp. Classification (GTDB taxonomy): domain Bacteria; phylum Pseudomonadota; class Alphaproteobacteria; order Rhodospirillales; family Magnetospirillaceae; genus JACRFY01. Next base: position 22,226 of record JACRFY010000039.1, on the reverse strand, counting down.
GACCTGGGCGTGGATTACCGTTACCCGCACGGCCGCCCGGTGATCTTGTTCGCTGACCGCGGTGCGGAGTTCCTGAGCAATCATCTCCGTGCAGCGGCTCAGCAGTTCAATTTCCGCCTGGATTTCGAGCCGGTTGCCTGCCCCGAATACAAGGGCGCTATCGAACGCTGGTGGCGAACCCTCAACGAAGAGGTCGCTCATGGCTTGCCTGGGTCCGTCAGCCGGAAAAAGGAACTCCGGCAGACCGACGGCAAGGGCTACATCACCTTTGGCGCGTTCTGCCGCCGTCTCTGGTTGTGGGTGGCGACGGACTACGTCAAGCGCGTCCACCGCGGCATCGACGACATCCCGCTTCGCCGCTGGCAGGAGGCCGAAAGCAGCCGGGGGGCTCGCATTCCTCCGCGCGAGGAAGACATGAAAATCCTTCTGAACCGGGTCGAGCAGCTCGTGCCGTCCAAGAAGGGCGTGCAGTGGAGTCACCTCCGCTGGGTCGGCGAGACGCTTACCGAGATCATGAGCCACAAGGACTACCAGAAAGGCCGAAAAGTCGAGGTCAAGATTGATGAGACCGACCTCAGCAAGGCTTGGGTGGTCAATCCGTTCACGGGTAAGTCCGCACCTCTGAAGCCCGTCATGAAGAAGTACATGACCGGCTTGACCCTCTTCCAGCATCGCCTGTGCGAGCAGATCAAGAAGGAGCGCAACCTGGCCTATTACGACGAAGCCAGCCATTTGGCGGCCAAGGCCGCGCTATTTGAAGAAGAACAGCGCCTCCAGCGTGCGAAAGGCACCCGGAAAACTGCACGTGCAGGCATGGCCCGCTTCAACGGCATCGGCAAGTGCGCGCCTGCGGGCAACGACCTCGGTGATCTTGCCGCACCGGCATCCGGGGACGAAGCGCCCGAGCCCCAGACCGTCACCAAGGCCCCTGGGCTGCCTACTGCACCGCAGTCCGGGGCGTGTGCGCAGGCGTCCGAACCTGAATTGGAGCAGACGCCTGTCAAGGCGCCGAAGCGCAAGACCATCCGCAAGTCCTGAGGAGGCATAGCGACATGTACGACATCAGCAACGAAACCACCTCGGCCTCGGACATCGGTCCGACGACTTCGAATGTCCTCGCTCCCACCGAGTTGGATATTCTCACCAACCGCATTGCGGAGATCCGCACCCACTACATTGAGTTTGACCGTCTTGAAGAAATCAAGCTGGACCTGCGTCGATTGGTCATGCGGGACAACACGGTGTCGGAAGGCGGAGTGATGGCGCTGTTCGGCTGCACCCGAAGCGGAAAGACCAATCTTCTCACCGATTTCATGGCCGAATTCGACGAAGCCGACAAGGCTCGTGGGCGCGTCGAATATGAGGACAACACTTATGGATATGCAAGGACCGTCCTGTACGTAAAGGTACCCAACACCAGTTCCAAGAACCTGGCCGAAGAAATCCTGAAAATGCTCGGTGCGACCCCTGAGGGTGCCGTTTTGCCTGCGACTGCGCGCAAGGGCGCAGAACGGCGGGGCTACGACATCGACGACGAGGTCATCCGCCAGTGTCGGCTGCGGCAGGTTCGTTTGCTGATCCTCGATGAGGTTCACAACAGCATCGAGGACAGGACGGCAAAGGCCGCGAAGGACGTTGCCCGCAAGATCAAGAACTATTCCAATGCGTGTGTGTTCTCTATTCTCCTGGTGGGCACCGACGAGGCCGCAAAGCTCTTGGATGCCAGCGACGAGCTCAAGGCGCGCTGCCTCACGGGTCCGCTCCGCCTCGTGCCGTTCGATTGGGACAAGGAGCGCGACCGGCGGGACTGCCGCACTCTTCTGGCTGATTTCGATAGTATCCTGGCCCAGGTCTTCGGGCAGCACTCCGGCCTGAACGAGACGGACATGGCAATGCGCATCTGCACGGCCGCCAAGGGGGTCATCGGCCACATTGCCACGCTGGTCGAGGATGCGGCGACCAAGGCAGTGCGGGACAAGATGAAGGGCAACGCGGAGTCCGTCACCACGGCCCACTTTGCGCGGGCCTACGATGGCGTTCCCTTCGCAGAAGGGCGGCCCAACCCCTTTCTCTTGGCCGTGGAGGGCAAGGCCGCAGTCCCCGTCGATAAGTCCACGCCCTCCCACCGCCACAATGGAGGCCGCCGCGCCACTCGCGACACCGCATTCCGTCCCTAGCGAGGCGGGCTACTACTTTCCCATAGGCTGCTGCCCGTGGGCCGACGAGTCACTGCCGGGGTTCATCGTCCGCTTGGCCGGGGTCGTCGGCATTCACAGCGCAGACTACCTCGCCCATCTTGCGAAGCTGCGTCAGCCGGGTTGCGCTACCGCCAAAAATGACCTTGGTCCGTTCTCGCATCTTTCCTTGGTCTCGGAACAGCAGCTGTCCTCAATGGCCTACCGGCCAGTGGCATCCCCTGCCAGCAATCATTTCCTAGGGTGCGTCATAAGTAGGGAATTCATCGACCTACGACGGCGCCGATATTGTCCTTCGTGTCTTCAGCTATCCGCCCACCATCGCTCATGGTGGGATTTGGCTCTCATGGCTGTGTGTCCGCTCCATGGGGAACAGCTCTGGCACCGATGTCCCGCCTGCGGGCGTGAAATCGGCTGGTATTATCCCTCCATCGTCCGTTGCGCCTGCGGCCACGATTTGAGTGGCACGGCTCACCTTCTTGTCACCGCGCGAAGCAAGCAGGCCGCGCAGGATATCCTGACCCTGGTGTCTGAACAGCGGCCCCCCTGGCTGCCCCCAGCTTTCTATTGCGTCGACCGTGGCCAAGTGGTCCACGCGGCATTCCGGCTTGGCCTCTTTCTTTCAGGTTGGAAAGGTACCCACAGCATCGAGCAGCTTCTTGCCTGCGGGCCTGACGCCGTCAGTGGCGTCGTAGAGACGGCGACCGGCTGTCTTCGAAACTGGCCTGGGCGGCTACATGAATTCCTGGCAAGCCAATTGGCGGGAGCGGTTCATCGGCCCGGCCGCTTTGGTGCCAGGCGCGCCTTAGGGGCGTTCTATGACTGGCTCACCAAATTACCTCCCGGACCAATCCGGGACTCTCTCGCATCGGAAACTCGGCAGGTGATCTCCTCCGACGATGTCCTTAGTCGCCGATGCCACCGGTCGCAGCTCCTCAGCATCGAGCAGGGTGACGCGCAAGCGCTGTCGCTGGCCGAGGCCGCCAGTGTCCTCGGGGTTTCCAAGGAGACGGTCAGGCGATTCGCTGATGTCGGTCTGTTGCCTGGCGCCCACGATGATGGGCGTGGGGTTCCGATGGCTCTGGCTGCCGATGGCTTGCGTTCGGCATCGCTGTCAGGTTGGGCGAATATGAGCTTGGCCAGGGCAGCATCGGTACTGGGCGTTAGCGCCAAAATCGTGCGATCAATGGTCGATGCTGGTGTGCTCACACCGGTCCACAGCGGCCCAAAAGACGGGTGGGGGCGGTGGGCTTTTCGTGCCAGCGACGTTGATGAATTGCTGGCCCGCCTGCTGCCCGTCGCCACTACCATCAGCGCGGCTTCATTCAATAAGGCTGTCCATGCGCTCGGCATGCGCGGAGCGTCTCCGGGCGAGTTGATCCAGATGGCTCTCGACCGGCGTTTGCCGGTTTCTGGGCTCGACGCCGCGAACACCGGCCTCAAGCAGCTCATCTTTGATCAGCATCAGCTTCAGGCATGCTGTCGCCAAATCTCGGAAGCGCGCGGCTTTCTTACCCAGGCAGCCACGTGCGGACGTTTGAGCCTGAAACCAGAGGTCGTCGTGCGCTTGGTTGCGAAAGGAATGCTCGAGGGGAACGCAGAGGGTATCTCTGTCGCATCGGTACGGCGATTTGCCAACACGTACGTGACTGGGGCCGCGCTGGCCAAGGCGCGAAAAACATCACCTCGCGCTCTGGCGGCCAAGCTGGAAGCCGCTGGCGTCCTTCCCCTGGTCGGGCCGCGGATTGACGGCTGTCGGCAGAATATTTACACCCTGATGCAGGTCGATGGCCTGCAAGGCTAACCTCCAAATTGGAGCGCCTACCTCGACATCGTGTTGGCAAAGAGTTAGCCTCCGCTCTGTCGTTAATTGCGGATGGACTATCCTTTGCGCGATGTATTCGTGCCGTCGCCGAGGTGGCCGACGGGCATCATCCCCTACGCCGACGAGAGCATCATCGGGTTCATCTTTCGCCTTGCCGATTTCCGAAGGCTCTCAACCGCTAATGCTCTCCGCACCGCAGCCGGATTTGAGTGGCTGACGAACTGGCCCAGGCGTGAATGGCTTGCGGCCTTGGCCGATGAGGCCGACTTGAAAATCGAAGCCCTCGAGCCGCTCGCCATAGCGGAGCCGAGGTCCGGGGTCGTCTTATTTAGAGGGTTCCGCCTTCCTGCCGCTCTGTTTCGTCGGCGCGGTGGCGCCGACCGCCGCGTCTGTCCAGAATGTCTGGCGGAAAGGGCCTATCACCGCGCCATCTGGGACCTCGTTTGCGTCGCCGTCTGTCCGATCCACGAAACCGTATTGGTCGACCAATGCCAATGCAAAGCGCCACTGAAGTGGGATGGGCGCGGCGTGACCCATTGTCGCAGATGCTCCTTCGACCTTCGCCTGCTCGCAAGGCAGCGCGTTCCGGCGGAGCAAGTTCAGGCGACGAAGGTCATCTATGGCTTGCTTGGGGAGGAGCGGTTTAGGGAGGAGGCGGAGAGGGCTAAGTCCATGCCGCCGTTCGCGGATCTCGCGGCCGAGGAAATCGTAGATTTCATGTGGCGGTTCGGCATGGAGGTCGTCGGTACGCGGCCAAAAATCTTCTCCGTTGAGCAGCCGGGCGAGTATGCTTGGGAGGCTCACCTTGCCCTGGCGGCGGGCCTGTCAGCCGTTGAATCCTGGCCTGACGGTTTCCACGAGGTGCTCGAGAAGATGCGGGGCCAGTGGGGCAAGGTGAAAGCGCGAACGGCAGTCCGCCGGTGGTTGGCGACGCTGCCGATGGGGCATGGCGGTGAACTGACGAGGGCGCTCGACAGCTGGGACTAACTTGTTGATATTTCTAGATGAGTTTCGCAGTCCAATTCAGCAGGTCCGAGACCCCGCCGAGTCCAGTTCGCCAGGTCCGCTTTGTCCAATTTGCGCATCGCATAGGCTACGGAGTACCGCCATTTTGAGGAGGCAATTGTCCAGAATATCGAGTCCGTTCACAGTGAGGGTGGCCCCAAAAACCCGGACAAGGACGAAATAAGTTGGGCCGGCTGAAAGCGGCATTTCGCTCATAGCACTTGCGTGCGGCGGCTATGTTCCCGTGCTCGAGGTCACCGCAGCGCTCTCCTGCACGGCGGTCAAAACCAAGGCGAGACGTGCCGCGGTCCTCCGTCTTGTGCAGGAGCGGCATGATGTCGCCGAATTTCTTCGACAAGGGCCGCGATATCGCTCAATTCGGTTGCCGGGTTCATCAGCGCCAGGCGCAGCCAGCGTCTTCCTTGAAACTCCGCGGTGGAAATGTAGTGATTTCCCGCTTCGACAATGCGTTTGCGAAGCTGAAGCTGAAGGTCGTCACTCCCGTCCACACGGAAGCAAACGATATTCGATTGCGGTTCCACCGCCACTTCGAATCCCGGTTCTGCGCGCAGGTAAGCAGCGGCGGCGCTTGCGAGCTCCGTCTGCCGGTCGATGAAATCTGCGATGCCCTTTTCACCTTCCGCCGCCAGCGCAAAAAACACCTTTAGGCCTAGGGCAGCCTTGGTGCATTCCACGGTCCGGTGAATGAAGTCGAACCCCGGCTGATCCTTTTCATGGAACAGGTAGCTGGCTTCTTCGCGAAACGCATTGTCCAGGTCGCGGTGGTCCCGCACCAGGACGGCGGCACACAGGGTTGGCGTGCGCAGCATCTTATGGGCATCCCAAACCAGAGAATCCGCCAGATCGACGCCATCGAGCAATGCCCGGTGCCGGTTTGACACCAGCGCCGAGGCGCCATGCGCGCCATCGATGTGGAGCCATACTCCCAGGTCCCGGCATACCGACGCGACATCGCGCAAGGGATCGTAGAGTCCAACGGCGGTGCCACAGGCATTGGCGACGACGGCAAGTACATTGGCCCCCTGTTCCCGAAGCCCACCGATGAACGCCGCCAGCTTTTCGGGAGCGAGCCTGCCCTCGGCATCGGTCGGGGCGTTCCTGATGGCCCTCTGGCCGAGGCCGAGAATGCCGACTGCGCGGGCAATGGAGTAATGGCATCCTTCCGGGGCGACCACCACGAGATTGCCAGGAGTGCCATCCTGCCACGCGTTCGGAGCCACTCGGCCACGGGCCGCCATCAAAGCGGTGAGGTTTGCCAGCGAGCCACCATGGGTCAACACGCCGCCGCCGTAGCTCCCAGGCTCCGCGCCGGAATCGGGAAGCGGCGACGGGCGCCACCCAATCTTCCCCAGCATCCAATTCACCACGGCAAACTCAACGGTAGCCGCCGACGGCCCCATCTCGTAGATGGCCATCGCGTTATTGGTGAAAGCGTCGATGAGGGCGGCGATCGCTCCCAGGGGGTGCGGCACCGCAACTTGGTGGGCCATGTAGCCGGGATGGTGCAGGCGTGTGGAAGCGATAAGGTAGTCGGTGAGGAATTTCCGCAGGACGCCGTCGTGCAATCCACCTTCTGCGATCAGTCGCTCCACCCCGAGTTCCCGGTACAGGACCGCCATCGGCACCTGATGGATGACCGACCGCTGCCGTTCGCGCGCCTGTTCCGCGAAGGCTTGCAGGGCCTCGACCGCGATGCCGCATTCCGTCTGGAAGGTCATGCTTCTTCTCCACGCCTTGATGGCCTGATCGTGCCATGGACGGCAGCGGCATGTCCTTGCGCTTTCCTCTCCAATTCAGGATGATTTTGGACGATTATGCCGACGGACCGCAAAACTGGAGTGGATCGTGCTCGACAGGCCCCTGGACGGCTTTGACCGCCGCATCCTTCAGATTCTTCAGGCCGAGGGGCGGTTGCCGAATTCCGACCTGGCCGACCGGGTCGGCTTGTCGGCCACGCCCTGCCTCCGACGGGTCAAAGCACTTGAGCAGAACGGAATCATAACCGGCTACCGGGCGGATTTGGACCGCGGCCGGGTCGGCCTGGGCCTGACCGTGCTCGTTGGGGTCAAGGTTGACGGACACCGTGACGAAAACGCCACCGCCATTCAGGAAGCCTTCCACGGCATGCCGGAGGTGATCGCCTGCCATCTCGTATCAGGCGAATCCGACTTTCTTCTCCAGGTCACCGTCCCCGATCTGGCAAGCTACGAGCGGTTTTTATTGGGGAAATTACTCAAGCTTCCCATGGTTAAAGACATACGCAGCAATTTTGTCATTCGCACGGTGAAAGACAGGATGCCTCTGCCGCTACACCATTTGTGAATCCCCCTCGGGATCCCCATGGGAATTCGCTGTCCGGAGAATCTGGCCCGGCTTATCCAGCTCTTTCGCTCGGCAGGGACTTGACGCGCTCGATATGAGAGATGAGCCCGATGTCGTCGGGAAACAGCAGATTATGGAAGTTGGCGCTGATCTCGTTCGCCAGCGGCACGACCGTTGCCTCTCCAGACCGTTGCATTACGGCACGCTCCAGCTTCAACATATCCACGTAAACGACGCGATGCTTGGCGGCGTGCCCTTCCGCTTTCGGGTAGGCAAACGCCTGCATCAGCGCTTCTTCGTAAGCGAAGTGGGCGGACGCAGCCTCGACGAACAACGAAACGTTCCGCGCCGCTTTGTCATGGTCGCCGACGAGGGTCGCCGAGACGACGTTGCCGATCAACTTGATGATCAGGGCGTGCTCCTCATCCAGACAACCGATCCAAATGCTGGAGTGCCGGATCCAAGGGAACTGGGGCATTCGCAGGCCTGCTCCGGTATGGCGACGATCTGCCGATATTACGGGAAAAGGCGCGACGGATACAACGGATGGCGCATCGCCCCACCGCGGTCATCGGAGTCATGCCCTGCGCCCAGCGAGCGGCTGGAGACCGCATCCCGCCGTTTCGCAGGCGGACTGGCAGCAGAAGCGGTGCCCTTTCCGGCCGCCCTTCTTGACCGCGTACATGGCGCTGTCGGCCTTCTGAATCAGGGTGTGGGCATTGTCGCCGCATTGGGGATAGAGCGCGATGCCGATGCTGGCCGAAACGTGAGCCGCCTGACCGCTCAGATCGAAGGGCGCCTCCAGCACCCTGACGATCTTCTCGGCGAGGATGGTCAGTTGGTCGGGGCCGCCGTCCTCGACGACGATGGTGAATTCGTCGCCGCCCAGGCGGCTCACCAGGTCGCCGACCCGCACGCATTTGACCAGTCGCTGCGCCACCATTTGCAGCAACTGGTCGCCCGCGAGATGTCCCAGGGTGTCGTTGACGGCCTTGAAGCCGTCGAGGTCGAGGAACAGCAGGGCCAGGTGGCGGGCGCCGCGTTCGGCGCGGGATAGCGCCTTGGCGAGGTAGTCCTGGAACATCACGCGATTGGGCAGCCCGGTCAGGGTGTCGTAGCGGGCGGTGAGGATCAACTCCTCCTCCGCCTTCTTGCGTTCGGTGATGTCTTGGAACACCAGCACCCAGCCGAAGCGGCCACTTCCCTCGAAATCGAGCGGCGAGGCGGTGTAGGCGACGGGGAACGAGGTGCCGCCGTGGCGCTGGAACAGGTCGCATTCCCGGCACAGCGTCGTCGAGCCGTCGTGCGGCCCGGCCAGGGGATGGCCGTCCCAGTCGCTGTGCGTTTCGGTCTGCCGAAGGAAGTCGTGGATATGGCGCCCGACCAGGCCATTGGCGGCGCTCAACAGCATCCGCTCCGCCGCCTGATTGGCGAACAGGATGGTGCCCTTGTTGTCCAGACCGAGGATGCCGTCGGCGACGGTGCCGAGAATGGCGTCGTGCAGGGCGCTCAACCTACGGGCATGATTGCGCTCCTCGAAGGAGGTGCGGGCCCGGCTGATGACGCTGGGCAGCAGGCGCAGATATCCGCCCGCGGTGTCCTTGACCAGATAGTCGCTGGCCCCGGCCTTCATGGCCTCGACGGCCACCGTTTCATTGCCTTCGCCGGTCAACATGATGACCGGCACCGGCCCGATGGACGCCTCCGCCAGCCGCCCGAGGAATTCGATGCCGTTGAGGTCGGGAAGATTGTAGTCGAGCAGGATCAGGTCGGGACTCGCATCGGCGGCCTTCGCCAGCCCCGCTTCCGCCGATGAGGCCACCGCCACCGTGCACTCCATCCCCTTCAGGGCCCGACGGTAGAGGTGCTGGTCGTCCTCGCTGTCCTCGACGACGAGGATCGACAGGCGGGCGGGGATCATCCCTCGCCTCGTGGCAGGATGGCGACCTCCAGCCAGTAATCCTTGAGGCGGCTGATGGCCAGGAAGAAGCCTTGCAGGTCCACCGGCTTCTGGACGTAGGTATTGGCGCCGTCGGCATAACAGCGCTCGATGTCCTGCTCGGCCGACGAGGTCGTCAGAACAATGACGGGAATCTTGTGCAGGTGCGGGTCGGCTTTGATCTTGCGCAGGACATCGCGGCCGTCGAGACCGGGCAGGTTGAGGTCGAGCAGCACCACGCCGGGACGGGGCGAGGTCTCCGGATCGGCGAATTCGCCCAGGCGGAACAAATAGTCCACCGCCTGGTCGCCATTGGTGCAGCGGCGGATCGGATTGGCCAGACCGGCCTTCTTGAAGGCCCGCTCGGTGGCGAAGAAGTCGTCATCGCTGTCCTCGACGACGAGAATCGGTTGCTGCCCGTCGAGACCCATCAGTGTTCTCCCCCCAGAGTGAAGCGGAACGTCGTCCCCTCGCCGGGAGTGGACTCGACCCAGATGCGACCGCCGTGACGCTCGACGATTTTCTTGACGATGGTGAGGCCGGCGCCGGTGCCGCCGCCGAATTTACTTTGCTCGTGCAGGCGCTTGAAGATGCGGAACACGGTGTCGCGATGCTGTTCCGGAATGCCGATGCCGTTGTCGCGGACATGGAAGACCGGGACCGCGCCGGTGGACTCGCAGCCGACCTCGACCCACTTCTCCGCCTTGTCGTTGTACTTCGCGGCATTGGCGATGAGATTCTGGAACACTTCGCCGATGCGAAGCGAATTGCCGGTGACGGTGGGCAGCGGACCCACACGGCGCAATTCAACGCCTTGCGCCGCCAGCGCAGGCTTGAGGTCTTCCACCACCTCGCCAAGCACGGCCTCGGTATCGACCGCATCCATGCACAAGTGCTCGCTGCCGAGCCGCGAATAGGCCAGCAGGCGGTCGATCAAGGCCGCCAGCCGCTCCGTCAGCCGTTGCATACGGTCGAGATAGCCGCGCCCATCGTCGTCGAGGCGCTCGCCGTAATCCTCCTTGAGGAAGCTGACGTAATTGTGGATCCCCCGCAGCGGCTCCTTGAGGTCGTGCGAGGCGATGTAGGCGAACTCGTCGAGTTCCTGGTTGCTGCGCTGGAGTTCCTCCAGGGTGGTCGCGAGTTGGGCCGCAACCCGCGTCCGTTCCTCGATTTCGTCGGCCAGCTTGGCATTGGCGTCGACGATGACGTCGCGCTCGCGGCGGGCGGCGTCGGCGCGGGTGCGACTGAGACGGATCGCGCCTTCGATGCGGGCCACCAATTCGCGGGCACCGAACGGCTTGACGAGGTAGTCGTCGGCACCTGCGGCGATGCCTTCGATGCGGGCCTCTTCCCCCGCCCGCGCCGACAGGAGGATGACCGGGAGCAGATGCGTCCGCTCCTCGGTCCGGAGCTTCGCCAGCAGCCCGAAGCCGTCGAGTTCGGGCATCATGACGTCGCTCAACATCAGGTCCGGCGGATTGTCGCGGCACGCGGCCAGCGCCGCCTGGCCGTCCGCCACCGCGTCCACCCGGTAGCCGGCGGTTTCCAGCAGGCGGCACACATAGGCCCGCATGTCCTGGTTGTCGTCGGCGACCACGATGCGGCCACGCACGGCGGCGAGAACGGGTCCGCCGTCCTGCGGCCGGGCGGCATCCGGCAGCCAGCGCAGCGCCTCCTCCACGAAGGCGCTGGCCCGTGTCGCCGTCATGTCCGCCGCGGAGGGCGCGTCGGCGGCTCGGGGGTGGTACGGCAGGTGGGCGGTCCCGAACGGCAGGCGGATGGTGAAGGTGGTTCCGCGCCCCTCGACGCTGTCGACGGCGATGGTTCCGCCGTGAAGGGCGACCAGTTCATGGACCAGGGCCAGGCCGATACCGCTGCCCTCGTGGCTACGGCCCTTGGCGCCCTCGATGCGGTGAAAGCGCTCGAAGATGCGGGGCAGCTCCGCCGCCGGTATGCCGGTGCCGCTATCGGCGACGACCACCTCGGCGTGGCCCTCGCCAGCGGCCACCCGAACCGCGATGGTTCCCGCGAAGGTGAATTTGAAGGCATTGGAGAGCAGGTTGAGGACCACCTTCTCCCACATGTCGTGATCGACGTAGACCGGTTCCGGCAACGGCAGGCAGTCGACCACCAGGGCCAGCCCCGCCCGTTCGCAGGCCGCATGGAAGTTGCTGGCGAGATCGGCGGTGACGGCAGCAAGGTCGGTCGGGGCGAAAAGGGCCCGACTTCGCCCGGCCTCGATGCGGGAGAAATCGAGCAGGCCGTTGACCAGTTTCAGCAGACGCAAGCCGTTGCGATGGGTGACGGCCAGCCCGTCGCGGATGGCAGGGGGAACCTCGTCCTCCGGTTTGGCCAGCAGTTCCTCCAGCGGCCCCACCATCAAGGCCAGCGGGGTGCGGAATTCGTGGGAGACGTTGGAGAAAAACTCGGTCTTGGCGCGGTCGAGGTCTTCCAGCCGCTCGTTGGCACCGGCGAGTTCGACCTCACGCCGGGTCAGCTCCTCCATGGCATGTTCGAGGTGGCGGTTGGCCTCGCGCACCGCCTCGGCATGGGTGCGCATGCGATGGACGATCAAGCAGATGATCACGCCCGACAGCAGGTAAGGCGCTTCGGAAATGGCCTGGTCGAAGGGGATTGGCCACTTGAAGGCCCAATAGGGCGGCATGAAGGCGTAGTGCGCCGCGACTCCCCCCAATGCGACCACCAGCAGCCCCGGCCCGGTCCCGCAAAGCAGGGCGGCGAAGGCGGTGGCGGGGTAGAAGGTCAGGAAGCCCAGCCCGGCCTCGGCGGGAAGGATGGCCACACGGGCCGCCAGTGCGACGGCGAAGATCGCCAGCGCCAGCGTATAGCGCGCCCACGGCGCCGACGGCCGGGAAAACAAACGCCCAAAGCGATCCGCAATACGTTCCAGTTGTCCACGCGCCGTGCGGCCGCCACAAGACGACTCAGGCAATAGCTGTTGACTGCCCACCCAACAGTCCCCCCACGGCAATACTCGCACTTCATCCCCGGATGGCAGAGCGAATATCGGGGCTTTTACTGATGTCAATGCTCTCCGTCAATAAAATACCAGGCGCTACTCTTGCGGGTTGCCGGAAGGATGTTTTCCCCCAGCCCCCATGCCGGGAGGACGCTGGCTTATCGCGATGTCCCGTCATCGCCTTCGGTTTCGTGGCGGCAGCCAACGGCTTTTCCACCAGGACGCCAAGAAAACATCAAGGGCACCAAGACATTGCCGTTGAGGCACGGCCCCCTTGGCGATCTTGGCGACGCCGCCGAAGGCGGCCTTGGTGTCTTGGTGGTGAAACCGCCGCTCGCCTCATGGGACATCGCGATACGTCTTGGAGGATGAATAAGGGGCGCGTCCGTGCGGTCACCGGGGCGTGTTCGCCGCGACGGGAATGGTGAAGAAGAACGTGCAGCCCTCGCCTGCGATCGATTCGATCCAGATCCGTCCGCCGTGGTTCTTGACGATCTTCTGGCAGACGGCGAGACCGATCCCCGTTCCCTCGTACTGATCGCTGGTGTGCAGGCGACGGAAGATCTTGAAGATGTCCTGGCGGAACTCGGGGGGAATGCCGATGCCGTTGTCCTTGACCGATACCAACCATTCCCCATCCCGTCGCTGCCACCGGACCTCGATGCGCGGCGCGCGGTCCGGTGCCCGATACTTGATGGCATTGCCGATGAGGTTCTGGAACAGGCGCACAAGTTCGGTGCGATTGCCGGCGACCGGAACCGGCCCGGCGGCAATGTCCAAGGTGCTGCCGGTTTCGTCGCTGGCGGCCTGAAGGTGGTGGAGGGCTTCGCCCACCGCCCCGGCAAGGTCGACGACCTCGTCGGGTTGCCCGTGACGTCCGACCCGCGAATATTCCAGAAGGTCGAGGATGAGGCGATCCATATGGAGGGCGCCGTCGCGGGCAAAGCCGATGAACTCGTGGCCGCTGGCGTCCAGCTTGTCCCCGTAGCGTCGCTCGATCAGGGCAAGGTAGCTGTTGACCATGCGGAGCGGCTGGCGCAGATCGTGAGAGGCGACATAGGCGAACTGTTCCAGGTCGCTGTTGGAACTGGCCAGCTCGCGCGCGCGTTGCTCGGCCGCCTCCTTGGCGGCGACGATTTCGGCGTCCGCCCGTTCGCGCTCCAGCACGCTCCCCACCCAGCGGGCCAGCAGGCGCATGAATTCCAGATCGCCCTCGTCGAAGTCGCGGCCATAGGGGTCCGGCGAACTGAAGTTCACCGTCCCATAGACCTCGCCGCCGACGCGCACGGGCGCGGCAATATAGGCTTCGAGGCCCAGGGCCTTGTAGCAGGGGTGACCCGCGTGCGACGACTTGCCCACGTGTGGGATGGCCACCACGTCCTCGGCCTGAAGCGTGATCGAGCAATAGGTGTCGCCAAGGGCGAATGTCTGCCCGGTGGTGAGTCCGGACCCGCCCGGTGCGCAAAGGTGCTCGATGGTGTATGTCGCGCCGTCGATCCGCGCGACGATGCCGAAGGGCAGGGCGAGATGCCTCGCCCCCAGCGTGATCGCCTCCACCAGTTGGTGTGTCCGCCCTCCCGATGGCAGGGCGGCGATGTCGTTGAGCGCGCGCAGCGATTCGTAGCGGCGCCGCACCAGCTCGGTGCCTTCGGCCAGGGTCTCTTCCGCCCGCTTGCGCTCGATCAGATCCCAGGCCAGGTCGGCGAGGGTTTCGACGGCCGTCAGGTCGTCGCGGTCGAAATCGATGGCCTTGTTGCCGACGCCGATGATGGCCATGATCCGGCCGTCGCGGAAGATCGGCACCGATATCAGCCGTCGCACCGGGGCATGGCCCTCGGGCAGCCCCTTGCGGTGGGGCAGCAACGGATAATCGTTGTAGACCACCGACCGCCGTTGCCGCACGCAATCCGCCCACACGCCGGCAGCCGCGATGTCGTAGTGCCCGGGCTCCGCGTCGGCGCGGCAGAACTCGCGCGTGGTCCGGGTCGACCACGCCTGGAGCGACAACGTTTTCTGATCCGCGAGCAGAAAGTGGTAGAAACCGACGTCGGCCTGGGTGAACGCGCACGCCTCGTCCAATGTCGCCACCAGCAGATCGTGCAGCGAATGAAGGGCGGCATAGTCGGCCAGACGCAACCGCGCCTCCAGCAGCATTCCCGTACGCCTGCGCTCGGTGATGTCGCTGATGAAGCCGTGCCAGACGATCGTGCCGTCGTCCTCCCGCTGCGGCACCGAATCGCCGCCAAGCCAGCGGATCGAGCCGTCGGGCTTCCGAACCCGGAACTCATGCCGCCAGGGGGCCAGCGTCGCCGCGGAGTCCCGGATGGAGGCGACAAGGCCGTCGACGTCGTCGGGATGAGCGGCCGCGAACACGCCGGCGGCATCGTCGCGCACGTCTTCGGGGCTCAGCCCGAACATGGCGCCGATGGCATCGCTGGCATAGGGGATGCCGGTGCTGCCGTCGGGCCGCTGGACGAACTGATAGACGACGCCGGGGACCCGGGCGGCGATCTTGCGCAACCGCTCGTGGCTCGCCACCAGTTCCCGTGTCCGCTCCGCCACCTGCTTTCCGACGGTGGCATAGGAGGCCCGCAAGCGTTGTTCGGCCAGGCTTTGCCGCGCAATCTGTTGCGCAAGGCCACCCATCAGCTTGAGGATGGCGGGCAGCTTGTGTTCCGCGACGATGGGAACCTCGGCCAGCGCCTTGGCATAGGCGTCCTTGTCGAAACCGAATTCCTCCTGCTGGCGACGGAAGTAGTCCGGATCCGGGGGGGCGAGAAAGAATTGGCCGATAAACAGGTTGGCGACATGCTCCCCTTCGACGACGATCGGCGCCGCGCAGTCGGTCAGGCCGTTGTGGCAGCGGTAGATGGCGTAGGCCTTCCCCTCGGCCATGTCGCGCGACAGGCTGACATCGCTCTCCACGCAGCGGGCCAGCGTGCGGGCGTCGACGCGATGGAAGTCCATGCACAGGCGTTGCCATCGCGACGAAGCCAGCACCAGGCCCTTCAGGTCGATGATGGCGATCGGCAGCCCCACCACCTCCAGGAAGTTCTCGAAGATGCCGTTCATCAGGCTGAAGTCGATCGACGCCGCCAGGTCGACCTGAGCGCTCTCGCCTGCCGACGGCGGACGGTCGCCCCCCTGCCCGCCAAGCGCGGCGCTCCAATCGACGTTCAGCGGCGGATCGCACATCGCGGCAACCGTCGACGGGCGCACGAACAAGTCCTCGCCGGCCGGCTTATCGCGTTCGTTGCTCACGGCACGGAATCCGAGAGACTACGCATGGGGGGGGGAATTGCAAAACGTCGCTTCCACTTTAAGTATATTCATTGCCGCACCCCGCCATCGACCGCACGGATACTATAGCAGGCAAGGCCCGGCCAAATCACGCCTGCTGTATCAAGCCAAACGGCAGCGGCTTATGCCGTTGTCCCAGGCGACGAGCGACCATCTCACCGCCAAAGTCGCCTTCGGCGACACGCCACGGACGCCCTGCGGACGGAGGGACGTCATATCGCCTTGGCGTTCTTGAGGTCTTCTTGGCGCCTTGGCGGTGAAACCGAGAGCCGGTACTGCCGCTGGAACAGCTCCAGCGTCACCAGCGTCCACAGTGCCGCCGCATGGTCCCGGTGGCCGGCCACATGGGCGTCGATCAGCGAGCCGAGGCGCTCGCGGCGGTACCAGTCGCGGGTCAGCGAATCCGGCCCCATCAGAAGGTCGTCGACCCAGCCGCGCAAGGTGCTCCGGAACCAGAGGCCAAGCGGCGGGCGAAGGCCGCGCTCGGGGCGGGTGAGGATCGCGGCGGGCAGAATCCCCACCATCGCCCGGCGCAGGATGCGCTTGCCGGTCAGGCCGCGGACCCGCCATGACTCCGGCAGGGCGGCGACGAGGGCGGCGAGGCGGGGATCGACGAACGGCAGCCGCGCCTCGACCGCGGCGGCCATGGTCAGGCGGTCGCTGCGCTCCAGCAGGGTGTCGGGCAGCCACGACAGTTGATCGAAGGCCAGGACGCGGCGCAGCACCGACTGTCGCCTGGCGATCAGGAACGGCCGCGGGTCGAGTGGGCGCTCGGCGGCGGCGAGCGCCAGCAGTGCCGACGCCTCGGCGGCCGAGAAGGCTCCCGACCAGCGCGGCAGGCGCTGTTGCGCCGCGCGCACGCCGATGGTGCGGGCCAGCCCCCCCAGGCCATCGGGCAGGACGTCGGCCAGCGGCTCGACCACGGCGCGATGGAGCCGTTCGGGGACCAGACGACGGTAGAGGGCGCCCCACGGCTCGGCGACATGCCTGGCAGCACCGCCGAGCAGCTCGTCCGCCCCCTCGCCGGTCAGCACCGCCCGCGTCGTGCGCCCGGCCTCGGCGGCGAGGCGGAAGATGGCGATCTCGGCCGGCTCGGCCACCGGGGCGTCGCGGATCGCGGTCAGCAGGGGCAGGTCGGCGACGATCCGCTCGGCGTGGATCAGCATCTCGCGGTGGGCGGTGTGGAAGCGCGCGGCGACCTGCCGGGCGGCGGTCAGGTCGCCGATGCCGGGCTCGGCGAAGCCCACCGAGAAGGTGTCGAGCGGGCCGCCGGCGTGCCGGCTCATCAGCGCCACCACCGCCGAGGACCCGAGGCCGCCGGAGAGAAAGGCGCCGCAGCGCCCCGCGCCGGTCATGCGCCGGCGCACCGCCTCGTCCAGCGCGCCGGTGAAGGCGGCCACCGGATCGGCGGGAGCGATCCGGGGCGGAGGCTCCATGGCATCGGGCGGCGCCCAGTAATTGACCTCGACCAGCCGGCCCTTCTCCCACACCGCCCAGGCGGCCGGCGGCAGCCTGACGATGTCCTGGAACAGGGTGTGCGGGCCGGGGACACAGCCCCAGGTCAGGTGCTCGCGCAAGGCGGCGGGGTCGAGCCGGGCGGGAATGCGCGGATGGGCCAGCAAGGCCTTGATTTCGGAGGCGAAGACCAGCGCGCCCGAGCCGTCGCGCCACAGATGGAGCGGCTTCTTGCCGAAGCGGTCCCGCGCCAGCACCAGACGCTCGCGACGGCGGTCCCACAGGGCGAAGGCGAAGATGCCGTGCAACCGCATCACGCACTCGGGCCCCCAGGCGAGACCGGCGGCGAGCAGCACCTCGGCGGCGGCGGCGCTCCGACAGCGGTGGCCAAGGGCGTCGAGCTCGGCGCGGAGGGCGGCGAGATTGTCGATGACGCCGTCGAAGACCACCACCGCCCGGCCGTCGCCATCCTCCATCGCCGGAGCCGCGCTGGGGGAGCCGCGGCTCGCCCGCCACCGCTGCCCCAGCGCCACCTGCCAGTGCCCGTCCCCGGTGGCGGTGACGACACTGCCGCTGCCGTCGGGGCCGCGATGGGCGATGGCCGCGGTCATCGCCTCCAGCACGGCGAGGCCCGGGCCGGCATCGCGGCGATCCGCCCATCCGGCGATGCCGCTCATGCCGCAGCACCCGGGATGCGGTGGCGACGCGCGCGGGATCGCATCGGACACGGTTGCGCCCGCCCCGGGCGCCGGTGCATGCTGGTCCCCCCATCCGGATAGGGAGGATGCGTGTGGCCCGCCTGTTGTTCGATGTGCCGGTTCCGGCCCTGCCGGTGATCGGCGAGGAGGCGCTGTACCCGGTGCGGCGGATCTTCTGCGTCGGCCGCAACTATGCCGGCCATGCCCGCGAGATGGGCAGCGATCCCAGCCGCGAGCCGCCCTTCTATTTCACCAAGGCCGCCGATTGCCTGGTCCCCGGCGGTGGCGACGTGCCCTATCCGCCGGCCACCGCCAATCTTCACCATGAGGTCGAGCTGGTGATCGCCCTGGCCCGGCCGCTGTTCCGCGCCGCGCCGGAACAGGCGGGAAGCGCATTGTTCGGCCTGGCGGTCGGTCTCGACCTCACCCGCCGCGACCTTCAATTCGCCGCCCGCGACAAGGGGCGGCCGTGGGATCTGGGCAAGTCGTTCGAGCATGCCGCTCCGGTCTCGGCCCTGCTCCGCGCCGCCACCGCGCCCGAAGCGGGGGCGGTGACGCTGACGGTCAACGGCGAGATCCGACAAAAGGGTGATCTTGCCGACATGATTTGGCCGGTGCCGGAATTGTTGGCTCACCTGTCGCACTATTATCGCCTCGGCCCGGGAGACCTGGTCTTTACCGGCACCCCCGAAGGTGTGGGGCCACTCTCCCCGGGAGACCGCCTGAGCGGCGGAATTGCTGGGGTCGGCGAATTGGCGGTGACCATCGTGGCGCAGCCTTAAGGTGGAACCAGGGGGCGAAATGCACAAAGCTGTTGGCCTGGCATCGAGGTTCGTTATATTTTTCGGCAATAGAGCATTATGGACCGGGCGGATGGCATGAGCGTTCCCACTAAGGAAGACATCGACGCTACGGCGGATGGCATCCTCGACAATTCCTATTGCACCGCCCCGGAGCACTTCTTCAGCCCCGCCGCGCGCGACCTGATCGGTCGCTATATGCCGTCGTTCCTCGATCAGCTGATCCTGACGCCGACCGAACTCGTCCACTCGGCCAAGGCGCAGAAGCGCCTGCACGACGCCGGGCGGGTGCTGATGAACGTGGTCGACAAGGTCGGCACCCTGCAGGCCCGCTTCAAGAGCGTAAGCCCGGCCAAGCGGGTCAAGGAACTGCACACCCTGGTCAGCGCCGCCAGCAAGAAGGTGTGGGACGACGAACGCGAACGCCCGCTGCCGTCGATCCAGCCGGAGACCTTTGCCGGCGCCCTGATGGCGCTCAAGGGCACCGATGCGGAGAAGGACTACCAAGCCAACCGCATGCTCACCGAGTACCTGTCCCAGTTCAAGGTGTGGAAGGAAAAGGTCGAGGTCCTGGTGCGGATGGTCAATCTGTACAAGGGCAAGGACGCCTTCCGCTACGTCGAGCCGGTGCTGGGCGAATGCCTGAAAAGCGACCCGGCCCTCGATCAGTTGCTGGGCATGGCCGAGCGGCTGGAGACCCGCTGCAACGACCTCGTCGATCTGTGGAAGGGCACCTGGGAGCCGCGCGAGGGAACCCAGCCGACGGTCAAGGACATCAACGCCCTGATCGCCGAGGACCTCGTCCCCAGCGTCAAGGCCGGGATCGAGTACGCGCTGATGCGCGCCTTGGCCGGCAAGGTGCCGCTGCGCTCCGCCGAGCCGGAGCCGGAGATCCAGGCGGTGTTCGACCTCTGCCGCCGCATGTGGCTGGGACAGGGCCTGCTGGGCGGCGCCAAGGGCTTGGCGATGCTGGAAAAGCGCCAGACCCGCCACCTCAATACCGAGGGCGTCACCGACCTGCTGCGCGAGCGCAAGGTGCTGGCCGATCGGCTGCTCTATCTGTTCAACCTGTGCACCCTGGCCATCGGCCCGAGCAATCGGGCAACGCTGAAGGCGTTCATCGACCACTATTTCGGCGACCGCGACTTCGTCCTGCGGGTTGCCGCCGGCCAGGAAGCGCCGGTGCCGAAGATGCAGACCTTCACGCAGCTCCACCGCGCCATTCGCGCCTCGTGGCTGACCGATGAGGAAAAGGCCAATTACTGCGGCCTGATCGAAGGCACCCAGGGCGAGTTGCTCAAGCGCTCGCGCCTGTTCGAGCAGATCGACAAGAAGGGCGGCGGCCCGTCGCAGAAGGTGCTGACGCTGCTCGACCTGTGCCGCAAGAACACCTTCATCGAGGGTCCCAATCTCGAAACGGTCCGTCAGGCGATCCAGTCCTACCTGCGCGACCCGATGTTCCTGCAGGAATACATCGGCGGCGTTCAGGGCGAGGAGCGCGACCGCAAGATGTCGCTGTTGACCAAGATGCTGAACTCGGTGGGCATCAACACCATCGGCTGAGGACTGCGGCGTGGGGTGAGGACCGTGGGCGGCTTATGCCCGTTGTCCCAGGCGACGAGCGACCTCTCACCGCCAAGACGCCAAAGTCGCCTCCGGCGACACGCCAAGGACGCCCTGCGGACGGAGGGACGCCATATCGCCTTGGCGGTCTTGAGTTTTTCTTGGTGCCTTGGCGGTGAAACCGAGGGCCGAGTCCGCTGAAACCTCCAACCTGGGGCAGCGGAACACGAATCCCCTCACACCAGTTCGCGGTCGCCGACACCGATGACTTTGTTCTTGCCCGACTGCTTGGCGATGTACATGCGCTGATCGGCGCGTTCGACCAGCTCGTTCCATTGCTGGACGCCATCGGCGATGCGTTCGGCGATGCCGATCGATCCGGTGAGGTTGCGGCCGTCGGGACGCAATCCCAGGCCGGCATCGCGCAGGCGGGCGACGGCGATGCGCGCGCCCTCGGCGTCGGTGTGCGGCATCAGGGCGAGGAACTCCTCGCCGCCCCAGCGGATCAGGATGTCGCCGCGCCGCAGCACCCGGCGCAGCGCATTGGCCGCCGCCTTGAGGGCGTTGTCGCCCTCCTCGTGGCCGTAGCGGTCGTTGATGGACTTGAAATTGTCGAGATCGACGAAGCACAGCGCCAGCGGCGTCCCGGCCCGGACGGCGTTGACGAACTGCTGCACCACCATCTCCTCGCCGACCCGGCGGTTGTAGGCCCGGGTCAGGCCGTCATGCGAGGACTGGTCGACCAACTGGCTCATGAAATGGAGCTGGCTCATGCCGGACAGGGTGGCGACCGTCGCCAGCAGGGTCAGCAGCCACAGCGCACCCAGCTGCGAGGCGAAGGGCAGCAACTGGTAGCCCAGCAGGCCGGTCAGGATGTAGGCCAGCAGCAGCGGCCCGGCCAGCAACACGCCCTCGAAGGCGGTGATGGGGAATACCGACAGGCCGGCGACCATGACGAAGGGCAGGAAGGCGTAACCGGCGGCGATCACCTGCTGGGCCGGATCGGTGATGGCGAACTGCGCCAGCAGCGGATGGCTGATGAGGAAGAAGACGGTGGGAATGGCCAGCAACCACACCAGCCCCCAGCGGGCCATCGCCACGTTGTCGGAGCCGCGGAACGACAGCGTCAGCAGGACGAAGGCGATCGAGGCCAGCACCCGCAGCGCCGCCAGATACATCCCCAGGGTGACCTCGAAGATGTAGAGGTCGACGGGAATCCACAGCGGCGTCAACACGGCGAAGGTCGCCGCCACCAGCCGGACACGCGACAGGATGAGCAGGGAACGGCGACGCTGGACGAAGGCGGACTGGCGAGTCGGCGCCAGCAAGTCGAAAATCTCGGCCATCGTCATGCCGGAAAAGACGACGGCGAGCACCTTCTTTGCGAATTCTTTAAGCAGGCGCACGTGGACGCGTCCTTTTCCGTCATCCTCCGAGTGCGACGGTACTGCCTCGACTGTCGCCTTGCAAGTCATTTGGCAGTGCAGCGAAGCCAACGTTTCCGCGGCCTCGTTGGCGAGGGTTCATCCGATGGTTGACGCCGGCCGCCGCCGCTGGGTAAGACCCTGGCCACAAGGGACCAGGAGGGCAACATGCCGGAACGCGAACAGGCCCGCCGACTCGCCGCGGCGGTGGGCGAGACGATGATGGCCCGGGACAACAGCTCCCGCTTTCTCGGCGTCACCCTCGACGCCATCGCACCGGGCACGGCGCGGATGACGATGACGGTGCGCGAGGAGATGCTCAACGGGCTGGGCCTGTGCCACGGCGGCTTCACCTACAAGCTGGCCGACAGTGCCTTCGCCTATGCCTGCAACGCCTACAACCGCAATGCCGTCGCCCTGTCGTGCTCGATCACCTACCCCGCCGCCGCCCGTCTGGGGGACCGGCTGGTCGCGGTGGCCGAGGAACGCTATCGCAAGGGCCGCAACGGCACCTACGACGTCACCGTCACCAACCAGGACGGCGAGGTGGTGGCCCTGTTCCGCGGCCATTGCCGGGTCATCGAGGGTCATGTGATCGACTCGTAGCCGACGCCAACTCATTGGAAATGTCTTAGAGACTGACTCGAAATTGAACTCTTATATATCAATGCATTAGCCGGCCCCCCCCCCCCCCCCCCC
>JACRFY010000043.1 GCA_016212565.1 Magnetospirillum sp. | reverse complement strand
TCGGGCGCAGCAGTTCGTAGTGGCGGCGGATTTCATCTTCATCGATCATGCCGCCGATTCTAGCCGACCGGCCTACCCCTGAGAATCGCCAACCGTCAGTTGCGCCAGATCGATTCGGCTATTTTGGCGAAACCCCTAAGTGCGTCAGCCATGATGCCCCCCTGAACTGAGATAGAAATGAAAATGAGCGAACGGCGGTTCCATCGGACTTGGTTCCCGCGACAGGCATGGCGCACGTTACTTGTCGTGTCAACATGCACGCCTTTCATGACATATGCACCACCGTCCCCATGGCCCATGCTTCGGGCCATGTCGGATCTGAAGCGCATCATCGGGACCAATGTCCGATCGGCACGCATCGCCAGCGGCTTGACGCAGGAGCAGTTGGCCGAGCGTATAGAGTGCGCCTGGGAAACCATTTCCAAGATCGAACGTGGGACCAATCTGCCCAGCGTCGAAACCTTGCAGGGAATAGCGGCTACCTTGCATGTGTCAGTGGATGACCTGCTGAGCCATTCGGTCGGCGAGAGTTCGCTCACCCGCGTCACATTGGAGGCAAAAATCTCCGCGCTCGTGCGGGGTCTGGACGAAGACGACCTCCCAGTCGTCATTCGTATTCTTGAAGCCCTGACCGACAGGCCATCGCGCAAGACCTGAACCTCTCCGGCTGACTTCGCCGTACGGTCATCCGTTGTCCTCTTCATCTGTCCTATGCCTGCATGGTCCGGCCGTTCCTTAATGGCCGATGACATTCTGGGGGCGTGCCAACAATTGGACGAGTGGGGAAAAATCCCGTATTGCTGTCGGTGACTTTCCGAGATCCGAGGGATGGGATGCGGCGCATCATCCGCAGGCAGGAGATCGACAGGCCGGGCGACCGGGTTTTCGAGACGGCCCTGACCATGTGGCAGGCTATCCAAGCCGACGCTTTGGATCCGATGCCGCTGATCGCCGCCCTGGAGACTCTCTGCGGCCCCAGCGTCAATCTCTACCTGACCGACATGGGCGGCGATTCGCCCCTCGGTTACCAGCACAGTGTGGTCCAGTACAATTTCGACCTCCGGCGTCCCGCCGACATCGCGCTCGGCGAATATCCCGACCGCCGCTACGTCGAGGATGTCGTCCTTCCCTTCCACGAGAGCCTGCGTGTGGAGCGGGCACCGAATCTGTGCCACATCGAGACCCCCGTCATGGGCCATTACGGCGTCTACGACAGGCTGATGCTCCCCCTGCCCGGACAGGGCGGCGGGGTGCAGGCGTGCCTCAGCCTCTCCCGATTGCACATCGCGGTGGAAATTCCGAGGGACCCGACGCCGGAGCTCTCCCCCCGCGAGCGGCAATGCCTGAACCTGCTCGCCAACGGCCATTCAGCCAAGCGGATCGCCGCCGAACTGGAGCTGTCCCCCAAGACCGTCGAGAAGCAGATCCACGGCCTGAAGCGGAAGCTCAAGGCGAAGAACGTCACCCAGGCGGTGGCGCGGGGAATCGTGCTCCTGCTGAATTGATGTGCGCCGAAATCGCACACAGAGCAACATTTTCCCGGATAACGTGTTTTTCCCATTGACACGCCACTCGACATCCGGTGTGATTGTATATGTCGGCGGCGGCATTCATGTCCCCCATGAGGGGTTGGAACAGACGCCTCGGAGACGAAGTGTCCCACTCCCGCCGTCGACGTCATCCACCGAAGAGGTGGTCAGTCGGGCAGGTCCTCCGGAGGGCCTGCCCGAATGCTTTCTGGGACCGGTGCCGACCCAATGTCCGTTATCGTTATATTATCGGATATCAGGGTCGGGGGAGGTACGGCGGTGGCCGACACGCGCGGCTTCGGGCATAAATGACGTTCCGCGTCTCCGACGCTTCCCTTCGCCCCCGCCTGCCGATGACCAGAATTGCCGTCTACTCCGACCTCCATCTGGAATTCCAAACGTGGTTGCCGCCGCGGACGGGAGCTGACTTCTGCATTCTTGCGGGCGACGTATACACGCGATGCCGTTGCCTGCCCGCGTCGATGCCCGACGCGCAGGCCGCCTTCGGTTGCCCCGTCGTCATGGTGGCCGGAAACCACGAGCATTACGGCGGCAAGATCGATCGCACCTTGGACAAGATGCGTCCTGTCTCCGAGGCCAAGGGCATCCGCCTTTTGGAAAACGAGGAGATCTGTCTCTCCGGATGCCGCGTGCTGGGATGTGCGCTGTGGACAGACTTCAGGCTGTTCGCGGGCGACGACGACGGACGCATGAAAATGGACGCGACCTTCTGCGCCGACAGGATGACGGATTTCCGCGTCATCAGGGTGGCTCGGGATTCCTACCGGAAGTTCCGCCCGAGGGATGCAGCGGGGATCTTCGCCGGGTCAGTCGCCTGGCTCCGAGAACGGCTTGGTGTTCCTTTCGACGGCGCCACGATCGTCGTGACGCACCATGCTCCATCGGCCCGCTCCATCCCAGGGCGATATGCCCGCGACAGGCTATCCGCGGCCTTTGCCTCCGATCTTGAGGATCTGATCGAAGAATTCGCCCCGGCTCTGTGGATCCACGGGCACGTCCACGAGAGCTGCGACTACACGATCGGGCGCACCAGGGTGCTATGCAATCCGCGTGGCTATGGCCCCAGCGAACTGAACCCGTCGTTTCGGGACGATCTGGTGGTCGAGGTGTGAACGCCGGGGCGGAAAGGCTTCCCGCCCACGGGGATCACTTCGCCGATCTGGTCTGGAGATCGAGGATGTATAAGTCCGCGCTCCGCTGGATCGGCGCCCCGAAGTACCTCTTCCCGACCGGGTCGGCGCCCTTCTTGACGACATGCCCGCGCTTCCTCGCGCCGTTGGCAGTCACCAACTCGATACCCATTCCTCGCAGTGCCTTGGTCTTATTGTCCGCCTCGGCCATCCCCCAGTCGAATCGCCGTCCTTCGAGGCCAGCGAGGACTACGGCCAGCACGTGCATCTTCGCCTTTACCTTGTCGATGGCCGGTCCATTGACACGATGCGGCTTGGGCGCTTCTGCCATCTGCTTGGCCTTGGTGGGGTTCCCGGAGGTCTGGCTTTCCGGCCTGTCGAGAAAGGCTGGCAAGAAATCGTTGATCATGCTCGGCTCCATGGCTGATATAAATCAACCATAGCGCGCACACCCGCCGGTTTCCGGTCCCATGAGCGCCGGAGGTCGTCTGCCCAACCAAGCGCGCTAAAAATAGCGCGCATGCCGGCCAAATGTCTTGTCGCCAAATTTGCCCACCGGACGCGAAGACTGATGCGCGCCAGGGTTGCTCCAGTCGAGCGAACGACCGCTCGGGTGCAACCCAGACAGAAGGCAAATTTCCATGAACGATTTTGTCAGCGCCGCCATCGGCTCACCGTCCCCAATCGGTCCACAGGAAGAGGGCGCGGTAATCATGGGCGGGCAATCCGGCATCGACCTCATCATGTCGTTCTCCTCACCGAGCGGGACGATGATCGAGATGGTTCAGTCCGCTCCGATGAAAGCCGGCATCGCCACAATCGACGGCATCGCCACGGCGCTTCTGGTGTGGCGCTTCGACGGCGGGAAGCCCCTGACCATGGGCAACCCCATCAACATCTGCCTCGACCCAAACCCGGACAGGTGGCGCATTCCCGAACGAGGACACGACGAGCACTTCCCGATCCGTGTCGCGCTCCAGGACGGCGGCGGAATTCTTCGTGCGACCAGGACGGCGTTCATCCCCCCGAAGCTGATGACCGCGATTGAGATGGCGCAGACGCGCCAGATCACCCTCGGCCTGATGGGATGGCATGCCGGCATGTTCGACGCCGAGGTCGCCATGCTTTACCGTCGCTGGCCGAAGATGCGAGATGCCCTGCGCGACGCGGTCAGCGCCGATCTCAAGGAATAGACCCGAAGCGATGGGCGGCCGGGACAACCGGCCGCTCTCCTCTTATTGCTGGTGCAGGTCGCCCAGCCCGGTCAGCTTGATGGTGCCCTTGCCGGGCAGGCTGACGCGAAGCTCCAGCGTGCCGCCCGCCGCCTCGACGAAACGCCGCAGCGTGGAGAGGTAGAGGTCGGCCTGGCGCTCGATCTTGTGGACCGAGGGCTGCTTGATGCCGAGCGCGTCGGCCAATTGCTCCTGCGAGCGGTCTGCCAGGGCGCGGAGCGCCCGAAGCCCCTCCACCTCGGCAAGGAGTTCGTCGGCGCGGGCCTCGACGGCCTGGCGACGGTCGTCCGGCAGGCTCTGCATGACTTCGTCCAGCGTCCGTCCCATGATGTCCTCCTAAGCCTTGCCCTTGAGGGCGGCCAGATGCCTGTCGAACCGCTTGTCGGCCTTGTCGATCAGGCCCCTGTAGAACTTGCCCTGCCCCACCCCGCTCTTGTCGCCGGCCACCAGCAGGATAGCCTCGCGGGCGGGATCGAAGGCGAAGGCCACCCGCCAGACGCCGTCGTCGGCGTCGAAGCGCATCTCCTTCATGTTGGCATGCTTCGATCCGGAGAGCGTATCGACCACAGGGCGGCCCAGTGTCGGCCCCACTTGCCTCAGCACCTTGGCACGGGCGAGAAGTTCGTCCTGGACCGCCGGAGGCAGTTCCTCGAACTCGGGATCGAACTCGTCGTGGAAGCGGACCGTCCATGCCATGGCAGAAATTATAGCCCCAAGGCTATGGGCAGCACAATAGCCCCGAGGCTATACCTCCGTCGCCGATCACGACATCTCGGGATCTCTGGCGACAGCCTTTTACGGACACCACACGGACACAAATATGTTTACGGACACGACCCGAGAATCAAAAAGCCCGCAAGTCGTTAGACTTACGGGCTAATTTGGTTGCGGGGAGAGGATTTGAACCTCTGACCTTCAGGTTATGAGAGTGAATAATCGTCGCCGAACAACTTTCGCTTAACTACGACCACCCACACTAATACATTGAATTATGGCGATTTTTTGGATGAGCGCATTGCGCCGAAGCATCCCCTCCCCCTCCTTGTTCTGATTTCTATTGGTACCTATATGGTACCTGTGCCGGCCATCAGGCCCGTTTCAGGTTGCCGACGACGCCCCGTCGTGAGGCCGTCAGGTTCCGGCAGCCGGTCCGGCGGGCGGTGCGCGGGAATTGGGAGGATTGCCATGGCGACGTCGATGGCGACCATATCGGGGAAATTGACCAAGCGGCTGGTCGACCAGCTCGCTCCGGGTGCGGTGGAGACCGTCTGCTGGGACGACGAACTCAAGGGCTTCGGCCTGCGGGTGTGGCCGAGCGGACGGAAGATCTACATCGTCAAATGCCGCATCAAGGGCCGCCAGCGGCGCATCACCATCGGCCCGCACGGGCCGGTCACCGCAGAGCAGGCCCGCATCCGCGCCTACGAGATC
The DNA here is from genome assembly GCA_016212565.1 of Magnetospirillum sp. Lineage (GTDB taxonomy): Bacteria > Pseudomonadota > Alphaproteobacteria > Rhodospirillales > Magnetospirillaceae > JACRFY01. The sequence continues at coordinate 7,947 of JACRFY010000043.1, read as the reverse complement.
CTGTCCGAGGCCAAGGCCGGCCGCGACCCGGCCAAGGAGGCCGACCGCGAGCGCAAGGCGCCGACCATGAAGGCGCTGGGCGAGCGATTCCTTAAGGAGCATGTCGCCGTCCGCTGCAAGCCGACGACCCAAGCCGAGTACAAGCGCTCGGTCGAGCTGTTCATCAACCCGAAGATCGGCACCCGCAAGGCCACCGACATCGAGCGCAAGGACATCGCCGAGTTCCACCATGACCTGCGCCACATCCCCTACCAGGCCAACCGCACCCTCGGCGTGCTGTCCAAGATGTTCAACCTGGCCGAGGTGTGGGGCATCCGCCCGGACGGCAGCAATCCCTGCCTCCACGTCAAGAAATTCCCCGAGCAGAAGCGCGAGCGGTTCCTCAGTGCCGACGAATTCGCCACCCTCGGTACGGTGCTGTACGAGGTCGAGCGGAGTGGTGAAGAACTCCCCTCGCCCGTCAACGCCATCCGCCTATTGATGCTGACCGGCTGCCGGCTCGGCGAGATTTTGACCCTGAAATGGGATTATGTTGATCTCCGCGCGTGCGAGTTCCGCCTGCCCGATTCAAAGACCGGCGCCAAGATCGTCCATTTCGGCAAGACGGCGGCCAAGGTGCTGAAGGCCATCGCCAAGGTGCCCGACAACCCTTACGTCATCACCGGCCGGAAGCCGGGCGAGCGCCTGGTCGAATTGCAGCATGCCTGGCGGCGCATCCGCGGCAAGGCCGGCCTCGACGACGTGCGCATTCACGACCTGCGCCACTCCTATGCCAGCAACGCCCTGGCGCTCGGCGAAGGCCTGCCGATGATCGGCAGGCTGCTTGGCCATACCCAGGTGCAGACGACGGCGCGCTACGCCCACCTTGCCAATGATCCGGTGAAGGCCGCCGCCGCGCGCGTGTCCGACACAATCGGAACGGCGATGTCCGGAGGCCGGAAGAAACAGCCTGCCGGGAAAGCCAAGCGGCCATCCCCACGACAGAGCAGCAAGACCACCTGACTTGTATTGACAACGTCGTGACAGCATCTATAGGCTCGTCCTCTGGAAGGGAGAAATGCCATGAGGCAAGCCGCACCTATGGAGCAGCGCCGTGGGCGCAATCCGGCCCGCAAGGACGACGTGATTCAGATCCGTGCCTCGGCCGAGACCAAGGCGATCCTGAATCGTGCCGCGACCTTGCGCGGGCAGAAGCTGTCGGAGTTCATGCTGGACAGCGCGCGGCGCCAGGCGGAGGAAACGCTGCTCGATCAGCGCATATTCTTTCTTGAGCCGGAGGCGCATGACCAGTTCCTGGCCATGCTCGATGCCCCCACCGTACCGAGCGAGGAGTTGCGCCTGCGCATGAGGCGGCGCCCCTCCTGGGACCGGTGATGTCCTCCGGACAACAGGCCCCGCAAAATGCCAGGCGCGTCCTGCCGCCGGAACGCCTCGGCCCGCACCACGACCTGTCCTCATTCGAGAACGGTAGGCATCCCTCCCTGGACGACTGGCTGAAGCGCCGGGCGCTTGCCAGCGAGGGGCTGTCCGCGCGGGCCTATGTCATCTGCGACGCTGGCGCCCCCACCCGCGTTGTCGGCTATTACGCCATCGCCACCGCCATGGAACGGCGGGCGGCGCTGCCCCGCGCCCAGTTGCGGCGCGGAATGCCCGAGGAGGTCCCCCTGCTGCTGATCGGGCGCCTCGCCCTCGACCGGGCCTGGCAGGGACTTGGCCTGGGGACGAATCTGCTTGCGGACGCGCTGCGACGCTGTCTCGCCGCCTCGGACATCGCCGGCGCCCGCGGTATCATCGTCCGGGCCATCGATGACGAGGCGGCCCAATTCTACCAGCGACACGGCTTCCTGCCCTCGCCACTCGGCCCTGGCATCCTGCTCATGCCAATCGAGACGGTGCGGGCGCTGTTCGTCCCCTCGTGATCGTCCGCCTTGAGCCACCGACCACCCCGCCAGCCTGTGCCTCCAGCACATCGACCAGCCCTGCAACGATCTCCAAGTCCTCTTTCCGCCTTATAGCCGGGGACGAGTCGTGTCTACGCTTCTGTTCCATCTGTTCATCCATAAGATACCGGAAAGATTGCAACTGCTGCAGTCATGTTTCCGGCCGCTGCACCACTCACAGGGGGAATGGCGTCACCGGATGGCCGAGGAGGTGGAGTGTCAGACCGGCGTCCAACGATCCTGCGTTCCTCGGAATGACGACCTGTCTCACCTCCCCTCACCGCCGGCTCCATACCAGTTGCGCTTCCTGCCCATCGGCGGCCGCAAACAGCGCCGCGGTGACCGGCTGGGGCAAGGCCGGATCGTCGAGGCGGACGCTGAGGTAGTCGCGCGGGGCGTCCCCGCCCGAGCGCTCGGCCCAAGCGGCGCCGATCTCGGAGCGGCCGGCGAAGATGCGGAAGGCCGGGGCGCGGTCGCTGTCCTTGTTGTCGTTGGGGACGAAGCGGGCCTTGAGGTCGAGCGTCAGGGTGCGGATCGAACCGCTCCAACCGCCATCCTTGGTGGGGGTGAAGATGCCGATGATCATGGCGAAATCCTCCGATCAGGTGATGGGAAGTACGGGGTCACCGCCGGACGCGGGCTCCGGCACCGCCGGTGGCGCAGCGGCAACTGTGCGCGGCGGGCGGCCGAGACGCTTGGGCGGCGGCGGGACTACTGGTGCCTCGGCAACATCCTTGCGCGCCTTCGCGAAGCCCTTGTCGGCGTCGAGGAAGCCTTCCAGCATGTAGGGGATGAGCTCGGCCACCGGCTCGGCGGAGCCGTAGGCGGCACGGTAGAGCGCGGCGTAGGCCGCGAGCTTGCCGTTGAGCTCGGGACTGACGGCGATGGTGATCCTGACCGGGGTGCGGTCGGGCAGTTTGGCGAGCTTGAGCATCGGTTTCTCTTTCAGCCGCGGTACGGCCGCAGCACCAGGTCCTTGTGGACGATGACGCGGAGCGGCCAGCCGGGGCGCACGGTGAGGCTGGGCTGGATGTTGAGGTTCTTCTCGGTGATGCGCTGGCCGGCCTGGTTGGCGCTGTTCTGGGTGGACTGGCGGATGGCGCGGGCGAGGTCGCTCTCCTGGCTGCCGAAGCCGATTTCGGTGCCGACGCCCAGCAGCGTCGACATGGCGATGCCGGCCAGCAGCCGTCCGGTGTGGTAGTCGACGCCGTCCTCCAGCCCGGCATGGCCGGCGGCATCGGTGGCGGGCAGGTTGTCGATCAGCACCGACGAGCCGTCGGGCATGATGAGGCGCTGCCAGGCCACCAGGGCGCGGCGCTGGCCGTAGGCGACCACGCTGTCGTAGCTGCCGATCAGCCGCGCCCCCTGCGGGATCAGCAGCACCTTGCCGGTGACGGTGTCGTAGACGTTCTCGGTGACCTGGGCGGTGACCAGGCCGGGCAGGTCGGAATTGAGGCCGGTGAGCAGGCTGGCGGCGATGATGGTGCCGGCCAGCACCTGATGGGGCGAGACGGGATCCTGCAGGGCGTGGGGGTTATAAATGCCCTGGTCCCCTTTCCGCTCCAGGAAGTCGAGCTTGCGCTGCTGGCCGTTCGGGTCACGCTCGGGAACAAGCAGCGGACGGTCGGCCTCGGGCATGGCCGCCACCGGCTGCGAACCTGGGTTGGCGGCCGCACCTTTGGGCGTCTCTGCCCGATGCGCGGTCTGGAACATCACCCCCGCCTCACGGGCCTGGCGGGCCTGCTGGGCGAGGCGCAACGCCTCGGCCCGCGCCGCGTCGTCGACCGGGTTGGGGCGGAAGCCGGTGCCCGGCGTCGCCGGCGGCGCCAGCCCCAGGCTGCGCTCCTGGCCGACCACGGCGGGTCCAAGGTCGCCCGGCAGCGGCGCGCCCAGGCGCGGCGGCATGTCGCCATAGGTGCGCGGCAGGCCGGCCAGGCCATCGGGGGTCTGCTTTCGGTCGGTGTTGATCAGCTCCTGGCCGGGCTGGTCCTTGCCGAGACGGGGCGGTTGCAGCGCGAACCAGGTGGCGCCCAAGATCACCAGGCAGGCCAGGGCGGCGAGGATCACCACCACGCGGCGGCTGATGCGGGTGACGGCGGGCGGGGATGCGCGCAGCACCAGGGCTTCGGGATCCGCCTTGGGCGGATCGACGTGGAGGTCGGTCATGGCGCGCCTCCCTGGGCCAGGGGATCGGCATGGGCGGTCTTGAGGCCGTCGGTACGGGAGATGCGCACCACCTGCTGGGGATCGGTGCCGAAGCGCAATTCGGCGGCGGCGAAAAGGCGGTCGATTACGTACCAGTTGCCGCGGACGCGGTAGTTGACCAGTTCGGCCCCGCCGTCCGCGCCGACGATGAACAGCGGCGGCGCTTCGCCCTGGTCGAGCCGCGCGGGGAACTCGATGTAGACCTTGGAACCGTCGTCGAAGGCGCGCAGCGGCTTCCAGGCCGGGCTGTCGCCGGAGATCGCATAGCGGAAGCGCAGGCGGTCGAGGGCAATGCCGGATTCCACCGTGCTCGCCGCCACGGCTTCCGCCTTGGCGTTGCGCGCTTTGAGCGCCATCAGCGCGTCGGCGGGATAGGTCCACGACAAGGCCGCCATGGCGGTGGCCTTGGTGCTTTCCAGCACCAGATGGTAGGTGCGGCGGTCGGTGGTGATGATCAGGTTGGTCTTGAGGCCCGGCGCGAACGGCTTGACCAGGATGTGGACGCGCTTGGATTCACCGCTGCCGCTATGGGTGTCGCCGATCACCCAGCGCACGGTGTCGCCGGCCGACACCGCGACCAGCCCCTCGCCCGGTTCGAGGGCGATGTCGCTGACCTGCTCGGGGGCGGCGTAGAGGCGATACAGCGCCCCCTCGGCGAAGGGATAGACCTGGACGGCATCGATGTAGCCGTCGCGGCTGGGCTCCAGCAGCGCCACCTGGTTGGCGGCGGCAACCCGGGCAGCCGGCTTGCGCTTGTCCGGTTTGACCGGCTCCGGGGCCGGTGCCGGCAGCAACTGGCCGGGCAGCGGTAGCGGCTCGGCGATGGTGACGATCTCCACCGGCCGGGGCGGCTCGGGAATGGCGACGGCCGGCCTGGCCGGTTCCTGGTCGTAGGTGATGGCGGGCGGCGGCGCCGTCATGGCGCAAGCGCCGAGCAGAAGGACGGACATCACCGTGGCAAGGCGAATGAGGGTCATGGCGTTTCTCCGGGGTTGAGTTCGCGCGACCAGTTGAGGCCGGTGACGAACAGGCCGAGGGGGTTCCGGCGCAGGGACTCGGCGTCGGTGGGGGGACGGACGAGGATGGTGAGGATAGCGGTCCAGCGTTCGGTCTTGGCGAGGCTGCCCTGGCGGAAGGTCTGCTCCGTCCACTTGACCTGGAAGGATTCGGGGGTGACCCGCACCACGCTGGTCACCTGGACCGAGACGCTGCGTTCGCCCACCGACTTGAACGGATCGTTGGCGCGGGCGTAATCGTTGAGGAACGCGGCGGCCTTGTCGGCGGCATAGGCGTAGGCCTCCAGCCAGTTCTGCCGCAGCACCACCGGGTCGATGGGCAGGGCCCGCACATCGGCAATGAAGCGGGCCAGATGGTAGGCGATCTGGGCGTCGGTCGGGCGGTAGGGCTCGGTGGCCGGCCCCACCGCCTGCACGGCGCCGAGCTTGTCGACCTCGACGACGTAGGGGGTGACGCGGCTCCTGCTCGACTGCCAGACCAGGCCGCCGGCCAGGCCGAGGGCGAGGCTCAGGCAGCCGAAGGCCATCAGCCGCCAGTTCCTGGCTTGGACGCGAGCCGAGCCGATGCGCTCGTCCCAGACCTGGGCGGCCTTCTGATAGGGGGTGACCGGCTTCGGAGTGGAGCCGTAGCGTTGGGTGGTTCGCTTGAACAGCATGGCTTACTGCTCCCTTTGATGGAGATCGGGATTGGCCCCATGGCCGGGCCGGTCGCCTTCCTTGACGGCTTGGGCGGCGACGTGGGTGTGGGCGCGCAGCCGCTGCTCGGATTGCAGCCGGCGGGCCCAGGCGGGGACGGAGGTACTGGAACTTGGAGGTGGAGTGCTGGCGGAAGACGGCAGGCTGCCGCCGGTGGCGCGCCATGCACCCTGGCGGCCGCTGGCAGTAGCCTCGGCCAGGGTGCCGGAAAGGTGTTCAGCCGTGCCCCGTGCCCCTTGCCCCAGCGCACCGGCTCCTGCGCGGGCGACGCCAGCGATCCCGGCACCGATGCCGGCCAGGCCGGAGGCGCCTGAGGTGGCCTGCCCCAGTTGATAAGCGGTGGCGGCGCCGGACCCCACGCTGGCTCCAGCCCGGATGGCGGAGAGCCCCGCCGCTCCGCCGGCACGGGCCAGTCCCATGGCGGCGGCGCTGCCGGCCATGGCCCCTGCGGCCAAACCGCCGACGGTGCCGATGGCGGCGCCGGCGCCCAGTTGCGGCGCGCCGGAGACCAGCCCGGCGGCGATGCCGGGGCCGAAGATGCCGAGGCCGAACAGGGCGATGGAGGCCAGCACCAGCGACATGGCGTCGGCCAGACTGGGCTGGTGGCCCTGCAGGGCGGCAGTGAACTGACCGAACAGGGTGGTGCCGATGCCGGTGATCACCGCCAGCACCATCACCTTGATGCCGGCCGACACGACGTTGCCCAGCACCCGCTCGGCCAGGAAGGCGGTCTTGTTCCACAGGGCGAAGGGCACCAGCACGAAGCCGGCCAGCGTCGTCAGCTTGAACTCCAGGATGGTAATGAACAGTTGCACCGACAGGATGAAGAAGGCCAGCACCACCACCGCCCAGGCGAACCGCAGCACCAGGATGGTGACCAGGTTGTCGAACACCGTGGTGAAGCCGATCAGCGACCCCGCCTGCTGCAGGAGAGGCCAGGCGGCGGTGAAGCCGGTTGCGGCGATCTGGCCGGGGCGCAGCAGGTCTCCCGCCGTCAGCCCCGACCCGCTGGCGGTGAGGCCGAGGCCGGCGAAGGAATCGAACAGGATCTGCGCCAGGCCGGCGAAATTGTTGAGGATGAGGGCGAAGGCGCCGACATAGAGCACCTTCTTGACCAGCCGGGCGATGATGTCGGTTTCGCCGTCGAGCGCCCAGAACAGGCCGGCCAGGGTGAGGTCGATGCCGATCAGCACCGTGGTGAGGAAGCCGACCTCGCCGCCCAGCAGGCCGAAACCGCTGTCGATGTATTGGATGAAGGTGGCCAGGAAGCGGTCGATGATGCCGAGGTCGCCCATGATCGCCTCCCCTCAGTTGCCGTAGGCCGACCCGCTGCCCATGAACTGGGCGAAGGCGGCGCGCGCCTGCTCGGCTCCCTCGGCGGCGCGGGCCTGATCGAGCGCCTGCGCCCGGTACTGGGCCGCCATCAGCGACTGCATCTGCAACTGCTGCTTGACCGACAGCGCGGCCAACTGGTTGCCGGCCTGGGCCGCCTGCAGCTCGCCGCCCGCGCCTTGCGAGGCGTTGACCAGGTCGGACAATGTCGCGGTATCGGCCTGGACGTTGCGGGCGACCTGGGCCTGCACCACCAGCGTCCGCTGGAACGCACCCATGGCATCCTGCCAGCGCCGGTGGGCATCGCCCGCCCGCTGGTCGGCGGTCACCGACGCGCCATACTGCTGGGGATAGCTCTCGGCGAAGGCGGCGTTGGTGGCGGCCACTTCCAGAGCGATGCCCTGGCCCTGGTTGATCAGCGCCTCGATCCGGTCGAGCGCGGAGACCATGCCGGCCAGGGCGGAGAAATCCAGCCGCGCCAGGTTGCGGGCCTGGTTCTCCAGCATCAGCGCCTCGTTCTGCAGCGACAGGATCTGGTTGCTGATCATCTCCAGCTGCCGACTCGCCTCGATCACGCTCTGGCTGAAGGCATTGATGTCGAAGACGATCATCTGGGCGCGGACCGGCTGGGCCAGCACGGCGAGCAGCAGGGCAACGGCGATGAATCCGGGCTGCCGCCCGGGCCCGCGCGGGAGCGCGGCTCCCCAACCCCCCTTCCCTGTATTAAACGTGGGTCCGGGAGGCCCTGCCGCCCGGCC
>JACRFY010000042.1 GCA_016212565.1 Magnetospirillum sp. | reverse complement strand
CGGGTCCGGCTTCTTCGAGATGCCATCCCAGCGGCTCAAGGGTTTGCCGGCGGCATCCCTGACCAGTTCGACAGTTCGCCACGTCAGCAGGGCGTCGGCGGCGCGGATGTTGCCGAACTGCTTGAGCACCGGCTTGGGCCACGCCTTGAAGTTCGGCTGCGAGCGGGCGTACCATTGCAGGTGGCCGATCCACAGCACCATTTCGGCGATGGGCACGGCGCGCTCGTTCTTCTCCAGCCCGAGGAACTGGTGCGGATCAACCGAGTGGCTGGACAGTTCCAGGGCGTCCTGCTGTTCCCCCAGTTCGGTCACCAGCAGGTCGAGGACTTCGCCCTCCAGCCGCTTCATGTGCTCCAGGGTGACATAGAGGAAGTTGCCGCTGCCGCAGGCCGGGTCGAGCACGGTCAGGGCGCACAGCCGGCGGTGGAAGTCCTTGACCGTATCCCGTGCCGTGTCGAGGTCCTCGGCAGTGGCGGCGGCGAGGGCGGCAACCTTGACGTCGTCCCACTCCGCCCGCAGGGGTTCGATGATGGTCGGCAGCACCAACCGCTCGACATAGGCGCGCGGCGTGTAGTGCGCGCCCAGGCGGTGGCGCTCGCCCACGTCGAGGGCACGCTCCAGCAGGGTGCCGAAGATCGCCGGCTCGACATCGCGCCAATCCGCCTTGGCGGCCAGGACCAGCAGCTCGATCTGTTCGGCGTTCAAGGCCAGGGCTTCGGCATTGGCGAACAGGGCGCCGTTGAATTGGGGAACGGCATCCTCGATCACCGGCGAGAAGGCGGTGCCCGCGTTCATGTCCTGCCACAGGGCGGTCATCATCTGGCGCAGAACCGGGGGGCGGTCCTTATAGCGCAGCAGCAGGTCGGTGAAAGAGCGCTCCTTGAGGATGCGGACATCCTCGGCGAACATGGTGAACAGGCAGCGCATCAGGAAATCGGCCACCGTCTTGGCGGCATGGGTGCCCTCCAGGGACTGCGCCAGCCGGGCCAGCTTGTCGGCGATGTCGCGGGTGACCTTGGCGGTTTGCCGGGACGGGTCGAGGTCCCACGGGGCCTCCCACACCTTGCGCAGCCGCTCGCGGATCTTGCCCTCGGCCAGCGCGTCGAGGGTGAAGCGGAACGAGCGGGTGTCGGGGAACTGGGTGTAGTGGCGGCCGGTGCCGGTGAAGTCGGCGAACAGCTCGAACGAATAGCCCACGTCGACCACGACGATGAAGGGCGGCACGCCCTCCTCCGTCGGCAGGGCGTCCACATAGCGCTTGGCTTGGGCGCGGGCGCGCATCATGGCGTCGTCCCACTGCTTCGAGCCGCGCACGCCATGGCCCTTGCCGGCACCGCTGCGAGTGGCCGGCAGGCCGGGGAGCGTGGGGTGTTCGGGGGCCGGCTTGAAGCTGCCCTGCTTGGCCTCCAGGACGAAGCAGCCGCGCTTGTAAAGGTCGATGCGGCCGGCCGAGGTGGTGCCGTCCCAGTTGGTGATGCGCACGCGGCGCTCGAAGCCGTAGGCGTCGCCGACGGTGCCCGGCTTCTCGACTCCCAGCAGGTCGCACAGCTCGGTCAGGAACATCTGGTAGGTGCGGTGCTCGCCGCCCTCGGACGGGCGCCAGCGGGCGATGAAGGCGGCAAATGCCGCCTCCGCCGTGTCGGTCGTCGCCGCGAGATGTGCCACCGTCTTCCCCCAAAGGTGTCGCCGACAGGGTAGCCGAGCGGGGAGCCGGGGGCAATCGGATGTGGGCGGCGGCGGGGCCATCCTGCCCAGCGCGTCTTGTGCATAGGCCAAGCGTCCAGGTTTATAGTCAAGAGATAATATAGAAGAGTCGTCACATTGCGTGCGTGAACAAAAACGTTCGTCACAGGCAGTTTATGTGTTGACGGACTGCGGCCATGTTACCATGGTGGAGCCGTCCTGATCTGTAGGGGTCGAAGATGTCTGGCCGTATCATATCGGTGAAGGAAGTCATGAAACGAGTGCCGTACTCTCGGAGTCGGCTTTGGGAACTTGAGCGGGACGGGCTTTTCCCCAGACGGGTAAAGCTCGGCCATGGCAGAGGTGGCCGGGTGGGCTACCGGGAAGACGAGATTGACCATTGGCTGTTGTCTCGCGGCGCGTGAGCAAGTAGCGTCAAAATTCCGAAGGGGCATTCCCATGCGTAGCAAAGATGGCAACAGCACCGAACCCCAGGATTGGCTTAGGCTTGGACGTGCCTTCGTTGTGCCCGCCGATGAGCAGCCGCACCGCCCTGGTAATAGAGATTACGGGGGGTCTGTCGGCAGTCGTAGCGGCACATCGAAGCCGAGAAGCCGGAGTGGCGCACCCCATCCGCAAGGGCGGATCGAGCGGGGACCGTATGCCGGCATGCCGCGCCGGCCGATGGAGGACCAGCGCAAGCACCTAATGCTTCGCCATGTCCGGGAATTGCTCAATGCCTTGGCCTTTGCCGGGGAGATGGGCCGCTGGCCGCGCTGGCATGTCACCCTGATCTGGCGCCACTGCGCCGGCTTCATCCCCGGCAAATGGGCGGAGCGGCAGACCAAGTTGATCGTGCAGCTTCAGCGATGGCTGCGGCGGCATGGGGTCGAGCCGCTGTACTTGTGGGTTCGCGAGAACGGCCGGCAGAAGGGGCCGCACACCCATATCTTCATCACCTGCCCGGACCGGGTCATTCCGGCGTTGCCCCCATTCCTGGTGCGGGCAGGTCGGTTCACCTCGGGGGGCGTTCACGTCAACACCCAGCCCTCGAATGCGCATTCCCGCCGGATGGGGCTGATGAAGTACTGGCTGAAAGGCATGAACTGCCGCGACTTTCGCTATGTGTTCGGCGAGGGCACCGTGAACGTCATGGATGTCCTGGGCGTCGAACACCGCGGCGACATGCTGCCGGTGGAAATCAAGCGGGCGGGTGTTTGTCACCGCCTCGGCCCGGCTGCGCGTCGGCAGGCCGGTTGGCGAGAGATGTGCCACCTCTCCGACCTCGGCCATTACCTCAATTCGAGGGCCGCACCATGAACCTGCCGCATTCCCTCGACGAGGCGGCGGACCTTGCGGCCACCGTGCTGGAGCGTGGTGACGGGCCGGAGGACCTGCGCCACCTTCGCCATGGGCTGGAGCGACTCCGCGCCGATATCGGCCGGCGCAATGGCTGTTGGCGGGCCGGGCCGCTGGCGGAAGGGGCGCTTGGCGTCAAGACGGCCCATGAGTGGGGCGTGGTGGCGCGACGGTTCGACCACAGCATCAAGACCCTTGCCGCTGCCGAAATCGTATGTGGGGCCGCGCTCGGACTGAGGCCGACGGAAGAGTGAGGACGACCCCATGGACATGGTGCGCGGGGCCGATGGCCGTGTCGGGGCCGGGTCGCAACTGTGGGCGCTCGCGCCCCGGTGCGGTGCCCAGCTCCGCGGCCGGCCGGGATGCCATTGCCGCGCCCCATGCGTCAGGGGCAGAACGCGCTGCCGTCTCCACGGTGGCGCCCACGGCAGCGGTGGGCAACCGGGGAACCGCAATGCGTTCGTCCACGGGCGCTATGGTCGGGGCGCCCGCATGGCGCGGCTGGTGACAGCGGCGGCCCTCAAGACCATCGCGGCGGTGATGATCGCCTCCGGGGTCATGGACCCCCTGCCGCGCCGGTTTTGGCGTTCTCGGCATGGGTGACGGACGGGCGTAGCGGCGTCACGTTCTCCCCGACGATGCGCCGCAGTTCCGCCTCCCACAGGCTCAAGGCGTCCCGTTTTTCGTCGAGGTAGTGGTGACGGTCGTAGATGTCGTCGAGCTTATCCTGAGCATGGGCAAGAACCCGTTCGCTGATGGGCTTGGATATCCCCAGGGCTGCCAGCCTCGTCCGCACGGTCCGTCGCAAGTCATGCAAGGTCCAGTCCTTCACGTCGCAGGCAAGATCGAAGCGGGTATTGGCCTTCGACAAGGTTGAATAGGGCTTGGCGCTCACGGCAAAGACGTAATCGCCAAGAGCCGGGCATTCCCGGAGTATTCCCGCTGCAAGCGGATTGAGTGGAAGGGCATGGAACCGGAGGTTCTTCATCCGCTCAGGCGGAATGACCAGTTTGGGGGGGGAACCGTCCATCTCCAATCCCTCGACTTCCCGCCATTGGAGGCAACGCGCTTCGTCCCGTCGCAGGCCGGTCAATAGCAGAAACTTGACGAGCCTGCCGTACACCCCTTGGTCCGTCGCTACGGACCAGATTGCCCTGATCTCTTCGTCAGACAGAACGCGGGACCGCTTGTTCTCCGGGGAAAGCCGTTCGAGGTCGCCAACCGGCGAGACGGGGATGAGGCGGTGCCGGACCATCCATCGGAATGGCTTGCGCAAAGCGAACAGCACTCGGTTCGCCTGGATCGGGTGCTTGGAGGCGATGCCCTCCAGGACGAACAAGGCGTCGGCCGAGGTGATCTCGACGACCGGCCGGTTCTCCCAGTCCGGAAACACGTGGTTGCAGATCAGGTTTTCCTCATTCTTCCGCTGCCGGAGCTTGAGGTGGTGCTGGTCTGTTAACCAATACCGCTCCATGACCGCGCGGAAGGCTGCATCCGGTGCCAATTCCAGCCGCCGCTGTTGGCGCTCCACCAGCGGGTCGCGCCCCTCCGCTGCCGCCTGCGAGCGGGTCTGTGCCGCCTTCAGTCGGGCATCCCGCACCGACAGGCCGGGCCACGTGCCAATGGTGACCTCGCGCTCCTTGGCCCCGTGGGGCCGGTAGCGGACGATGAAGGCCTTGCGTCGCTTGCCGACCTTCACCCCGAAGCCGGGGGTGCCTTCGTCCCAGACGATGCGCTGCGTCCGCCCGTCGGTATCCAGCGCCTTCACCGTCGCCTCGGTCAGATGCATCCGGTCCATCTCGCCTCCGGCTGACTAGTCAGTTCCTAGTCAGCACGGTAGCCCCGAAAGCGACCGAACACCACCGGACAAACGGCTATATCGCCATCCCGTAACGCATTGAATGGAAGAGCATTTCATCCCCGTTGCGGTGTCAGCATCGAACGCGGCCGGACGCCCCGATACCCGTCTCCTAGACGTGAAACCTTCCTGTTAGACTTAGGCCCTGGCGAATAGCCGGGGCCTCTCTTTTCAAGGGGCTCACCGGTCGATGCCGGCACTCCGAAATGATACGGCCTGAAAACGTTTCGAATGAGTTGACGTCGGCGACGAGGGCTGGCGGTTTTGCGGTATCCGAACGCGCAGGCCGGCGAGCCTGCGCCCCGCGTCATTCGTTCGTCAACCGCCCCGGATTGGTGACCACCCCGAACCAGTAGTCCTGGATGCCGTGGATGGCCTCGAACAGGCGGGTGACGTCGACCGGCTTGGTGACGAAGCCGGCGGCGCCGAGGTCGTAGGAGGACAGGACGTCGCGCTCGACGTCCGAGGTGGTCAGCACCACCACCGGAATCCGCGCCAGCACCGGATCGGCCTTCATCGCCTGCAACACCTCGCGGCCGTTCATCCGCGGCATGTTGAGATCCAGCAGCACCAGGTCGGGGTCGACGGCGTTGGCGAACGGCGGCTCCTTGCGCAGATAGCTCATCGCCTCGACACCGTCCTTGGCGATGGCCGTCTTGCACACGAAGCGGCCCTCGGCAATCGCCATCCGCGTCAACTCGATATCGCCCGGCTGATCGTCGACCAGGAGGATGTTGAACGGTTCGATACTGCTCTGCATGGGGGCCTTTTCCCTGTCCGATGCCGCAAATGGGGCGGATCGTCGCCCGGTCATCCTAATGGATTACGCCGGGCCTTGTCTGCCGGCATTTTCTCCGCCCCTGGGGCGCAAACATAACACAATCGTCACGCCCAATGCGGGCGGCCGCGGCTAGTCTCCCGGCCGGTGCGTTTCTGTAGAGGGTCCGATGTTCAGTGGCGAAGAATTGCTCGATTGCCCGGCCTGTGGCCGCCTGAGCCGTCACCGGGTGGTGCGCGAGCGGGTCCTGGCGCCGGCGGTGTGGTGCCAGGTTTGCTTCGTCCCCCGCTATCTGCCCGCCGAGCCGGCCTTGCTCGGCAACGAAATCCGCGCGGAGTCGGCGGTCGCTGCCTAAGTCGGCCTTTTGCCGTCGTTGTCGTCTCCCGCTTGGCCTGATATCGTCGCCAGCCTGCACCCACGGCGTGAGGTCAAGATGGACAGGGTCGATGTCGCCATTCTCGGAGCCAGCGGCTACACCGGGGCCGAGCTGGTCCGCCTGCTCGCGTTGCATCCCGGCGTTCGCATCGCCGCCCTGACCGGCGACCGCAAGGCCGGGCAGACGATGGCTTCGGTGTTTCCCCATCTCGGCGGTCTCGATCTTCCCGATCTGCTGGCGCTCGACCGGGTCGATTATTCGTCCATCGGCGCGGTGTTCTGCGCCCTGCCGCATGGCACCACCCAGGAGGTGATCGCCGCATTGCCGGCGGCGGTCAAGGTGGTCGATCTGTCGGCCGATTTCCGCCTCGCCGACGTCGGCGTCTACGCCCAGTGGTACGGTCACGAGCACAAGGCGCCGGCCTTGCAGACCCAGGCGGTCTACGGCCTGGCCGAGCTGGCGCGGGCGCAGATCAAGGGCGCGCGGCTGGTGGCCAATCCCGGCTGCTATCCCACCGCCGCGCAGTTGCCGCTGATCCCGCTGCTGGCCGAGGGGCTGATCCTGCCCGAGGACATCATCATCGACGCCAAGTCGGGGGCGTCCGGTGCCGGGCGTTCGGCCAAGGAGGCCAACCTGTTCTGCGAGGTCGCCGAGGGCATCCACGCCTATTCCGTCGCCAACCATCGCCACGCCCCCGAGATCGAGCAGGGCCTGTCGGCGGCGGCGGGGCGACCGGTGGTGGTCAACTTCACCCCCCATCTGATGCCGATGAGCCGCGGCATCCTCGCCACCATCTACGTCAAGACCGCCAAGGGGGCCACGGCCGCCGACCTGCGCGCGGCGCTGGTGCGGGTCTACGCCGACGAGCCGTTCGTGCGCGTGCTGGCCCCGGGCCTCAGCCCCGCCACCCGCCATGTGCGGGGCTCGAACCACTGCCTGATCAATGCCTTCGACGACCGCGTTCCCGGCCGCGCCATCCTGTGCTCGGTGATCGACAACCTGGTCAAGGGCGCCTCGGGACAGGCGATTCACAATTTCAATCTGATGCACGGGTTCCCCGAGACCACCGCGCTGACTCAGCAGCCGCTGTTCCCCTGAGCCAAGGAGAGCGTCCATGACCGGTCTGGTCCTGCCCTACATGGGCAAGCTGCCCACCATTGCTCCCGACGTCTTCGTCGCTCCCACCGCGGTGGTGATCGGCGACGTCGAGATCGGCGGCGAAAGCAGCGTGTGGTTCAATTGCGTCATCCGCGGCGACGTCCACGAGATTCGCATCGGCAAGCGCACCAACATCCAGGACGGCACCGTCGTCCACGTCACCGGCGGCAAGCTGGGGACCTATATCGGTTCGGACATCACCATCGGCCATGGGGTGGTGCTGCACGCCTGCACCCTCGAGGACGGCTGTTTCATCGGCATGGGCGCCACCATCCTCGACGGCGCGGTGGTCGAGGCCGGGGCGATGGTCGCCGCCGGAGCGGTGGTCACCCCGGGCAAGCGGGTGCGCAGCGGCGAGTTGTGGGCCGGCAATCCGGCCAAGCTGCTGCGGCCGCTGACCCCCGACGACGCCGCCTCGTTCCTCAAATCGGCGGCCAACTACTGTGCGTTGGCGGCCCGCTACCGCGGGTGAACCCGCCAGAGATGTGCGGTGAACCCGCCGGCGATGTGCGGTGAACCCTTGCTTGCCGATCCGGCGCGTCAGGCCTATCGTGCCGCCATACGAAGGGGATAGGGGACCGTCATGAGCCGCAAGCGGGAGAGGGAAGGCCTGTTCGCCCGCCTGACCCGTCCGATTCGCGCGGCGGCCCGTCGGGTGGTCGGCGGTGGCGATCGCCCCGGCCCGTCGCGGTCCGCTCCCGCCGGCGCCGCGGCCGCCGAGGAGTCCGAGGACGCCTTCACCCTGGCGCTGCAACAGATCCATCGCGAGGATACCGGGCGCTTCCAGACCAAGCTGCAGGTGGTGTCGCTGATCGAATTTCGCGAAGCGGTCGGTGCCGCCAAGTGGGCGCGGGTCTCGGAAAAGGTGATGCTGATCGCCGAGGGGGTGATCCACCTCCATCTCGGCGCCGGCAATACCTTCGGCCGTCAGGGCAACGATTTCTTCGTGCTGGTGTTCCGCAGCGGCCCGGCCGAAGAGGGCCGCCGCCGCGCGCTGATGATCGCCCAGGATCTCGGCACCCGCCTGGTCGGCGACCAGTTCCAGGGCCTGGAGCGGCCGCTGGCCTTGGCCGCCGAGGTCGATGCCGAGACCGCCATCAATGCCGACGGCACCCTCAACCTCGCCGCCATCCATGCCGCGGTGGGCGAGATGCGCTCGCTGCTGGCCGGCAGCGACGAGGACGGGCCGCCGGTGCGCCATTCGCGGCTGCCCGGCCAGGCGGTTGCCGAGCCGGGGGGCGGATTGCGCCGCCACCTGATGCCGGGCGAGCGTCCGGCGGCGCGCGACCCGGAAATCCGCCACTCCATGCTGCCGGGCGAGTTGCCGCGCAGCGATCCGCAGGTTCTGCGCCGTTCGCTGCTGCCCGGCGACGGCGGCGGCGGCGAGGAGGCGGCGGTCGATCTCGGCCCCGATCCCGCCTGGCAGGCCATCGAACGCGCCCGCCGTCCCAAGACCGAGCCGGCATGGGAGGTGGTCGAGCGGCCGGCCGTCAAGGTCGGCGACGAGCTGGCGCTCCCCGATCCGGCCGCTGCCGCTCTGGCATTTGCCGAGGCCGAAGGGGCGCCGCCGCTGCCGGCGGAGGCCGCGGTCAGCGTGTTGTGGCGCCCGACCTGGTTCGCCATCGGCGAGGCCATCGCCGTCTATAAGGCCCATGTCCACCGCGTCGACCGTCCCGGCGAGGCGCCTCGCGAAGGCTGCCGCGCCTATCCCCGGGCGGGCACCGGCGTGCTGGCCCTCGACCGTGCCGCCGTCGCCGCGGCCGTGCGCGAGATGACCGCTCCCGATTTCCCCGCCAGCCGGGCCAGCATTCTCGTGCCGCTGCATTGGGCCTCGCTGGCGTCGGCCCAGCGCATGTCGCTCACCGGCCCCTTCGCCGAACTGAGCGATGGCCTGCGCGCCGGCCGCGTGGTGCTGGAGATCTTCGGCATTCCCGACGACGTCGCCGCCCGCGACCTGGCCGATACGGTGCGCGCGGCGCGCCTGTTGTGTCGCGAGGTGGCGCTGCGCGCCCGCCTGACCGCGCCCAAGGCCGCGCTGGCGGCCGATTGCGGCGCCGCGGCGATTGCCGTCGACCTTGCCGAGTTGGCCCCGCGCGAGCGTACCGACGACCCGCCGCTGCTGAATGCCCTGTCGCTGTTCCGCGAGGCCGCCGACAAGAGCCGCCTTGCCGCCTATGTGTGGGGCGTGCGCCACCGCAAGGTGGTGGTCGGTGCCGTCCAGGCCGGCTTTGCCATGGTCAACGGCCCGGCCCTGATGAAGGATCTGGTGCGCCCGGCCAAGGTCTTGCCGGCGCCCAAGGCGCGCTTCACCCTTTCCTGATGATTTTGTGGGCAGTGACGCTCTTCCAGCCCAATCTTTGGGCGGTAGGGATGGCGCCGGCGCGCGCGCGGCTTTGATGTTCCCCCCTTCGGCAACCGGCACGGTCCATGCAGGACCCCTGGTCCGACGGCAGTGTTGCCAGTCCGTGATCGAAGAGGGGGAACCCATGAAGCTGATCGTCGCCATCATCAAGCCGTTCAAGCTCGATGACGTCCGCGACGCCCTGGGCGCCATCGGCGTCCAAGGCATCACCGCCGCCGAGTGCAAGGGCTATGGCCGCCAGAAGGGGCAGAACGAGTTCTATCGCGGCGCCGAATACGTCGCCCAGTTCACCCCCAAGGTGAAGCTGGAGATCGCCGTCGAGGACGGCCAGGTGGAAAAGGTCATCGAGACCCTGACCACCGCCGCCCGTACCGGCAAGATGGGCGACGGCAAGATCTTCGTCTTCGAGCTCGGCGGCGCCGTGCGCATCCGCACCGGCGAAAGCAACAACGACGCGCTGTAAGGGCTCAGGTCTTTTTGGCACCGATCTTCGGTTCGGTGCCGGCGAGCAGGCGGCGGATGTTGGCGTGGTGGCGGATGACGCCGAGCACCGCCAGCCCCGCCGCCATCGGCGCGGTTCCCGGCACCGTGCCGGGGATGACCAGGGCGAACAGCGGCGCCGATGCCAGGGCCACCAGGGCGGCCAGCGAGGAGATGCGGAACACGCGTGCCGTCAGCAGCCAGGCCAGCACCGCCGACAGGCCGACGAAGGGGGCGACGGCGATCAGCGTCCCCAGGGTGGTCGCCACGCCCTTGCCGCCCTTGAAGCGCAGCCAGACCGGGAAGTTGTGGCCGAGCACGGCGGTGAGGCCGGCGATCAGCATCGGCGTCTCTCCGGCCAGGGCGAGGGCGATCAGCGCCGCCGCCGCGCCCTTGCCGCCGTCGAGCAGCAAGGTGGCCAGCGCCACGTCCTTGCGCCCGGTGCGCAGCACGTTGGTGGCGCCGATATTGCCCGAGCCGATGCCGCGGATGTCGCCGAGGCCGGCGGCGCGCGTCAGCACCAGGCCGAAGGGCACCGATCCGAGAAGATAGCCGCCGATTGCGGCCAGCGCGAAGGGGAGGTCGATCATGGGCAGGACTATAAGGGGTGGGTCGCCGTTGCCGCAAGCGGTAGCGGGCGGGCAGGGGCTGCATGCATCATTGGACGATGACGAGCCGTTATCGAACGGGGTATAGTCCCCCGCCGTCATTCACAGTCCGTACATTATTCCATGGTCACCTCTCCGGTCGAAAGCGTACGAGTCGCCGTCGCGGACAGCTCTCCGATGATGCGGGGGAACCTGCGCACGGCGTTGCAGTCGGCGGGATTCCGCAACATCACCGACGCCGGCAGCTTCGTTCGCACCCACGACCTGCTCGCCCAGGATGCCGTCGACCTGCTGGTCGCCTCCAGCGAGGTCGAGGGCCAGGAGGTCGGGCTGCTGGTCCAGGAATTGCGCAATCTGCGCCTGGGCTCCAACCCGTTCCCGGTGGTGATCCTGCTGCTGGGCAGCGCCGCTCCCGATGTGGTCAAGAAGGCCATCGACAGCGGTGCCGACGACATCCTGCTGACTCCGGTGGCCCCCGAGCAACTGCTGGCCCGCATCGCCAAGCTGTCGCGGCAAAGGAAGCCGTTCGTCGTCACCCACGATTATGTCGGTCCCGACCGCCGCACCAAGGCGCGCCAGTTCGCCAGCCAATCGGCGCCCGGCCTGGAGGCGCCCAATCCGTTGCGGGTGCGCATGAGCAGCGGCATCGACGGCACCAAGCTGGCGAAGCAGATCGCCGAGGCGTCGGGGACCATCAATCGCCTCAAGATCGAACGTCACGCGGTGCAGCTCGAATGGCTGGTCACCCAGGTGGCGGCGGCGATCCGCGACGAAACGGCGCCGCGGCAGTCGCTGGAGACCTTCGTCGCCCGCATGAGCGCCGCGGTCGACGACATGCTGGTGCGCATGCGGACTTCGGTGGCCGAGGCCCATATGGGGACGGTCGGCGAAATCCGCGACATGGTGCGGCTGCTGGAGACCAACCTCGCGGTGGTGACCATGCCCGAACTGGAGCGGTTGTCGGTGGCGACCCGCGCCCTGGTCCGCGCCATCGGCGGTTCGGCGGTGACGGTGGCCACCGCCGGATGAGCCCTCCCTGGACAGCCGCGGGGCTGGCGGGTTAAAAGTTCCTTACCGGTGAACGGAGTGTCGACCCACCCTCTTGGGCGGGGCGCTCCACAGCACGATATCAGGGGCCATGCAGACAGCGAACGACATCCGCCGCGCCTTCCTCGACTTCTTCGCCCGCGAGGGCCATGACGTCGTCTCCTCGAGTCCGCTCGTGCCGCGCAACGATCCGACCTTGATGTTCACCAACGCCGGCATGGTGCAATTCAAGAACGTCTTCACCGGCATGGAAAAGCGCGACTACGTGCGCGCCGCCACCTCGCAGAAATGCGTGCGGGCCGGCGGCAAGCACAACGACCTCGACAACGTCGGCTACACCGCGCGCCATCACACCTTCTTCGAGATGCTGGGCAATTTCTCGTTCGGCGACTATTTCAAGGAGCGCGCCATCGAGCTGGCCTGGCGGCTGGTGAACAAGGAATTCGGCCTGGCCAAGGATCGCCTGCTGGTCACCGTCTACCACGACGACGACGCCGCCTTCGACCTGTGGAAGCGCATCGCCGGCCTGCCCGACCAGCGGATCATCCGCATCCCCACCGCCGACAATTTCTGGGCGATGGGCGACACCGGCCCCTGCGGCCCGTGCTCCGAGATCTTCTTCGACCACGGCGACCACATCCCCGGCGGCCCGCCCGGCAGCCCCGACCAGGACGGCGACCGCTTCATCGAGATCTGGAATCTGGTGTTCATGCAGTTCGAGCAGGTGGACAAGGACACCCGCGTCCCGCTGCCCAAGCCCTCGATCGACACCGGAATGGGCCTCGAACGCCTGGCCGCGGTGATGCAGGGCAAGCACGACAATTACGACATCGACCTGATGCGTTCGCTGATCGAAGCCTCGGCCGAGGCCTCCGGCGCCGCCGCCGACGGCACGCACAAGGTGTCGCACCGGGTGATCGCCGACCATCTGCGCTCGTCGTGCTTCCTGGTCGCCGACGGCGTCCTGCCCGCGAAGGAGGGCCGCGGCTACGTGCTGCGCCGGATCATGCGCCGGGCCATGCGCCACGCCCACCTGATGGGCTGTACCGAGCCGCTGATGTGGCGTCTGGTTCCCGCCCTGCTCAAGCAGATGGGGGACGCCTATCCCGAGCTGGTGCGCGCCGGGGCCCTGATCACCGAGACCCTGAAGCTGGAAGAGAGCCGCTTCAAGGCGACGCTCGACAAGGGCCTCAAGCTGCTCGACGAGGAACTGGCCACCCTGCCCGCCGGCAAGCCGCTGGCCGGCGAGGTGGCGTTCAAGCTCTACGACACCTACGGCTTTCCCCTCGACCTGACCCAGGACGCGCTGAAGGCCCAGCATATCGCCGTCGACGTCGACGGCTTCAACGCCGCCATGGAGCGTCAGCGCGCCGAGGCCCGCAAGGCCTGGGCCGGCTCCGGCGAGGCGGCCACCGAGACGCTGTGGTTCGAGCTCAAGGAGAAGGTCGGGGCCACCGAGTTCCTCGGCTACGATGCCACCGAGGCCGAGGGCAAGATCGTCGCCCTGGTCGAGAACGGCATCGCCGTCGAGGCGGTCCATCCCGGCCACGAGGTGCTGCTGGTCGCCAACCAGACGCCGTTCTACGGCGAATCGGGCGGTCAGTTGGGCGATACCGGCGTCATCGTCGTCGGCAAGGCCCGGGTGGTGGTCAAGGACACGCTGAAGAAGCTGGGCGACCTGATGGTCCATGTCGGCACCGTCGAAGGCGGGCCGATCGCGGTCGGCGAGGACGCGCATCTCCAGGTCGATGTCGAGCGTCGCGACGCCACCCGCGGCCACCACTCCGCCACCCATCTGCTGCATGCGGCGCTGCGCAACGCCCTGGGCGGTCACGTCACCCAGAAGGGCAGCGCCGTCGGTCCCGACCGCCTGCGCTTCGACTTCGCCCATCCCAAGGCGATGGACCCCGACGAGATCCGCGCCGTCGAGCGCGAGGTCAACCGCCAGATCCGCATCAACGCGCCGGTGTCGACCAAGCTGATGACTCCCGATGCCGCCATCGAGGCCGGGGCGATGGCCCTGTTCGGCGAGAAGTACGGCGACGAGGTGCGGGTGGTGTCGATGGGCGACGCCAACTTCTCGGTCGAGCTGTGCGGCGGCACCCATGTGCGGCGCACCGGCGACATCGGCGGCCTCAAGATCGTCGGCGAAAGCGCGGTGGCCGCCGGGGTGCGGCGCATCGAGGCGGTGACCGGCGCCGCCTTCCTCGCCTGGGCCGAGGAGCAGGAGGACCTGCTGGCCCGCGCCGCCGAAACGTTGAAGATCGGCCCCGCCGAGCTGCCGGCGCGCATCGCCCAGTTGCTCGACGACCGCCGCCGTCTCGAACGCGAGCTGGGCGAGACCAGGAAGCAGATGGCCACCGGGGGCGGGGCGCCGCAGACCCACAAGCAGGTCAATGGCATCACCTTCGCCGGCCGGGTCCTCGACGGTATTCCCGCCAAGGATCTGAAGGGCATGGCCGACGAGATCAAGAAGCAGATCGGCTCCGGGGTGGTGGCGCTGATCGCCACCGACGGCGGCAAGGCCAGCCTGGTGGTGGCGGTGAGCGAGGATCTGACCGCGCGCTTCAGCGCCGTCGACCTGGTTCGCGTCGGCTCCGAAGCGGTGGGCGGCAAGGGCGGCGGCGGCCGTCCCGACATGGCCCAGGCCGGCGGTCCCGACGCCGCCGCGGCCAATACCGCGCTGGAGCGCATCGAGCAGGCGCTGGCGGGGTAGGATTTCCCGTCCGTCATCCCGGTGTCCGGGCGCCCTTGGGCGGGGCTACCTTCCCTTCGCCAGCGTTTCCATCGCCCGGCTGATGGCGTCGTCGGCGGCGACGAGGTCGGGGTCGATGCCGACGCGTTCGATGGGCGTGCCGGACGGGCGGGCGTATTGGCCCTGGGTCAGCCACAGCACGCCCTCGGACAGCTTGTACTCGCGGGTGAAGCGGCCGTGGCCGGCGGTGGGGCGGCCGACCAGGAGGGCGCGGCGGTTGTCCTTGAGCGCCGCGGCCAAGACCTCGGCCGCCGCCGCCGTGCCCTCGTCGATCACCACCGCGACCGGCAGGCCGGGAACCGCCTGCCCCCGGGCGGCGGTAAAGGTGCGCGGCGGTTCCGAGCGCGACAGCAGACCGGTAATCACCCCGTCGTCGAGGAAGATGTCGGCCACCGCGATGGCCTCGGCCAGTTGTTCGCCGCTGTTGCGCCGCAGATCGACAATCACCCCCTTGGCGCCGGCGCCGTCGTTCAAGGCGGCGGCCAATTGGGCGGCGGTCTTGTCGGCCGTGCCGGTGGCCAGGGTGGGAATGCGCAGCACGATCACCCCGCCCTGGCGGCGGACCGTCGGCTCGGGCATCGCCAGGGCTTCGCGTTGGGCGGAGATCTGCTTGCCATTGCCGTCGCTGCGGGTGACGGTCAGGGTCACCGAACTGCCGGCCGGGCCGCGCAGCAGGGACACCGCCTGATCGAAGCGCAGGCCGGCCAGCGGCTTGCCGTCGGCGTGGGTGATGCGGTCGCCGGGGCGCAGGCCGGCCCGTTCGGCCGGCGAACCGTCATAGGGGGTGATCACCACCACTTCGCCGGCACGGGGGCTGACGGCGGCGCCGATGCCGGCCTGCGCCTGCTCGGCCGGAGAGAGGCTGGCGAAATAGAAGGTGCTGCTGTCCAACCCGCCCAGCACGGCATCGATGGCGGCGCGGGTGATCTGGTTGAGATCGGCGGGCTTGCGCATGTCCTTGAGGCCGCGGGCGGCCTGGGCGGTCAGCTTGGTGTCGTCGCGGGGTTCGATGTAATGGGTCGCGACGGTGGCGATCACCTCCTCGACCAGGGCGATCTTGCGTCGCCCCAGCGGCATCGACGGCTCGACACCGGCGTCGGCAAAGGCCTTGCGCAGCACCTCGTGCGGGTCCGCCGCACGGCATTCGCTGGCCGCGACCACCAAGACTGCCACCAGTGCCGCAATAATGACCCGCATTGCCCCGACCCGAACCATTCCGGGCCGAACATTATCAGGAATCGTGCCGTAGTTCGCGTCCAAGATTGCCTGTCCGATCCCGCCTGCCCGCCCGGGAGCCTTTTTTTGCCCTGAAGGGATTTTTGAAATTGGTAACCGCAACGGGCCCTAATCGTCCATCGGGTCAACAACGGATACCTCCATGCGCAAACTGGCATCCCTGGGCGTGGCCGCGGTCGGTGTGGTCTACGGCGACATCGGCACCAGCCCGCTTTACACCCTGAAGGAATGTTTCGCCTCCGATCACGGCATGGCACCGACGCCGGCCAACGTGCTGGGCGTGGTGTCGCTGATCTTCTGGGCCATCGTGGTGGTGGTCAGCCTCAAATACGTCCTGTTCGTGATGTGCGCCGACAATCGCGGCGAGGGGGGAATCCTCGCCCTGGTGGCCCTGCTGGCCAAGGGCCGGCGGCGTTCGGTGGTGGTGCTGGGCCTGCTGGGCGCGGCGCTGTTCACCGGCGACGGGCTGATCACCCCGGCGATCTCGGTGCTGTCGGCGGTCGAGGGGGTGACGGTGGCGGCGCCGGCGATGGCGCAATGGGTGGTGCCGGTGACGCTGGCGGTGCTGGGAGTCCTGTTCGCCCTGCAACGCCACGGCACGGCGCGGATCGGCGCCCTGTTCGGGCCGGTGATGCTGGTGTGGTTCGCGGTGCTGACGGCGCTGGGGGCCGCCGCCATCGTCGCGCAGCCGGCGGTGCTGGCGGCGCTCGATCCCCGCTGGGGCATCGCCTTTCTGACCGCCAACGGCTGGCATGCCTTCTGGGTGCTGGGGGCGGTGATGCTGGCGATCACCGGCGGCGAGGCGCTGTACGCCGACATGGGCCATTTCGGCTCGAAGCCGATCCGGGTGGCGTGGTTCGCCTGCGTGCTGCCGGCGCTGGTCACCAACTATTTCGGCCAGGCGGCGCTGCTGCTGGCCGACCCCGCGGCGGTGCGCAATCCCTTCTACCTGTTGGCCCCAGACTGGGCCCTGGTGCCGCTGATCGCCCTGGCGACCCTGGCGACGGTGATCGCCTCGCAGGCGGTCATCACCGGGGTGTTCTCGCTGCTGCGCCAGGCGTCGCAACTGGGCTTCACCCCCAGGCTGGCGATCCACCACACCTCGGCCGAGGAAGAGGGGCAGATCTACATCGCTCCCGCCAACTGGGCGCTGCTGGTCGGCGTCGTCGTCCTGGTGCTGGCCTTCCGCGAATCGAGCAATCTCGCCGCCGCCTACGGCATCGCCGTCACCGGGACCATGGCCATCACCACCGTGCTGGCCCTGGTGGTGGCGCGCACGCTGTGGAAGTGGAACCGCTGGCTGTGCCTGGCGGTGGGTGTGGTCCTGCTGGCCATCGACGCCGTTTTCCTCGGCGCCAATCTGATGAAGGTCGGCGACGGCGGCTGGGTGCCGCTGGCGGTGGGCGCGGCGGTGTTCGTGGCCATGCAGACCTGGAAGCGCGGCCGCACCCTTCTGCGTCAACGCCGCCAGCGTCATGCCGTGCCGCTGGCGCGCTTCCTCGCCGACCGCACCAGTGCCGGCGCGGCGCGGGTGGCGGGGACGGCGGTCTATCTGACCGGCAATCCCGAACTGGTGCCCGAGGCGCTGCTGCACAATCTCCGCCACAACCGGGTGCTGCACCGGCGGGTGGTGCTGTTGACGGTGGAGACCGCGGCGGTGCCGCGGGTCGAGGACGGCCGGCGCATCGCGCTGACCGATCTCGGCGCCGGCTTCCATCGCCTGGTGGCGCGGACCGGCTACATGCAGGATCCCGACATCCCCGAGATTCTCGCCCTGGCGCGCGCCCGCGGGCTGGAGGTGGATCCGGCGACGGTATCCTATTTCGTCGGACGCCAGCGGGTGGTGGCGGCGCTTGGCGGGGTCTTGCCGCCGTGGCGGCGGCGGGTGTTCGCGATCATGCACCGGCTGGGCGCCTCGGCCACCGAGGTGTTCCGCCTCCCCGCGGCCCGGGTGGTGGAGTTGGGCACGCGGGTGTCGCTGTGACTTATACCCCCGCTGATCGCGACCGATCGGCGGGGCCTTGCGCCGAGCCGCACCCCGATGAGTTGTACTCACCGGGATGCGGAATTACAGCGCCATCCCGGTCTTGAACAACTGGTCGGCCAGCTTTCCCTGGACGTAGCGGATGCCCAGGGTGCGGGCGAAGGGGAAGCACTTGGGGCTTTCGCAGCGGGTGAGAATGATCTCGGTGCCTTCGTTGCTCTTGATCGCATCGACCAGGGTGCCGAGGCGATGATCGTCGGCATTCTGCAGATCGTTGTGCCAAGCGACCTTCATATAGTGCGGCTTGGGCTTGGTGTTGCGCAGGCACAGCACCTCGAAATCATGCCAGTCCAGGCCGTCGATGCACAGCTTCAGCCCCTTCTCGCCAGCCAGGGCGGCGGCATCCTTGTACAGCGAGTAGTTCTGCACCAGGTCGGTCTTGTCGACCTCGACCAGGATCTTGCCCGCCAGCTTGGTGGGCAAGGATTCGTAGAACTCGGCGAATTCGCGCGACAGCACCATCGGCAGGCTGACGTTGATCGAGAACGACTTGTGCCGGTACTCGGCGATCTCGCCGATCATCGCCTTCAGCACCGCGCGGTCGAAATGTTCGCGCAGCGCATTGAACAGCCACGGATTCGAGGTCAGGCGCACGCCCGGCAGGAACATGTCCTCGATCTGCTGGGTGGCGACGTAGAATTCGAGGAACTCGATCGACGGCACCTTCTCGCCGATGAAATAGATCGGCTGGTTGAAGATGGCGTTGCGCAGGTCGGCGGTGCGCAGTTTCTCGCTGAGGAAGGACAGGTCCTCGATCGACATCGGCTTCTTGGTGAAGCGGTCGGAATCCGGCTGGACGACGGCGATGATGGCCTTGAAGGCCGAGAACACCTTGTCGAGGTCCTTGCCGGCGTCGCAGACCTTGTAGAAGCCGTATTCGTTGTAGGTGTTGCGCGCCGTGACCACCGTGTCCTCGCAGAACAGCTTTTCGATCTTCGAACAAACCGACAGCACTTCCGAGACGGTGACGTGGGAATAGGCGACGAAGATGTCGCCGTTCGAGGCGGCGAAGATCTCGGTATAGGGGCTCTTGGCGAAGGCCTTCTTGATGTAATGCCGGGCGGCATCGGTCTTGCGGGTCATGTCGGTGCCCTGCGGCGCCATCGACCCGAAGAAGTGGATGATGCGCTTGCCCAGCGGGTCGCGCTTGATGGAATTGAGTTCGTGCAGGAACAGCCGTTCCGCTTCGGTGACGTGCATGATGCGACTCCCGCTCAGGATTTGGCGGCGGCGGCGATGAAGCGCGCGTAGTCGACATCCGTATCGAGGATGTGCCCGAGCAGCCAGTCGAGCACGAAGCCGCGGATCTTGAGCGCCGCCGCCAGGGTGCCGCCCGAGGCGGCGCTCTCCTGCAGCCGGTCGATCTGGGCGATGAAGGCGCGGTGGGCGCTGCAATGGTTCTCCAGACCGGGGTAGCCGTATTCGGCCATCAACTGCTCTTCGTGCGAGAAGTGGTATTCGATGTACGAGCCCAGGGCGCCCAGCACGTCGGCGACGCATTCGCGCGCCATGCCGTTGTTGATGTTGATGTCGAGCTGGTTCAGCAGCGAAAACAGAATCAAGTGCTGCGAGTCCATCTCCCGGTGGCCAATCTTGTAGCCTTCCTCCCAGACCAGCATGTCCATCCCCCAATATCCTCTGCCCGAGGCAAAAAAAGGCCGTCGCGCCAGAATGGCGGACGGCCTTGTTTTGCCACTTTAGTGTAGGGCCGTCGGGCTGTGCGTTTCAACATTTTTCTAATATCACCGCCAGCAGGGGCGGCCGGCGGCGTCGATGCAGGTGCGGCGCAGCTTGGCGAAGGGCTCGCCCAACTCGCCGACCGGCTTGACCCGCGACAGGCGGAAGCCGGCCGGCAGTTCGGCGCGGTCGATCTGGAAGCGGTCGCCGTCGACCGGCACGGTCATGGTCTCGCCGCGGGCGCCGAAGAAGGCCACCGCCAGGCGCAGCGCGGCGATTTCGCCCCGACTTACCGGGGTGCCGGGCCAGAACGGCGTCGTCTGTCCGCTGCGCATCCAGCCGACCCGGTGCGCATGGTCCCATTTCGAGCGCAGGAACCGGGCGATATCTTCGTTGTCGTTGGCCACCAGCACGCGGTCGAGCACCGCATCGGCCGACAGCAGCGTCAGCAGCATCACGCTGCCGGCCGGCGGACGGCGGTCGTTGTGGTCGAGCAGCAGGGTCAAGGCCGCCCAGCGTCCCTGCATCGGTTCCGTGCCCCCGGGATCGAGGGTAAAGGCGGCCAGCGGGGCGTCGATATCGGCCATCCACGCCCCGTCGGGCAGGCGGTAGACGCTGCTCCAACGGATCTCGGCATCGGCGCCGCACTGGGTGACGTAGAAGGCGCCGTCGACCATCTGTCCGCCGGAGCACTGGACGTCGATGGTGTAGAGCGGCTTGGGCGCGGGGCGGCCGCTTTTGTCGTCGAGCCGCCACAGGCGGAACACGGTGTGGGCGGCCTCGCGGCGGTCGACGGTGGAGAAGCGGCGGCCGACCTCTTCGCGCCAGGCGGCGACGAACGGCGCGCGGTTTCCCGAAAGCGCGCGCAGCACGGCGACGCCGTGGCGGATGTCGGTCTCTTCGACCGCCAGACCCTGGGGCGTGGGGCGAACCGCCAGCCGGGAGGCTCCCTCCAGGGACAAGCCCGCGGGATCCTGGGCACGCGCCGCCCCGGGCAGCAGCAGCAACGCCGCCACCACCACCAGCGCCCGGCCCACGCTCGCTCGGTGCTTGCCCATCCGTCCTCCCCGCGGGGAATTATGACAGGATGGACGCGGATGGAAAGGGGGCTCGGCCATCCATGTTAGCGGATGGCGTCCAGCGCTCCTTGCAGGATGTAGGCGGCGGCCATCTTGTCCACCACTTCGGCCCGGCGGGCGCGCGAGGCGTCGGCCTCCAGCAGGGTGCGGGTGACGGCGGCGGTGGACAGGCGCTCGTCCCACACGGCAATCGGCAGGTCCCTGAGGGCGAGCAGGTTGGCGATGAACGAGCGGGTCGACTGGCAGCGCGCTCCCTCGGTGCCGTCCATCTCCACCGGCAGGCCGATCACCAGGCCGCCGACCTCGTGCGTGGCGATCAATCCCAGCAGGATCTCGGCATCCCTGGTGAACTTGGTGCGGCGGATGGTGTCGAACGGCGAGGCGATGGTGCCCAGCACGTCCGACAGCGCCAGCCCGATGGTCTTGCTGCCCAGGTCGAGCCCCATCACCCGGGCGTGGCGGGGCAGGGCGGCGCGAAGCTCGGCGAGGGGGAGGAGCGGCATGGCGGCCAGGGTGGGGCCTGGACGGTGAAAAGGCAAGGCTGCGCCGCCCGGCACCAGCGACGCGGGTCGAAGGGTGGGGGACTCACCACCCATCACGTTGCAGGCCCAACCGGAAAGGAAAGTGAACCACAGAGCGACTGTGTTCGGCGTCAAGCGTTCCATCCCCTCTGATCGCGAAGGACGGCGTTGAGGATGACGAGCATCTTTCGCATGCAGGCGACGAGGGCTATCATTTTGGGCTTGCCGCCATTGACGAGGCGTTG
>JACRFY010000041.1 GCA_016212565.1 Magnetospirillum sp. | reverse complement strand
GGACAGGTCGACTGACAGGATGGTGTCGTAGATGAAGTTGGCGCCGACATGCTCGGCCTGCTTCTGCATCTGCTCCATCAGCCACGGGCCCTGCACCGCCTCGGCGAAGCCGGGGTAATTCTCGACCTCGGTGGTGATGGTCAGCTGCCCGCCGGGCTGGAGGCCGGCCACCAGGATCGGCGACAGATTGGCGCGCGCGGCGTAGATCGCCGCGGTGCAGCCGGCCGGGCCGGATCCCAGGATCAGAATTTTGGTATGGTGGACGGCCATCGTCTCCCCCGCTCGTGCGTGTTGGTCGGACCACAGACTAGGGCGGATCGCCGCCTCCTGGCAAGCCACGGGAGGAAGCGCGAGGCTCCCTCCCCGGCGACGGCGGCTTACAGTTCGCCGTGATGCTTGGCCAGGTACTCGGCGACGCCCGAGGGATTCGCCTTCATGCCCGCCTTGCCCTTCTGCCAGCCGGCCGGACAGACCTCGCCGTGCTGCTCGGTGAATTGCAGGGCATCGACCAGGCGCAGCATCTCGTCGACGTTGCGGCCCAGCGGCAGGTTGTTGACGTGCGCGGCCTGGACCACGCCGGCCTTGTCGATCAGGAAGGTGCCGCGCAGCGCCACGCCCATCGGCAGCAGCACGCCGAACGAGCGGGCGATGTCATGGCTGATGTCGGCGACCATCGGGAACTGCACGTTGCCCAGGCCCCCCTTGTCGACCGGGGTATTCTTCCACGCCAGATGGGTGAAGTGCGAGTCGATGCTGACCGAAACCACCTTGGTGTTCTTCTCGGCGAAGGCCGGCAGGCGGTGATCGTGGGCCAGGATCTCGGACGGGCAGACGAAGGTGAAATCGAGGGGGTAGAAGAACACCACGCCATACGAGCCCTGGAGATAGGACTTCAGATTGAAGGACGGGTTGATCTCGTTGCTCGGCATCACGGCGGGGGCGGTGAAGTCCGGAGCGGCGGTTCCGACCAGGCTCATGGGATTGGTTACGTCGGTCATCCTAAGGGCTCCCTTGCGATGTTGGCGGGGGGGTTGCCGGGTAAATCTAATCGTCGCCTCGTCGTCGTGCAAGATGGAATGATTCGAATGAGGCGGCGAGACCGCGGATGCGGCAGTGATTTTAACTCTCACGCGCAATTCCGCCCCGGGTGTTGCCGCGCGGCCACGCCCCACACGCGTGGTTGCGCTGGGGGCAAGGTATCTCTTGTCGGCCGGCGTCAGGTAATATAATTTCGCAAATTGTCTTCCGTGTGGAGTCCTCTGAAATGCAACGGGTCAAGCTCGACCGCATCGACCGCCGCATCCTGGCGGATCTGCAGGCCGACGGGCGTATGACCAACGTCGATCTGGCCCGCCGGGCCGGCATTTCGGCGCCCCCCTGCTTGCGCCGCGTGCGCGCGCTGGAGGAGGCCGGCTTCATTCGCGGCTATCACGCCGAGATCGATCCCGCCGCCCTGTCGTTCAACGTCACCGTCTTCGCCCAGGTCGGCCTCAACAGCCAGGCCGAAGCCGATTTGCGCGCCTTCGAAGATCTGGTGCTGTCGTGGCCCGAGGTGCGCGAGTGCCACATGTTGGCCGGCGAAACCGACTTCCTGCTCAAGGTGGTGGCGCACGACTGGGACGATTACCAGCGCTTCCTCACCACGCGGCTGACCGCAGCGCCCAACATCAGCCACGTGAAAAGCGCCCTGGCCATCCGCACCTCGAAGCTGCAGCCCGGGGTTCCCATCGACGTCGACGCCGTGCTCGAGGCGGAGGTGGAATAACAGCCGTCACGGAGGGGGAGTATCGTCATGCAGGCCGAGTTATCGCCGTTAGGGCGAATCGAACGCATTCTCCTCGCCACCGACGGCTCGGGCTACAGTGTCGGCGCCGTGGCCGTCGCCATCGCACTGGCCGGCAAGACCGGGGCCAGGCTGACCGCCCTCACGGCCGTCCTGCAAAGCCCGGAACTCGACGCCATGGAGCCGGGCGTCGACCGCAAGGTCGCCGCCGAGGCCGGCGCCATCCTCGATCAGGTGGTCGTGCAGGCCGCTACCGGCGGCGTCGACTGCGCCCGCCTGATCAAGACGGGCAACGATCCCTACCGGGAAATCCTCGCCGGCGCCGAGGAGGTCAACGCCGACCTGCTGGTGCTCGGCCGGCGCGGCCGGCGCGGGCTGGCGCGGATGATGCTGGGCGACGCCACCGCCAAGGTGATCGGCCACGCGCCGTGCGATGTGCTGGTGGTCCCCGAGGCGGCGCGCCTGTGGTCGGGGA
Source organism: Magnetospirillum sp. (assembly GCA_016212565.1). Lineage (GTDB taxonomy): Bacteria > Pseudomonadota > Alphaproteobacteria > Rhodospirillales > Magnetospirillaceae > JACRFY01. The sequence continues at coordinate 4,694 of JACRFY010000041.1, read as the reverse complement.
TCCTGGTGGCGGTCGACGGGTCGCGCTTCTCCGATGCCGCGGCGGTCGCCGCCGCCCGCATGGCCCAGCGCACCGGCGCGCCGCTGACCGTGCTCTCGGTCGAGGTTCCCGATCACAGCGACAGCCGCCGCGCCGAAGCCGGAAAGACCGTCGACCGCGTGTTGCGCCTGCTGTCCCAGGATGGGGTCAAGGCCACCGGCACGGTCGAGCGCGGCGCCACCGCGCCGACCATCGTCGCCACCGCGGCCGCGGCGGGGGCCGACCTGATCGTCATGGGCACCCACGGCCGCACCGGCTTGGGCCGCCTGCTGTTCGGCAGCAACGCCGAGCGGGTGATCAACCAGGCCGGCGGCTCGGTGCTGGTGGTCAAGGGCTGAACGGGGCCGCCCCTAATCTCCGGCGCCCTCGCGGACCAGACGGCGCAGGGCGTCGAGATCGGTGATCACCACCTCGCGGCCGAAGCTCTCGACGCCCACCACCTTCAGCCGGCCGAGCGCGCGCGACAGCGATTCGGGGGCGATGCCGATCCGCGATGCCAGCACCGCCTTGGTCAACGGCAGGCGGACCTGTGCCTTGCCCTCGGCCCCGGCGGCCAGGGCGAGCAGAAACGAGGCCAGGCGCTGGCCGGGCGATTTGCTTTTCAGCTCGGTGATTTCCTGGATCAGCCGCCGCTGCCAGCGGGCCAAACCGCCGAGCAGCAGCAGGGCCAGCTTGCGGTTCTCCGCCAAGCGCTTGAGGAACGGCGCCGCCGGCACGTGCACCAGCTTCGAGCCGGCCATCACTTCGCAGTTCAAGGGAAACTTGCCCGACGAGAAGATCGCCGCCTCGGCGAAGGTGGCGATGGGGTCGAAGACCTCGATCACCGACTGGTCGCCGGTCTCGGTCAGCGCGAACAGGTTGACGCGGCCGTCGAGGACGACGAAAAAGCGGTCGGCCTTGTCGCCTTGGCTGAACAGCAGTCCGGTTTCCGGATAGGCCACCGCTTGCGCCTGATCGAGCAGGGCAATGAGATCGGCACGGCTGATGTCGGCGAACAGCGGGGCGGCGGCAACGGAATCGAGATCGGCGGCGTTGAGGGTCATCTCACAGATCGTCCTCGACACAAAAGGCGCGCAGGCGGGCGATGTCGGCGACCATCACCACGTTGTCGGGCAGCGATTCGACACCCAGCTTGCCCAGCTTGCCCAGGGCGCGGGACAGGCTCTCGGGCTTCATCCCCAATTCGTCGGCGACCAGGCGCTTGTCGTAGGGGAAGCGCAGTTCGCAGCGGCCCTTCTCGACCGCCGCCAACGACAGCAGGAAGCTGCCCAGGCGCTGGGCGGTGGTCTTCAACTTCAGCTCGGCGATCTGGCGCACCAGCATGCGCAGGCGGAACGACATCGTCGACAGCATATGCAGCAGGATGTCGAAGCGCGGCTCCAGCTTGTCGAGGAACGAGCCGGCGGGGATCGCCAGCACGGTGGCCCCGGTCAGCACCCGGGCCCGCATCAGGAAGCGACGGCCGGCAAACAGGGCCGCATCGCCCAGCACGGTGCCCTTGCGCGCCACCTCGACGACGCTGCGGCGCCCCTCGCAGTCGATGGACAGTTCGATGTGGCCGTCGAGGACGACGAAGAAGCGCTCGACCGCCTGTCCTTCGTCGTAGAGCAGGTGGTCGTGCGGCAGCGTCACCACCTCGGCCCCAGCGATCAGCTGGCGCACGTCGGCTTCGGCGACGCCCGAAAACAGGGGCGTGAATTGCAGTTGCAGCAGCACCCCTTTGTCGAGGGGCGGCGGCGTTTCGGTCATGGATCCCTCGGCCAGCATTCTCCCGCCTCAGACCCTACGCCCAAAGTCCGGGCGAGGCCACCCTCACCTTTTGCATAGCGGCGCGTCGTCCCCGCCCGGACGAGCCCCGCCGCCCGAACGAACCGAACCCCGCGGGCGGGTCAGCGCCTGTCGCGGGGTTCTTGGTCGCGGGCCTCACGGGCCCTGATTTCATCCGGCGGAACGCCGGCGAGGTATGGTCTGATTGTATGACCCCGATGCCTTCGTCAGCAGCATCAGGCGAAGTAACCCGGTGGCGTCATGCCGTGTTCGACATCCTCCTGCTCGGTTTCCGGAGCGCCCACCTGGACGTCCGAACTTACCGGACCCTGGGGTTGACTTGGAAAATGACCCGGTCACCTCCTCGTTTTCTATGGCTTGATTATGCCTCTGCTGGCGGGACGGTGTCAAGCACGACGACAGGCGTGAGCCCCAGATCCAACGGCTATTGCCGCGCACGATTGAAGTCCTTCAGCAGCACGTTGCCGCGGCGGACGGCATCGTCGAGCGCCGCCTTGGCATCCTTGCGCCCGGCCCATACCGCCTCCAGTTCCTCGTCGATCACCTCGCGGATGGCGACGAAATTGCCCAGGCGCACGCCCTTGGAATGCTCGGTCGGCGCATGCAGGGTGATCTGGCGGGTCGCCACGTCGAGGTCCGGATTGGCCGCGTAAAAGCCCTGGCGCCGCGACAGGTCGTGGGCGGCATAGGTGATCGGCAGGTAGCCGGTGCGCTGGTGGCTGGCGGCCTGCACCTCGGGCGAGGACAGATAGGCGAAGAAGCGGGCGACGCCGCCGTATGCCTGGGGCGGGTGGCCGTTCAGCACCCACACGGTGGCGCCGCCGATGATCGAGTTGCGCGGCGCCCAGGCGATTTCGGGCCAGATCGGCAACATGGCGATGCCGACGTCGAGGCCGGTCTTGGCCTTCAATTCGGCATAGGCCGCCGAGGTGGCGAACATCATCGGGCATTCGCCGGCGATGAACTTGGCCTCGGATTCATTGCGCCGGCCGCCATAGACGAACAGGCCGCTCTTGTGCCACGCGGCCAGTTGGCGGATGTGGCGGACATGGAAGGGGCTGTTGAACTTCAGCTCGATATCGAAGCCGGCGATGCCGTTGTGCTTGGTGGCGAAGGCAATGTCGTGCCAGGCCGACAGATTCTCCAACTGGATCCACGACTGCCACTGGGTGGTGAAGCCGCAGGGATAGCCGGCCGCCAGCAACGCCTTGCCCGCCCGCTCGACCTCCGGCCAGGTGGCCGGCGGCTTGGCGGGATCGAGACCCGCCTTGCGAAAGGCGGTCCGATTGTAGAAGAACACCGGCGTCGAGGCATTGAAGGGCATCGACAGCATGCGGCCGTCGAGGTTGGAATAGAACAGCCGCACCGCCTGGATATAGGCATCGGGGTCGAAGGACAGTCCCGACTCGGCCATCACCTCGTAGACCGGCTTCACCAGCCCCCTGGTGGCCATCATGGTGGCGGCACCGACCTCGAACACCTGCACCATGTGGGGCGGGTGCCCGGCGACGGCCGCGTCCATCGCCAGACGCATGGTCTCGGCGTAGTTGCCCTTATAGACCGGCACCACCGTGTAGGCGGTCTGGCTGCGGTTGAAGCCGTCGGCGAGATCGCCGACCCACTCGCCCAGGCGTCCGGGCATGGCGTGCCAGAATTGCAGCTCGGTCGCCGCCGAAGCCGCACGACCGCCGGCCAGCACCAGCATCGCCGCCAAAAGAATGCCCAGCCCCCTCATCGCCCCCTCCGGTAAACACCCGAGCGGCGCTCACCATAGGCTGGCACCCCAGCGAGTGTGAATAGGCCGAATGGCAGGTTGTGATCAGGCCATCATCTGCCACCACCGCCGGGCCTCGGCGGCGGACCAGTCCGGGCCATGGCCGGCGAACAGCAGGCAGGGATCGGGGACCAGGCCGAGCAGCCGGGACACCGATTTCCACAGCGTCTCCTCGCTGCCGCCCGGCAGGTCGGTTCGGCCGACGCCGTGGCGGAACAGGGTATCTCCGGCCAGGGTGAAGGGGCCGAAGTCGTAGCACACCCCGCCGGGGGTATGGCCGGGGGTGTGGATCACCCGCACCGGGGCCCCGCCGAGGCTGAACGTGGGCTCGCCGGCGAAGGTTTCCAGGGCGGCGGGGCCGGCCACGCCCTCGCCGACGAAGCTCTTGTTGAGATCCGAGGCCCGACCGATCACCGGCATCTCGTCGACATGGGCCAGGGTCTTGAGGCCGAACGCCGTCTCCACCGCCCGGGCGGCGCCGAGATGGTCGGGATGTCCGTGGGTCAGCCAGATCGCCTGCGGCGTCGCCTTTTGCGCCGCCACCGCCGCGACGATCCGCTCGGCATCGCCGCCGGGATCGACCACCACCAGCGTGGCCGAGGGATTGTGCCGGACCAGGAAACAATTTTCGTACCACGGCGGGCTGGTCACCACCACCGAGAGGCTGAAGTCGCCGAAGTCGCCGAGATGCTGCTCGCTCATCACCGCCTGCCTTTGCCGGATTCGACGTCGTTCATAACCCAGGACCGGGTGCCGTTCCAGTGCCGTCCCTTTACCCGCTGGTAATGGCGACGGGCGGACAATAGGGTTTTGTTTCACCCCGGACAGGCTGGCCATGACCGACAGCAGCACCACCGCGCCCTTCCCTTCGGCGCGGGAGGAAACCGAAAGCGTCGCGGTCCCGCCGACCACGCCGCAGACCGCGTCGCCCGCCTATCGCCTGGCCTTCGAGGACGGCGACTTCCTGTTGCGCGCCGATCTGCGGCCGGTGCGGCTGCAACTGGAACTGCTGAAGCCGGAACTGTCGCAGCAGGAGCAAGGCATCCGCTCGACGGTGGCGATCTTCGGCTCGGCCCGCATCCCCGAGCCGGCG
>JACRFY010000037.1 GCA_016212565.1 Magnetospirillum sp. | reverse complement strand
CGCCTGCGGCGGCTTCGGCCTTGACGGCGGCCTGAACTCCGATCCAATGCCCCGCCATCGCAGCCGATGGCACGAAAGGTCGTGAAGATGCTTGAGGGACTTGCAAAAAACGCCCCGATTAGAGAAGGCACCAAGATGAAAGGGGCGACCCAACGCCGAACCGCCTCGATTTCCCCCGATCTCTTGGTGTCTTGGTGGCGAAGAACCAGCTTTGGCCAGCGCCGCTCCGGTGGTGAGTTGCGCATCGCCACAGCGAAGGTGGCGGGCAGCATGGCGTCCTCACCCGCTTCGCCCGCCGCTCGACAACCCCGGTTGCACCGCACCCCCGCCGCTGATACCCTTCGGCCCGCTTTCTGACACCCCGGAGTCCCCATGTCGCTGGACAAAGCCACCGTGCGCTCGATCGCCGAGCTGGCGCGCATCGAGGTTGCCGAGGACGAGCTCGACCATCTGGCCGGCGAGCTGTCCAACATCTTGACGTTCGTCGAGCAATTGGCCCAGGTCGATACCGAGGGCGTCGCGCCGATGACCTCGGTGGTGGCGATGTCGCTGCCGATGCGCGAGGACGCGGTCACCGACGGCCATCAGGCCGAGGCGGTGCTGGCCAACGCTCCCGAAGCCCAGGACGGCTTCTTTACCGTGCCGAAGGTGGTCGAGTGATGCGCGAACTGACCAAACTCACCATCGCCGAGGCCGGCCGCCGCATGGCCAAGGGCGAGTTCACCGCCGTCGAGCTGACCCGCGCCCACATCGCGGCGATGGGGGCGAAGAAGGGCCTCAACGCCTACATCACCGAGACCCCGGAACTGGCCCTCGAACAGGCCAAGGCCGCCGACCTGCGCCGTCAGGCCGGGGCGGTGGGGGCGCTGTCCGGCATCCCGCTCGGCATCAAGGACCTGTTCTGCACCAAGGGGGTGCAGACCACCGCCGCCAGCCGCATCCTCGAAGGCTTCACCCCCCACTACGAGAGCACGGTCAGCGGCAAGCTGCTGGCGGCCGGGGCGGTGACGCTGGGCAAGCTCAATCTCGACGAATTCGCCATGGGCTCGTCGAACATGACCTCGGCCTACGGGGCGGTGGAGAATCCGTGGCGGTCGCAGGCCGATCCGGGCACGGCGCTGGTGCCCGGCGGCAGCTCGGGCGGGTCGGCGGCGGCGGTGGCGGCGCGCATCGCCATGGGCGCCACCGGCACCGACACCGGCGGCTCGATCCGCCAGCCGGCGGCGTTCTGCGGCATCGTCGGCATCAAGCCGACCTATGGCCGCTGCTCGCGCTGGGGCATCGTCGCCTTCGCCTCGTCGCTCGATCAGGCCGGGCCGATGGCCCGTACCGTCGAGGACTGCGCGCTGATGCTCAACGCGATGGCCGGGCACGATCCCAAGGATTCCACATCGGCACCGGTGGCCGTTCCCGACTTTGCCGCGGCATTGACCGGCGACATTCGTGGTTTGAAGGTCGGCATCCCCGCCGAGTACCGTCCGGACGGACTTTCCGCCGAGGTGGCCAAGGTTTGGCAGCAGGGCATCGCCTGGCTGAAGGATGCCGGCGCCACGCCGGTGGAGATCAGCCTGCCGCACACCAAGGACGCGCTGCCGACGTATTATATCGTCGCCCCCGCCGAAGCGTCGTCGAATCTGGCCCGTTACGACGGTGTCCGCTTCGGCCTGCGCGTTCCCGGTACCAGCCTCGACGACATGTACAGGAAGACCCGCGCCGCCGGCTTCGGCAAGGAAGTGCGCCGCCGGATTTTGATCGGCACCTACGTGCTGTCGGCGGGGTATTACGACGCCTATTACGCCAAGGCGCAGAAGGTACGGCGCCTGATCGCCGACGATTTCGCCACGGCCTTCGAGACCGTCGACGTCATCCTCACCCCGACGGCACCGACGCCGGCCTTCGCCATCGGCGCCAATACCGACGATCCGGTGACCATGTGGCTCAACGACGTCTTCACCATTCCCACCAGCCTGGCCGGTCTGCCGGGGCTCAGCCTGCCGGCCGGCCTGTCCGCCGACGGCCTGCCGCTGGGCCTGCAACTGATCGGGCGGCCGTTCGACGAAGAGACGGTGTTCCGGGTGGCGGGGGTGATGGAGCGGGCGGCCGGATTTGCCGCTCTGCCGGAGGGAGTGTGACCATGGCCTATCTCATCGCAGGCGAGACCGGGGATTGGGAGGTCGTCATCGGCCTGGAAGTCCATGCCCAGGTGATCTCCAAGGCCAAGCTGTTTTCCGGCGCCGCCACCGATTTCGGCGCCGAGCCCAACGATCAGGTCAGCTTCGTCGACGCCGGTTTCCCCGGCATGCTGCCGGTGATCAACCGGGTGTGCGTCGAGCAGGCGGTCAAGACCGGCCTCGGCCTCCAGGCGGCGATCAACCCGACCTCGGTGTTTGCGCGCAAGAACTACTTCTACGCCGACCTGCCCCAGGGCTATCAGATCAGCCAGTACGAACTGCCGATCATCGGCAACGGCGTGCTGCTGATCGACATGAACGACGGCACCACCCGGCCGATCGGCATCGAGCGCCTGCACCTGGAGCAGGATGCCGGCAAATCGATGCACGACCAGCACCCGACCAAGAGCTTCATCGACCTCAACCGCTCGGGCGTGGCGCTGATGGAGATCGTCTCCAAGCCCGACCTGCGCAGCCCGGAGGAGGCCGGGGCCTACCTGACCAAGCTGCGCTCGATCCTGCGCTATCTCGGTACCTGCGACGGCAACATGCAGGAAGGTTCGATGCGCTGCGACGCCAACGTCTCGGTGCGGCCGCCGGGCTCGACCGAACTGCGCACCCGCTGCGAGATCAAGAACGTCAATTCGATCCGCTTCGTCCAGCAGGCCATCGAATACGAGGCGCGCCGGCACATCGAGGTCTACGAGTCCGGCGGCACCATCGCGCAGGAGACGCGGCTGTTCGATTCGGGCAAGGGCATCACCCGGTCGATGCGCTCGAAGGAGCACGCCCACGACTACCGCTACTTCCCCGATCCCGACCTGCTGCCGCTGGTCCTCGACCCGGCGATGGTCGAGCGCATTCGCCTGACCCTGCCCGAACTGCCCGACGAGAAGAAGGAGCGGTTCATGCGCGACTACGCGCTGAACGCCTACGACGCCGGGGTGCTGGTCGCCGAGCAGTCGTCGGCCTCGTTCTTCGAGACGGTGGCCAAGGGCCGCGACGCCAAGGCGGCGGCCAATCTGGTGATGGGCGACTTCTTCGCGGCGCTGAACGCCAGCGGCAAGACCATCGACGATCCGCCGGTCAGCGCCGCCAATCTCGGCAAGCTGCTCGACCTGACCGCCGACGGCACCCTGTCGGGCCGCCTGGCCAAGGACGTCTTCGCCCTGATGGTCGAGACCGGCAAGGCCCCCGACGTGCTGGTCGAGGAACGCGGCCTCAAGCAGGTCACCGACACCGGAGCCATCGAGGCGGCCATCGACGCCGTCATGGCCGCCAACCCGGACAAGGTCGCCGAGGTGCGCAGCGGCAAGGACAAGCTGCTCGGCTGGTTCGTCGGTCAGGTGATGAAGCAGACCCAGGGCAAGGCCAATCCCGGGGTGGTCAACGACCTGCTGGCGAAGAAGATGCAGGGATAAGTTTCCTGTCGTCGCTGCCGATAGGAACGCCCCGGCGGACGGGATCCGCCGGGGCGTTTTGGCAACAAACCGCCGCCGTCGGTCCGATGCTGGACGAAAAGGGGCGGCGGTGTTAGGTGTAGATGGTTGTATCCGCGAAGCCCCCAGGCGCCGGTGTGGCGACAACGGGTCCGCGCAACGGTAACGGTGAAGACGATGAAGGTTTTCCTTTCCGGTACGGCACGGCTGCTGGCCTCGGTCTCGGTCGCGGTGGCGGTGGCCGCCTGCGCGGCGACGCCCGAGCGGGGCGGCGAGTCGCAGGGCGCGATCGGGCGCTTCTTCAGCGAAGGTCTGGCCCAACCATCGCCGTCGGTGGAAGCCGAGGCGGCGGCCAAGAACGATGCGTTGCAACGGGCGCTGGAAAACTTCGTCAGCGACGGCTTCAGTCAGCCGCCGCCGCCCGAACCCGGACCGACGGGCCAGGGCGACGATCCGCAAGATGCGTTGAAGAATTTCGTCAGCGCCGGCTTCAACCGACCGCCGCCGCCGCCGGCGGAGCCGTCGTTCAAGAATCCGCTCGACTGGTTTCGATAACGCCCCGACCGGCAAAAGGAACGCCCGAATCGGCAACGGTTCGGGCGTTCGCATTTTTGTCGCGTGGGGCCCCTTGGGGGGCGGCGTTCAGTAATCGATGAAGATCTGGGCCCCGGCGTTGTCGCTCAACACCGAATTGCTGGTGTCGGCGCCGACGAACACCTTGGTCGCCGGCACGCCGCGACGGGTCAGTTCGTGGGCCACGGCGTTGGCGCGCTGCATCGAGGTTTCCAGGCTGGACATCATGGCGTCGACCCCGGCGCCGGCCAGGACCAGACGCGGCGCCGGCGAGCGGCCGACGACGCGGATGGTGCCGCCGGTCTGCTTGTGCAGCTTGGCCACCTCGACGAGGGCCTTCATGTCTTCGGCGGTCAGCGAGGTGCCGCCACCGGCGAAATCGACCGCGGCGATCTGGAAAGTCGCCGCCGGCAGTTCGACCGGCTGCGCCACCGCGACGCCGCGGCCGCGGCCGGCCATCGACTTCGGCGGCACCAGATGCACCGGCTCGCTGAGGGCGGCGAGGCCGCCGCCGCGGACCATGTCGGGGCGGATGCCGGTTTGGGCCGATTCGGACAGCCGCAGGGCATACTGCTCTTCGATGGGCTTGCGGGCGCGGCCCTGGGCGGGCAGCGGCACGGATTCGGGGATGTCGGGACGGGCGGGCGGCACCATATTGACCGGAGAGGCCGGCGGGGCCGCCGGGCCGAGGTCGCGGGCGGTCGGCAGGCGACGGTCGGGGCTGGGCGGCGGCACGGCGGCGGCCTGCGCCACCTGGGTGCGACCGACCGAGGCCGGCGAGGCGGCATGGGGAGAGGCGATGACGATCGACGAGCCCTGCTTGGTGACGGCGGCGGCAGGCGCCTGGGCGACTTCGGCGGGCTGGCTGCGGGCCAGCGGCTTGGTGGCGCCGACTTCGCGGGCGACCGGCGGGGCGTACTTGGCGTTGCGGTCGGCGACCAGGCCCTTGGGGGCCTCGCGGGGCAGTTCGGTGCCCAGATCGGCGTACTTGCCCTGCGGGGCGCGCGGATTGGCGATCTCCTGGCGGTCGCGGCCGGTGACAAAGTCGGTCGCACCCTTGTACCATTCGACGGGATTGGCGGCATCGGGGACGGACGAGCAGGCGGACAGCAACCCGATCAGCAGCATCGCAGACCCGATGGCCTGAATGCTCCCCCCCTTGCGACGGCCAACGGCCATGGTGCAACCGGTCATGTCGAACCACCTACCCCTTGTGAGCACAGCCTTTCTCGGCCGTCGTACCTATGACGGCAAGGATCATGTTTAACAAACGTGGGAAGGAAAGTATATAGGACATTGGGAAATATGCGAAGCACCGGCCGCAACGGCCGTCCCGATGGTGTAAGCTGGCCGCGATGGGGTTCCATTGGCTCGCGGTTTTTGCCGTCCACGCACGAGAACGAGGGGTCCTATGGCCGAAGAACCGGGGGCAGACGTCAAGATGATCGATCCAGGCGAACTTTCCAAGGCGGTCACCAACATTGCCGAGCGCAGCCAGCGGCTCGTCGCCGACTTCCTTGCCCGTCACGCGGGGGACAACACCTTCAACGCCGATCCGCTGAACATCGGCAACGCGTTCTTCGACATGACGTCGAAGATGATGAGCGACCCGGCTCGTCTGGTCGAGGCCAACCTGTCATTGTGGCAGGATTACATGGCGCTGTGGCAGAACACCGCCAAGCGGATGATGGGCGAGGTTCCGGAACCGGTCGCCAAGCCCGATCCCACCGACCGCCGCTTCAAGGACGAGATGTGGGAAGAGAACGAAGTCTTCGACTACATCAAGCAGTCCTACCTGCTGTCGGCGCGCTGGGTCCAGGGACTGGTCACCGGCGTCGAAGGGCTGGACGACCACTCGGCGCAGAAGGTCGATTTCTATACCCGCCAGTTCGTCGATGCCATGGCGCCGTCGAATTTCGTGCTGACCAACCCCGAAGTCCTGCGCACGACCATCGAATCGGGCGGCGAGAATCTGGTCAAGGGGCTCAACAACCTGCTCGACGATCTGGAGCGCGGCAAGGGCCGGCTGTCGATCCGCATGACCGACTACGACGCCTTCCAGGTCGGCGAGAACATCGCCGTCACCCCCGGCAAGGTGGTGTTCGAGAACGACCTGATGCAGCTGCTGCAATACGACCCGACCACCGGGACGGTGGCCGAGAAGCCGCTGCTGATCGTGCCGCCGTGGATCAACAAGTATTACATCCTCGACCTGCGGCCGAAGAACAGCTTCATCAAGTGGGCGGTGGACCAGGGGCACACCGTGTTCGTCATCTCGTGGGTCAACCCCGACGAGCGGCTGGCGATGAAGGGCTTCGCCGACTACATGCGCGAAGGCCCGCTGGCGGCGCTCGACGCCATCGCGACGGCCACCGGCCAGAAGCAGGTCAACGCCGTCGGCTATTGCCTGGGCGGCACCCTGCTGGTGTCGACGCTGGCGTGGATGGCGGTCAGGAACGACGACCGCATCGCCTCGGCGACCCTGTTCACCACCATGACCGACTTCGCCGAGCCCGGCGAACTGGGGGTGTTCATCGACGAGGAGCAGCTCACCGCCCTTGAGCACAAGATGGACGAGACCGGCTTCCTCGACGGCCGCGACATGGCGATGACCTTCAACATGCTGCGCGCCAACGACCTGATCTGGTCCTTCGTCGTCAACAACTACCTGCTGGGCAAGGATCCCTTCCCCTTCGACCTGCTGTACTGGAACTCGGATTCCACGCGCATGCCGGCGATGATGCACAGCTTCTATCTGCGCAAGATGTACCAGGCCAACCAGCTGGTGGTCCCCGGGGCCATCGAGCTGAACGGGGTGCCCCTCGACCTGTCGACGATCAGGACGCCGCTCTACATGCTGTCGACGCGCGAGGACCACATCGCGCCGTGGAAGAGCACCTACGCCCTGACGCAACAGGCCAGCGGGCCGGTGAAGTTCGTGCTGGCGGCCTCGGGCCACATCGCCGGGGTGATCAATCCGCCGGCGGCCAACAAGTACTGCTATTGGACCAACACCCGCAAACCCAAGAACCCCGATGCCTGGCTCAACGCCGCGCAGCAGGAAAACGGCTCGTGGTGGCCCGATTGGCACAAGTGGGTGTCGAAGCACGCCGGCAAGCAGATCCCTGCCCGCATTCCCGGCGAGAGCGGCTTGAAGGCCCTCGACGTCGCGCCCGGCTCTTACGTCAAGGTGCGGGCGGTCTAGAACGTCGCGCCTTAATGTGCAACGCGGCGCTTTTGCGAGCATTGAGCGAGCGGCCAAGCGGCCGGAGGGCCGCGCCCGGCGAGGGCGAAACCATAATGCCTGAAGCGTGATGCACATTTTTGGCATCACGCTTCAGGCGTTAGCCCCTGTCCCGCGACCGCGGGGCAGGGGCTGGCTCCGTCACACGATCTGGATGTCCGCCGCGGCGACGGTGTCGCCGGCGATGACGGCGATCAGCGTCGTCGTATCGCCGTCGAGCAGATTGAGCACGCCGGCATCGAAGGCCACCGTGCCGGCCCCCACCGCGGCGCGGGCCAATTCGATCACGTCCGAGCCGCTGGTGAAGTCGCGGATGGTGTCGCCGAACTCCAGCCGGTCGGCATAGGCGAAGACATCGGCGCCGCCATTGCCGCGCAGCGTGTCGGCGCCGACGCCGCCCTGCAGGCGATTGGCCCCGTCGTCGCCCACCAGCAGATCGTCGCCCAGCGAGCCGACCAGATTCTCGATGCCGGTCAGCGTATCGACGGCGCCCGATTCGTCGAGGGCATCGCCGGAGACCAGGTCGACCCGCGCCGGCCCGCCGCCGGAAT
>JACRFY010000308.1 GCA_016212565.1 Magnetospirillum sp. | reverse complement strand
GCGACACGCTGATCGAGCAGGCGGAACAGGGCGTCGATTACTTCACCGTCCATGCGGGAGTGCGGCTGCCGGTTGTGCCGCTCACCGCCGGACGCATGTGCGGCATCGTCAGCCGCGGCGGCTCGATCCTCGCCAAGTGGTGCCTGGCCCATCACAAGGAGAATTTCCTCTACACCCATTTCGAGGACATCTGCGAAATCCTCAAGGCCTACGACGTCGGCTTCTCGCTCGGCGACGGCCTGCGGCCCGGATCGATCGCCGACGCCAACGACGCCGCCCAGTTCGCCGAGTTGGAGACCCTGGGCGAGCTGACCCAGGTGGCGTGGAAGCACGATTGCCAGGTGATGATCGAGGGCCCCGGCCACGTGCCGATGCACAAGATCAAGGTCAACATGGACAAGCAGCTCAAGCTGTGCGGCGAGGCGCCCTTCTACACCCTGGGGCCGCTGGTCACCGACATCGCGCCGGGCTACGACCACATCACCTCGGCGATCGGCGCGGCGATGATCGGCTGGTTCGGCACCGCCATGCTGTGCTACGTGACCCCCAAGGAGCATCTCGGCCTGCCCGACCGCGAGGACGTGCGCCAGGGGGTGGTCACCTACAAGCTGGCCGCCCACGCCGCCGACCTCGCCAAGGGCCATCCGGCGGCCAAGCAGCGCGACGACGCCCTGTCGCGCGCCCGCTTCGAGTTCCGCTGGAAGGACCAGTTCGCCCTGTCGCTGGATCCGGAGAAGGCCAAGGAGTTCCACGACCAGACCCTGCCCGCCGAGGGCGCCAAGCTGTCGCATTTCTGCTCGATGTGCGGACCGAAATTCTGCTCGATGAAGATCAGCCAGGAGGTGCGCGATCTCGCCGCCGAACAGGGCATGGCGGCGATGAGCGACGAATTCCGCCGCCAGGGCGCGGAAATCTATCACCAGGACAAGCCGGCGGCGGAGTAGCGCCGCGGTGCGGAGCCGGCTCCCGCCCGCGGGAGCCGGTCCAAAAGCAAACAGCCCGGGATCGCTCCCGGGCTGCTGCAACGATTCCGGTGCGGGCCGCGGTTAGCGCGAGTAGAACTCGACCACCAGATTGGGCTCCATCTGCACCGGATAGGGAACGTCGGCCAGCTTGGGAGCGCGGACGAACTTGCCCTTCATCTCCTTGTGATCGACTTCCAGGTAATCGGGAACGTCGCGCTCGCCGCTCTGCGAGGCTTCGAGGATCACCGCCATGTCCTTGGACTTGGTGCGCACCGAAACGACGTCGCCGTCGCGCAGGCGATAGCTGCCGATGTTGACCCGCTTGCCGTTGACCTGCACGTGGCCGTGATTGACCAACTGGCGGGACTGGAACGGGGTGTTGGCGAACTTGAGGCGATAGACGGTGGCGTCGAGGCGGCGCTCCAGCAACTCGATCAGGCTCTCCGAGGTGTCGCCGCGGCGGCGCACGGCCTCGTCGTAGAGCTTGCGGAACTGCTTCTCGCTGATGTTGCCGTAATAGCCCTTGAGCTTCTGCTTGGCCATCAGCTGGGTGCCGAAGTCGGACGGCTTCTTCCGCCGCGCGCCGTGCTGGCCCGGAGGATTCTCCTTGCCCTTGGCCAGCGGGCTCTTGCCGCGGCCCCACAGGTTGACGCCCAGGCGGCGGTTGATCTTGAATTTGGCTGCAATGCGCTTGGTCATGCGGTGAACGTCCCGTTTGCTTACGGTTGGGTTTGTCCCGATAGTCCTGGCCCGGCCACGCCGGAGGCGGGGCGATCACACACGTCGCCCTCATTCTCGGGAAAGAAGCGCGGTGTTTAGCGCCGGATTGACCGGTTGTCAACACACCCGGCAGTAAATTCCGGCTATCGGCAACGCGGAAAATCGGTAATATCGCTGTCCATGAACACCATCGCCGCCGACCGCCGCGCCGAGCGCACCTATTCAACCACCCAGCGGGCCGATCGCCTGGAGGCGCGGGCCGGAGCGCTGTTGAGCGATTGCCGGCGCGCCTTCCACGCCTTCGGCGAACTCGACGAACTGGCCGAGAACCTCCGCATCCTGTCGCTCAATGCCGAGCTGGCCGCCGGGCGCGCCGGAGACAAGGGCCGCGCCGTGCGGGCGCTGACTCAATATACCCGCGAGCTGGTCAACCGCCTGGCCCAGATCCAGGGCGAGATGAACGGCCTGCGCACCCAGACCTATGCGCTGTCCTCGAACATCCTGCTCGGACTGCTGCGGCTGCACCTGTTCGAGCGTGCCGCCGACCTGGTCAACGACGGCAGCCACCCGCCCTCGGCCATGCGCAACGTCAACCGCGCCTTCGCCGAGACGATGACGGCGATGGTCGACACCCTCGACAGCATGGCGGTGGCGGTCGAGGATCTGGCCCGTCGCGCCCATGGCGTCGAAGAGGTGGTCAGCCAGTCCGATTCGATCGCCACCAACATCGCCATCGAGGCCGCGGCCGCCGGGGTGCATGAAAAGGAATTCCGCACCGTCTCGGACACCATGCGCCGCTACGTCGACGATCTGCGCAAGATGATCGACGAGGCTTCGGAATGCGTCCGCCGGGCCTTCGAGAAGGCCGAATCGCTGCGCCGCATCGGCCTCGATAGCCTGCTCGGCATCAGCCATCATCAACTGACCCGCTAGGCGGAGAGATTCGATGAAATGCGAAACCCTGTTCCGTAGCGGCGATCACCGCTGGCTGGTGTTCGGTCAGGATCCCGACCGGCCGGCCAACGTCATCGATACCAACCAGTACGTGATCTGCAATGGCGCCAACGCCATGATGCTCGATCCCGGCGGCTTGGAAGTGTTCCCGCCGATGATGGCGTCGCTGACTCACGAAGTGGCGCTGGAGGAGATCCGGGCCATCTTCCTCTCCCACCAGGATCCCGACATCGGCTCGTCGTTGCCGTTGTGGCGGCGCATCTGCCCGCCGGACGTCAAGATCTACCTGTCGACGCTATGGTCGGGCTTCCTGTCCCACTTCGACCGCGGCGCCCAGTTCACCACCATTCCCGACGAGGGCATGGAGGTGCTGCTCGGCAGCGACCTGCGGCTGCGCTTCATCCCCGCCCATTACCTGCATTCGTCGGGGAATTTCAACGTCTACGACCCGGCGGCGCGGATCCTGTTCTCGGGCGATCTCGGCGCGGCGTTGATTCCCGAATCGGCGCGGACCGGGACGATGTTCGTCACCGACTTCAACGCCCACATCCCCTTCATGGATGGCTTCCATCGCCGCTGGATGGGCTCGACGCGGGCGCGCGACGCTTGGCTTGCCGCCGTTTCCAAGCTCGACATCGACATCCTCGCCCCCCAGCACGGGCTGCTGTTCCAGGGCGACGACGTCAAGCGCTTCCTCGACTGGCTGGCCGGCCTGGACATCGGCTCCGGCGTCGCGGCGATGCAGCGCTGAGGGGTCTGGTCACTCTCCCGCACGCGGGAGAGGGGCGCTCCGCTCGCTCAGTAGACGAAACATCATTCGCCACAGCGTCACGCCGTCGGCGACCGTCCCGGGCTTCAGGTAGGCGTGGGCGAGGTTGCCGAGAAGATAGAGCTCGCCGCGGGGAACGGCACGGGCCAGGGCGGCGCCCTCGGTCCACGGGATGATGGTGTCGTCCCGCCCGTGCACCACCAGCACCCTGGCCTTGAGCCGGGACAGGTCGCGGGCCGAGAGATCGAGCGCCGCCATGTCCGCCCGCACCGCCTGCGGCAACGCCGCGATCAGCGCCGGCACCCGCTCGGGATCCTCATTGTCGAGCAACGCCATCACCGCGCGGCCCTGCGGGGTCAGCCGCGGCAGCAGGTCGGCGATCGGCGCCGCCGCGTCGGTCATGCGCCGGGCGGCAATCGCCGCCAGCAGCACCCGGTCGCCGCTGTCGGTCAGCCGCCGCGCGTTGCTGTTGAGAAACACCCACTTGCCATAGGCGTTGGGCGCCCGCACCTGCCAGGCGGCATCGGGCCGGTCGCGAAAATGGCCGGTGGTGAAGAAGGTCACCGCCTGGGTGACGTCCCAATAGCCGCCGATGGCGACGACGAACGCCACCTTCGGCTCGGCGAGGGCCGCCAGGATCGCCGGGCCGACGGCGTAGGAGACGGCGGCAATGCCGATCCGCCCCGGGCGCTGGGTTCGCTCCAGCCACGCCGCCGCCTCGGCGATCGGCCCGGCATCGGCCCCGCTCACCTCCAGGGCCCGCAAGGCCGGCAGGTCGGGGACCAGCACGGCGAAGCGGGCGCGCGCCAGACTGCGGGCCAAGGCGACCACCCGCGGATGGTCCTTCCCCGCCCGGTCGGCGCCGGGCACCAGCACCAGCCCGGCCTCGGCCGCGGCGCCGGGAAGGTAGAGGTCGCCGAGCGGCACCGCCTGCCGGGTCGGCGCCGGGGTCATCGCCGCCAGCAGGCCGTCGCCGGCCACCGTCATCTCGCCCAGCAACAGTGCCGCCTCGGCGGCCGGCCGGGCGTAGAAGCCGCCGAGGCTCGCCACCAGGGCCAGCAGGGCGAGGAATGCGGCGCGACGGCTCATCACCACGCGAACATCCGCTCCATCTCGTGGCGGGCCCGGACGCAGGGATCGTCGCCGTCGATGGCGACGTCGCTCCACGACACCGGCTCGCCGGCGCCGATCGCGCGGGTGAGGGCAACGCCCTCGGCCAGCCCGATGGGCAGCAGACCGCCGGCCATCGCCGCCGCCGCCGGCAGCAACTGTCCGCGCACGGTCCTGCCGCCGGCGCCGTCGAGGATGGTCCCGGCGGCACGGTCGAACTTGGCCACCGTCACCACGTCGGCGACGAACACACTGGGGCAGCCGGTGGCGCGGCCGTCGGCCGCCGCGGCCGCCGACAGCCCCACCTCCATCCCGGCCATGCGGCAGGGGCGCCACATCGCGGCATAGCCGCCGGGCTCGTCGATGGGCACCTCCAGCTCGGCCAAGGCCATGCCGGCGAACGGATTCTGCGCCCTGAGGATGACATAGGCGCCGCGGCCGAGGTCGCCGATGACCTTGCGGCCGTCGCGCTCGAGCACCGAGACCATCTCCACCCGGCCGAGGCCGTCGAGAATGCCGCCGTCGTCGAGCGGCTTCAGCAGCCGGGGCAGGTCATGGATGCCGCAGGGGGGAAAGACCAGGCCGCGGGCCTGCGGTAGCAGGCCGGTGGCATTGGCCACCGACGCCATCGACACCGCCGAGCGGGTGCCGTCGAGCAGCGCGGTATAGATGCGCGGGCTCATCCCCGCGGCATGGGCGTGGTCGGCCGACACACCCGCCGCCGGCCACACCCGGCTCGGCGTCAGCGTGGCGAAGGCGGGACGATAGCGGGTGGCGGCACCGGCGGCGGCGACCTCGAAGCCGCAGGCCCGCGCCCACTCCACCAACTCGATCACCAACGCCGGATGATCGCCGCAGGCCAGGGAATAGACCACCCCGGCCGCATCGGCCTCGGCGGCCAGCAGCGGCCCGGCCAACGCGTCGGCCACGGCCGCCGCCAACACCACGGAAAAGCCGGCGGCGCTGGCGGTGCGCGCATGGCCGAAGGCGCCGCGGGCGTCGCCGGTGGCCTCGATCACCACCTCCAATCCCGGGGTTTGCATCAGCGCCAGCGGCTGGTCGGTAATCCAGGTGCCGCCGCTGTCCAGCGCCGCCCGCAGCGACCGCGCCACCGCCTTGACCGGCGGCCACGCCGCCAGGGCCAGGGCGGTATGGGCACGTTCGAGATTGCGGTCGGCCACGGCCACCACATGCAGGCCGGACAGCGTCCGCGCCTGGGCGAGAAACTGGGTGCCGAACCGGCCGGCACCGATCAACCCCACCCGAACCGGCTTGCCTTCGGCGGCCCGGCGGGCCAGCGCTGCGATCGGTATCGGACCCTCCCTCTCGATGGTCCAGGCCAAAGCATCAGGCTAACGCCGGACCGAGGCCAAGGGAACCATCATTCGTGGCAGGCTCCTCCCGCCGGGTTGTTTCGCCTCCCCGCCAGCCCAACATCAAGGACCCGAACGGAACGTCCCGCCCCCCTCGGGTCGTCCCTCCGGCAGCCGGGGCTGGGCGCCGAAGGAAATCGTTAAGGGCAATAAGGTAATACTGCAAAGCAGACGCATTACGAATTCGGGAGGGAGCATGCCGACCGCGACGCCTGAAGCCGTGACATTGGTCGACCTGCCCGCCAAGCGGTTGGGCCTGCCACCCTCCCCCGGCCGGAGTGCGAGCCCGCCTGTGTGGACGGGAGATGCCGAAACATCGGCCGAGGCCGATGAATTCGTCTCCAAGCATGAACATCTGAATGATAGGCGCGGTGCCGGCAAGGAACGCGCCGATGACCGACCCTCTGAATGGAGTGTGTGATGTACGCCGCCGACGATATCTTCACCCGATATGCGCGCGCCTACGAGGGTCGCAAGGACGTCGAACTGACGCTGGCCGACTACCTCGACGGCTGCCGCGAAGACCCGATGATGTACGCCTCGGCCGCCGAGCGGATGATCGCCGCCATCGGCGAGCCCGAGATCATCGACACCTCGAAGGACGCCCGCCTGTCGCGGGTGTTCATGAACCGCACCATCAAGGTCTATCCGGCCTTCGCCGACTTCTTCGGCATGGAAGAGACCATCGAGCGCATCGTCGGCTACTTCCGCCACGCCGCGCAGGGCCTGGAGGAGCGCAAGCAAATCCTCTACCTGCTCGGCCCGGTGGGCGGCGGCAAGTCGTCGCTGGCCGAGCGGCTGAAGGCGCTGATCGAGCACCACCCGATCTATGTGCTGAAGGCCGGCAAGGAAGTCAGCCCGTTGTTCGAGAGCCCGCTGGGGCTGTTCGACCCCGAGGTGATGGGCGCGGCGTTGGCCGACCGCTACGGCATTCCCATCCGCCGCCTGCCCGGGGTGATGAGCCCGTGGGCGGTGAAACGGCTGGAGGAATTCGGCGGCGACATCTCGCGCTTCCGGGTGGTCAAGGTCTATCCCTCGCGGCTCAAGCAGATCGCGGTGGCCAAGACCGAGCCGGGCGACGAGAACAACCAGGACATCTCGACCCTGGTGGGCAAGATCGACATCCGCAAGCTGGAGGTCTACAGCCAGAACGACCCCGACGCCTACAGCTACTCGGGCGGCCTCAATCGCTGCACCCAGGGCCTGCTGGAATTCGTCGAGATGTTCAAGGCGCCGATCAAGATGCTGCACCCGCTCCTCACCGCCACCCAGGAGGGGAACTACGCCGGCAGCGAGAACCTCGGCGCCATGCCCTTCCATGGCACCATCCTCGCCCACTCCAACGAGGCCGAGTGGCAGACCTTCAAGAACAACCGCAACAACGAGGCGTTCATCGACCGCATCTGCGTCATCAAGGTCCCCTACTGCCTGCGGGTCACCGAGGAGCAGAAGATCTACGAGAAGCTGATCCACAATTCCGAGCTGGCCGAAGCGCCCTGCGCGCCGTCGACCATGGAGATGCTGGCCCGCTTCACGGTCCTGTCGCGGCTGAAGACCCACGAGAACTCCAACCTGTTCTCGAAGATGCGCGTCTATGACGGCGAGAACGTCAAGGAGACCGACCCCAAGGCCAAGCCGATGCAGGAGTACAAGGACCATGCCGGCGTC
>JACRFY010000305.1 GCA_016212565.1 Magnetospirillum sp. | reverse complement strand
TGCTTGTCACGGCCATCCACGCGGTGCCATTCCCGATAACGGTGGAAATTGGGGATCGGCGTGGATGCCCGGAACAAGTCCGGGCATGACGCTAACTCTTTGGAACGAATGCATTTACCTCTTAACTGAACCGTATTGCGGTTAGGCCCCCTCCCCTCGCCGTCTACAGATGCACCAGGGTCGGGGCGAACCACCCCAGTGCGGCGAAGGCCACGCCCAGCGCACCCAGCCCCCCTGCCGCCAGGGCCAGCCCGGTGACGCTGGTGACCACCGCCGCCGAGGCCAGCACGATGGCCAGTTGCAGCGCCGCGGCGCCGTATTCGAAGTTGTGGTAGGCGGCCAGGGCGTGGTCGCGCTTGGCCTCGGCGGCCTTGGCCCGCGCCGCCAGTTCCTTGCGGCCCTCGCCGGTCTCGGGCTCGGAATCGTAGCGCTGGGCGGCGGCGCGCCAATCGCCGATGCGCCTGGCCCACGCCTCGGCCGCCTGCCCGGCCGGAGCGACGGTTTCCAAGGCCTCGGCGGCGGTCTTCATGGTGGTCATGCGGATGGTCTTGGCCTGGAAGAAGGCCCACAGATTGGCGGCCTCGATATTGGCCGACACCGAGGTGTTCTGCGCGTTCTTGCCGCCCATCTCGGTGATCGCCAGGCAGGCCGCCAGCACGCTGATCAGCACCGCCACCCGGCGGCCGAACGAACTGCCGTGATGGCCGGCGTGGTGAATGTGCTCGTGGGCCTCATGCACTTCCATGTCGTCTCCCCTTTGTGCGTCGCCGCCGTTGCGCTAGGTTGAGGCGGATCCATTGCCGGAGGCGCACACTATGTTCGTGGTTCACTGTCAGGACAAGCCCGGACACCAGCAGGTCCGTCTCGACAACCGCAGCGCTCATCTCGACTTCCTCAAGGCCAACCTCGACAAGGTGGTGATGGCCGGTCCGGTGCAGACCGAGGACCGCCAGGGCATGGTCGGCAGCGTGCTGGTCCTCGACGTCCCCGACCGCGCCGCCCTCGACGCCCTGCTGGCCGAGGATCCCTATGCCAAGGCCGGCCTGTTCGCCGCCGTCACCGTGCTGCCCTACAGGAAGGTCCTGCCCTGATGGCCCACTGGCTGCTGAAGTCCGAGCCGGCCAGCTGGTCGTGGCAGGATCAGCAGGGCGTCGCCTCCGAGCCGTGGACCGGGGTGCGCAACCATCAGGCGGCCAACGCCCTGAAGGCGATGCGGATCGGCGACACGGCGTTCTTCTACCACTCGGTGGCGGAGAAGCGCATCGTCGGCATCGTCCGCGTGGTCGGCGAGGCCGCCGCCGATCCGACCGACGACACCGGCCGCTGGGTCAAGGTCGACGTCGCCGCGCTGCGGCCGCTGCCGAAGCCGGTCACCCTTCGGCAGATCAAGGACGATCCGCGTCTGGCGCAACTGCCGCTGATCCGCCAGAGCCGCCTGTCGGTGATGGCCGTCGACGACCAGGCATGGGCGATTCTTTGCGGGTTGGGCGGATTGCCCCCCACGGATTGATGCACGCACTACGGGCCAGAGTGTATGGCCGTCCGCGAAGCGGTCTGCTAAAAGCATCGTCGTCGACGCGCCTGGGAGGGGGGTCGATCAATCGACCGTCGGGCGGAGGCGCTTCCATGGAGTTGACCCATCACTCCCGCGTGGCGGTGATCGGCGGCGGCCCGGCCGGATCGCTGACCGCCTATTTCATGCTCGACCTCGCCAACCGCCTGGGCATCCATCTCAACGTCGACATCTTCGACGCCGCGCAGTTCACCGTTCCCGGACCCAAGGGCTGCAATCACTGCGGGGGAATCATCTCCGAGACCCTGGTGCAGATGCTGTCGATGGAAGGCATCAACCTGCCCCCCGAGGTGGTGCAGCGCGGCATCGATTCGTATGCGCTGCACACCGACCAGGGCTCGGCCAGCATCCGCACCCCGCTGGCAGAGATGCGCATTGCCGCCCTCTATCGCGGTTCCGGGCCGCTCGACCGGATCAAGAAGGGCACCGACGACAGCGGCGACGAGACGGTCGCCTATCGCAGCTTTGACGGCTTCCTGCAATCGCTGGCGGTCGAAAAGGGCGCCCGGGTCATCAATACCAAGGTGACGTCGGTGACCCGTACCGGCAGCCTGCCGGTGGTGGCGGCCAAGGACATGGAGGACCGTTCCTACGACCTGGTGGTCGGGGCGGTGGGGGTCAACGGCGCCGGGCTGAAGATCTTCGACCCCTCGGCGATCGCCTTCAAGCCGCCCAAGACCACCAAGGCGGTGGTCACCGAGATCTATCTCGGCCGCCAGGAACTGGCCAAGCATTTCGGCAACACCATGCACGTCGTCCTCGCCCGCATCCCCCGGGTCAGCTTCGCCGCCATCATCCCCAAGGGCGAGTACGTCACCGTGGTCATGCTGGGCAAGGAGCTGGACCGCGACACCATCACCACCTTCCTCAGCCACCCGACGGTGCGGGCGCGCTTCCCCGACTGGATCGACCTCGGCGCCCGCTCGTGCTACTGCCGGCCCGACGTCAGCCTGGGCATGGCGTCTCCGGTCTGCGCCGACCGGGTGGTGCTGGTCGGCGACGCCGCGGTCAGCCGCCTGTACAAGGACGGCAACGGCGCCGCCTACAAGACCGCCAAGGCCCTGGCCACCGCGGCGGTGATCCACGGCGTGTCGCGGGACTCGTTCGAACGCTACTACGTCCCCACCTGCCGCAAGCTCGACGTCGACAACACCATCGGCAAGTCGGTGTTCCTGACCGTCGACCTGTTCAAGTGGCTGCCGATGCTCAGTCGCGGCATGCTCGGCATGGTGCGCGGCGAACAGACGCCGCAGGCGGGGGGCAGGATGGCGATGTCGATGGTGCTGTGGGACACCTTCACCGGCTCGAACAGCTACCGCTCGATCCTCAGGCGCTGCCTGAACCCGATGTTCCTGGCCCGCCTGACGATGGAGAGCCTGCGCTCGCTCCGGGCGCGGCCGGCCGCCGGCGAGGGAGAGGCCCGATGAGACGCAATCTGCTCGGCAGGCTTTACCAGGACGGCGAGGTGGTGGTGCGCATCGGCGAGCCCGGCGACTCGATGTTCCAGATCCAGAAGGGGTGCCTGGACGTGGTGGTCGACGAGGGCAAGGATCTGGTGGTCGCCACCCTCGGTTCCGGCGACTTCTTCGGCGAGATGAGCCTGTTCACCCACGAACCGCGCTCGGCCACCGTGCGCTCGCGCGGGGAAAGCCGGGTGCTGACCATCGACGAGACCGCCTTCGTCCGCCGCCTGTCCGAGGACCCGATGCTCGCCTACCGCATCCTCGAAGCCATGTTCGCCCGCCTGCGCCATCTCAACGAACAGGGGGTGGGCTACGAGGGCTACCGCGATCTGGCGGCGGAGGGCCAGCCATGATGTTCCGCCGCAGCCAGCCGAGCGCCGATCCGTTCCGCGACTACGACAACGGCCGCATCATCGTCCCCCAGGGCAGCGATCGCCAGGTGATGGGGCTGGTCGGCGCCGGACAGGTGGAGGTGTTTCGCAAGACCCCCGATGGCGACGAGACCGTCTTCGGCGTGTTGTCGAAAGGCGATACCTTCGGCGCCTATTCCCTGTTCGAGGCGGTGCCCCGGCCGACCGGAATCCGCGCCCTGGGCCGGGCCCGCGTTGCCCTGATGGACAACCGCGAATTCATCCGCTATGTCCATGACAACCCCGAATTGGCCTTCCGGATGCTGACCGCCCTCAGCCGGCGGCTGCAATCCCTGGCCACCGATCTGCGCCGGGGCGGGCAGGAGGTGCCCTAGACCATGACCGCGTCCGCAGCGACCAGACCCCGCCGGCCGGCGCCGTTCGCCGTCGATGCCGCCGTCGGGATCTGGGTCCATCCTGCCGCCTTCTTCGACCGCGTGGCCGCGGGCCGGTTCCTCGCCATCGCCGTGGCGTTGCAGGTGCTGCGCTGGTTGCTGCACGCGGCGGTGACCGCGGCCCATTTCGCCGCGGTGGCGCCGCCGGCGCTGTTTCCGGTGCCGTTCGGCATCGATCTGGTCGTCTATCGCTCGTGGCAGGCGGTCGCCTTCTTCCCCTTCGGCCTGTGCATCGTCGCCCTGGTGGCCTGGACGAGCTGGCGGCTCGGCCGCCGCCACGCCACGCGGCCGATGTCCCCGGCCAAGACCCTGGAGGTCGTCTGCCTGGCCTGGTTCGCCCCCTGGCTGCCGACCCTGGCGCTGGACAATCTGCTGCTGTCGTCGGGATGGGCGATCCCCCTCGTCGTCGTTCCGCTTCATTCCGCGGTGGTGGCCGGCGAGGCGTGGCTGG
>JACRFY010000304.1 GCA_016212565.1 Magnetospirillum sp. | reverse complement strand
CGTCGGCGAGGACGATCTCCTCGATCACCACCACAAACTCGTTGCCGCCGACCCGGGCCACGGTGTCGGAGGCGCGGATGCATGTCGAGAGGCGCAGCGACACCTCGCGCAGCACCAGGTCGCCGGCCTCATGGCCGTAGGTGTCGTTGATCGGCTTGAACTTGTCGAGATCGACGTACAGCACCGCCATCCGCCCGCCGTGGCGGCGCACGCGGGCCGCGGCATGGGTGATGCGGTCGTCGAGCAGATTGCGGTTGGGCAGGCCGGTCAAGGAATCGTGGTGCGCCAGCCGGCGGATGTGCGCCTCGTGCTCCTTGCGCTCGGAAATGTCGCGCAGGATGGCGGTGAACAGACGCTGGCGCCCGTGGCGGAACTCGGTGATCGAGACCTCGACCGGAAAAGCACGGTCGTCGGCGCGCCGGCCCGCGCCCTCGACGGTACGGCCCATCATCTGCGGAAAGCGGCCCGACAGCAGGTCGTCGAGCAAGGTGCCCTGCTCTTCGCGGCCCTCGGCCGGCAGCAGGTCGGCGAAGGGACGGCCGGACAACTGCCCGCTGCCGTACCCGAACATCTGCTCGACCGCCGGGTTGGCCGATTCGATCGTCCCGGCTTCGGAAAAGGTGACGATCCCCTCGGCCACCGAATGCAGGATCGCCTGCAACCGCTCCTCGCGCTCGCGCACCCCTTCGGCGGCACGGACGATCTTCGAGGTGTCGCGGGCCTCGATCAGATAGATGCCCCGCGCGCCGGGCGCATTGCGCACCCGCAGTTCGGCCTCGAACAGGGTGCCGTCGACCCGCTTGAGCTTCAGCGGCAGGAAGTCCTCGCCGGCCAGCAGGTCCCAGCCGGCGTCCATCAGAAACCGGTAGTCCTCGACCACCAGCGATTCGAAGGTCAGACCGACGGCGTCGCGCGCGTCGGACAGCGCCAGCATGCGCATTCCGGCCTGATTGATGAAGGCGATCTGCCCCCCCTCGATCAGGCACACCAACGGGGACACCAGCTCCAGCAGCTGATGTTCGATAGCGGTCACGGCCGTGCGGGTCGCCCCCGACGCTGTCAACAAGTCCTCCCCGAACGCGATACTGCGATGGTTGCCCCTCGCCGGGTCGCTTGTCAATGAAGCATCAAAGCCGATCAGCCGCGAGAAAGGGCATTTGCGACCAAAGTCAGATGTCGAAACGGCGATTCGCCCGCCGGCAAGGCGAGGTTTCCCGCCCGGCGCAGCCCCTCGCGACCGAAGCGTTCGCGGACACCGTCGATCAACCACTGGTTTGACTGCGCGGCGCGAATGGCGGCGAGGTGTCCGTCCTCGGCCAGGGCGGCGGCGTGGCGGTCGATGGCCTCCACCAGGGCGGGGACGCCGTCGCCGCGGGCGGCCGCCACCATCAGCACCGGGATCGGCTCGTCGCCTCCCGCCAGGGCCAGCGCCGCGGCGACGTCGGCGGCGGCACGGCGCGCCGCCTGATCCAGGTCGGCCTTGGTCACCACCACCAGATGGGGTATCTCGGCGATCCCCGCCTTCATGAACTGCAGGCTGTCGCCCGAGCCGGGCTGAACGCAGAACAGCACCGTGTCGGCGACTCCGGCGACATCGGTTTCCGATTGGCCGACGCCGACCGTCTCGATCAGCACCAGGTCGTAGAGGGCGCGCATCACCACCATCGCCGACACCGTCAGCGCCGCCAGCCCGCCCAGGCGGTCGCGGGCGGCCATCGAGCGGACGAACACCCCCTGGTCGTCGGGATCGGTGGACAGGCGGGTGCGGTCGCCGAGCAGGGCCCCGCCCGAGCGTCGCGACGAGGGATCGACGGCGATGCAGGCGACGGTCCGCCCGCTGCGGCGCCAGGCGCCGATCAGGGCATTCATCAGCGTCGACTTGCCCACCCCCGGCGGTCCGGTCATGCCGACGACATGGGCGCGCGGCGCCGCATAGGCCTCGTCGAGCAGGGCGACGGTGGCGGCAGCATCGGGGGCGCGCTCGATCTCGGCCAGCGCCCGGGCCAACGCCGCCTTGCCTCCATGTCGCAGGTCGTCGAGAGTCATCGACCGATTGTCGCCATGGCCGCGGCAATGGTCAAGGCATGCCGCCGATGGTAATCTCGCCGACCATGAGCCTTCGCCCCCTCTCCGCCCTCATCCTCGCCGCCTGCCTGGCTTCGCTGGCCGCGGCCCTCGTCGCCCAGTACGGCTTCGGCCTGCAGCCGTGCATCCTGTGCCTGACCCAGCGGGTGCCGTTCGTCTTCGCCGCGCTGCTGTGCGCCGCCGCCCTGGTGCGGCCGGGACGTGCGCGGATGCTGGTCGGGATGGCGGGCGCGGTCCTGGCGGTCAACGCCGCCATCGCCTTCTACCACGTCGGCGTCGAGCGCCACTGGTGGGAATTCGCCGTCTGCGGCGGCGACGCCTCGGAAACGGTAAACCTCGACGACATCGCCGCCGCCATGAGCCGCCCGGTGACGGTGCGCTGCGACCAGCCGGCGTGGGCGTGGCACGGCGTGACCATGGCCGGACTCAACCTTTTGTGGTCGATGGGCCTGGGCGGGCTGGCGCTGGCCGCGGCGCTGCGCCGGAGCCGTCGCGAAGGGTAGAAGCCCCTATCCCGCCTCACCCTTCCGGCGGCGATAGGTCACCAGTTCGTGGACGATGCCGTGGAGCGTCTGGATCTCCTGCCCGGTCAAGAGCGCCCGCTGGAACAGGTTGCGGATGTTGCGCACCATCACCGGCCGCTTCTCCTTGACCCGCAGGAAGCCGCAGGCATCGAGTTCGCGTTCCAGGTGGTCGAAGAAGCCCATCAGCTTTTCCTTCGACGCCACCGGCTCGGCGCCCTTGGTCATCGCCGCCGGAGCTTCGGCGACCCCGGCCTGATACCATTCGTAGCAGACCAGCAGCACGCATTGCGCCAGGTTGAGCGAGGTGTAGTCGGGGTTGAGCGGCACGTTGAGCACGGTGTCGGCCAGGCTGACGTCCTCGTTCTCCAGGCCGGTGCGCTCGGGTCCGAACAGGACGCCGAAGCGGCTGCCCGCGGCGGAGGCGGCGCGCATCACCGCGGCGGCGGCGCGCGGACTGTCGACCGGCTTGACCATGAAGCGATTGCGCGCCGTCGTCGCCCAGACCCGGGCGAGGTCGCCCACCGCCGCCGCGGTCGAATCGAATGCACGGGCCGCCAGCAGCACCCGGTCGGCACCGGAGGCGGCGGCGAAGGCGCGCTCGGACAGCCAGCCGGCCTTGGGCTCCACCAGCCGCAGGTCGGTAAGCCCGCAGTTGAGCATCGCCCGCGCGGCGGTGCCGATGTTCTCGGACAATTGCGGCCGCACCAGGATGACGGCGGGGCCGACGAGGGGGGAAGCGATTTCGGTCATCAGGATCTTGCGGTCTTTCGCCGTTGCACGCTCCCATATAATCCAAACTCGGGTCCGATACCGAGGAATACTATTGGGCGTACGGGAAAGCTGCTACAAGGGCGGGGGAGAAACACACGCATGGATGGCTGGCAATGACAACGAGCGCCGGAGGACACACCGCGACCTCACGTCTGGGGCATTCCCCGGACGCCAGCGACCGCCGAACCTTCCAGCGCTACCACGGCCAAGGCCTGGTGGCCAGCGTCGCCAAGCGGCTGGCGGAGATCGACGATATTTCGGTGGGCGGCGTGCGCTTCGAGCGCCATCCCGACCTGGCGCTGGGCGAGACGGTCGCCTTTCAGCTGATCCCCCGCCACGGGCGCAACCTGCTGCTCAACGATGCGCTCTCGGTGGTCGGTACGGTGGTCGGCGCCGACGACAAATGGACCCGCATTCAGTTCCAGGCGGTCAAGTACACGCTGGCCAAGATGATCGTCCGCCACATCGCCCACCTCAGCGGCACCAAGCCCTTCCTGGTCAAGTAGGCCGAGCCTCACATCTGGGTCATACGCTGCTCGACCCGGCCCAGAGTCTGCCGCAACTCGGGATGAACGGCCGCCAGACGGCTGGCCAGCTCGGCGGCGCGGCGGCGGTCGATGGCGCCGCCGATGGCTTCGATCTCCAGCATTCGCGCCAGAACGGCGAGTTCGTCGGTTGCCTTCATGGCCGGCCCCCCATGGCGAGATAGCTCGTTGGCGACGAATTAGACAACGGCGGGGCCGCCGGGCCCATCCTTCATCCGTATCCGTATCCGCAGGAAGTAGCGGTCCTCGCCCAAAGGCGAAGGCGGCCTACGCCGCCTCGCGCGTCATGTGGCCGGCGAAGTCGGCATCGATCACCGCCACCGCCTCCGAGACCATGCCGTTGTAGCGGGCCGCCATCTCGCGCCCGTAGGCGCCGATCAGGTTGAACTCGATGTAGTCGCCATCGGTGACCTCGGCAGGCAGGTCGAGGGCGTAGGGCAGCCGGTCGTTGCCGTCGCAGGTCGGGCCATAGGCGATCAACGCGCGGGTCGGCCCACCGCGCAGCGAGCCGTCTCCGGCCAGCGCCCGGTAGGGCAGCGACAATTCGTCCTTGCCCCAGTAGACTTCGGTCAGACCGCCGAAGATGCCGTCGTTGAGATAGACCGCCTCCGGCTTGCGCAAAATCACCCGCGCCAGCAGCGACCCGCCCTCGGCGACCAGACCGCGGCCCGGCTCGCACAGCAGGCGGATGCCGCGCGGCGCGGCCCATTGCCGGCGGGCCTCGTCGATGACGGCGAAGAAGCTCGCCAGCGGCGGCGCGTCGGTGGTGCGGTAATAGGCGGGAAAGCCGCCGCCGATGTCCATCAGCTTGACCTCGACCCCCGCCCCTTCGAGCAGCGCGCAGGCCAGGCGGATGCCAAGGCGGAAGGCCTCGGGATCCAGGCATTGCGAGCCGACGTGAAAGGTCACGCCCGGCGCCATGCCCAGTTCGACGGCGCGGCGCAGGGTGGCGACGAACACATCGGGCGGGGCGCCGAACTTGGTCGACAGGTCGTAGACGGCACCGGTGCCCTTGGGAATCGCCAGGCGCACCATCGGCACCGCACGGCGCCCGGCCACCGCCGCCAGCTTCTCCAACTCGGCGATGCAGTCGACGGCGAAGTAGCCGACTCCATGGTCGACGGCAAACTGGATCTGCGCCGGAGTCTTGGCCGGGTGGTGGTAGAACATCACCCCGTCCGGGACCGCCTCGCGGACGCGGCGGATCTCATGCGGCGAGGCGACGTCGAACGACCGCACGCCCTCGGCCCGCAGCGTCTGCAGCACCAGCGGATGGGCATTGCACTTGACGGCGAACAGGACGTCGCCGGGAAAACCGGCGACGAAGGCCCGAGCGGTCTCCGCCACCCGGTGCGGTCGCAACAGGTGGACGGGGACCTCGGGTCTCTGCTCGGCGATCAGCGCGGCAACCGACGCAAAGCGCCCGATCACCGGACACCGCGCCGCTGATTGCGGAAGACGATGCGCTTGACCTTCTTGCTCACCAGGCCGGCCAAATAGGCCAGGCCGGTGGAGTCGGGGCCTTCGCGCCGGCCGGTGATCCACTTGCGGCAGGCGGGCGAGCCGCAGCCGCAGGCGAACTGGCGGTGGAGCGAATCCTCGGTCACCGCATAGTCGATGGTCATCAGATCGCCGGGTTCGAGATCCTGCAACGCCCAGATCTCCAACCGCTGCATGTCGAGCACGCAGTTGGGGGAACAGGAATGAGTCAGCAGACCGACGAACCATGGGTCGTGCAGGTGTGTATCCGGCGAAACCTGCAAGGTGTGCTGAAGAATTTTGTTGGACAACTGGCCAGTGAATCGAGCGACCTGACTTCCTCGCTCAAAGCGAGTTTTCACCCTCACCCCCATTCCGACCTTGCCGTCGACCGTCGTCACCGTGAAGGTATCGGAAGAGGGCAGGCGATCATCGACACAGAACTCCGGAGGGTAGATGTCGCTCATGGCATTGGCCTCGAACTGGAGGGGATCTGACACCACCGTAGTACCCAATCCGCGTCGCGTCAATAAAGGACCATGGTCCTGTCCCATAAAATTAACTCATTGAGGACATTGAATTTTTTGATGGTTCACCCCCCACCCCCGTCCCCCCTCCACCAATGCGCCGAAATCCTCGCCCAAAGGGGGGTGAGCATGCTAAAGAGTGATTCCGCAGCCACCTGAAAGGGGCATCGTGGCGTGGCCGAATCCGCTCGCTCCACCTCCATTGCCGCCGGCCGCCCCCAAGACGATTGGGTCCGCGAGGCGCGTGCGTTGCTCGACGAGGGCCAGAACTTCCTGGCCCACGATATCTGCCGGGCCGGGCTGGCCCAGTACCCCGACAGCTTCAAGCTGGCGGTGCTGGGCGCCATCGCCCTGTCGCAGACCGGAGCGGTGGACGAAGCGCGCCGGATCCTCAAGCCGGTCCTCGATACGATCCTGATCGACGAGGGTCCGTTCCGCCGCCTCCAGGCCAGCCTGCGCCAGGCCGTGGCGGCGCTGGACGACACCGACGCCGAGTCCCTGGCCGCCATCGCCGAGCTGTCCGAGGCCTTCGCCCTGGTGCGCGGCAAGAAGCTGGTGGCCACCGCCGACGCCGAGACCTATGCGCAATTGGCCAAGGTGTTCCGCGAGGCCTGGCTGTCCTCGGGCGAGCGCTCCGATCTGGTCCATTGCCGCGACCTGTTCCTGCGCGCCTTCCGCATCGGCAACCAGCCGTGGGACGGCGCCGACGCCGCCGCCATGTCGCTGCTGCTCGGCGATGCCGCCCAGGGCCGCGCCTTGGCCGCCGAGGTCCACGACCTGCTGGCCGACCGCGAGACCGACCCCAGCCAGCCCGCCGAACGCCGCTTCCGCCTGCTCGCCACCCTGGCCCAGGCGCAGTTGATCCTCGGTACTCCCGAGGCGGCGGTCGGGACCATGGAATGGGCGCACGGGCTGGAGGGCGTCCACTACCGCGCCGACGTCTCGGTGCTCAAGGAACTGGAACTGCTCGAACGCGCCGGAATCCCCATCCCCCCGGCGCTGCGCGAGATCGTCCGGCCGCCGACGGTGGTGGTGTTCACCGGCCACCCCCTGGACCGCCCCGGCGAGGGGCCGCATTTCCCCGCCGCCCTGGAAGCGGCGGTGCGGGCCGAGATCGCCCAGACGCTCGACGAACTGGACGCCAAGGTCGGCTACTCGATGGCCGCCTGCGGCGCGGACCTGCTGTTCATCGAGGCGATGCTGGAACGCGGCGCCGAGGTCAACGTGGTGATGCCCTTCGCCATCGAGGACTTCATCGAGGCCGATGTGCGCTACGCCGGGGCGCGGTGGGAGATGCGCTTCCGCAACGCGCTGAAGCTGGCCAGCACCGTGACCTATGCCACCGAGGAACGCTTCCTCGGCCACGACATGCTCTATCGCTTCGCCAACCAGTGCCTGCACGGCCTGGCGACGCTGCGCTCGGATTTCCTGCGCGCCAGCCCGACCCTGCTGGCGGTGTGGGACATGATGCCCGGCTCTCTGGTCGGCGGCGCCGCCGAGTTCATCGACCAGTGGGAGGACATCTCGCGCCTGCGGCTGATCGACCTCGACGCCCTGCTGCAGGCCCACCCCGATTTCGCCGGCGCGCCGCCGCCGCTGCCCGACGTCGACGCCGCCGCCGAAGCCGCCGACGGCGCCGGCCGCGTGATCCGCAGCATGCTGTTCGCCGACATCGCCGGCTATTCCAAGCTCCAGGAAGAGCATATCCCGGTCTATCTCGACTTCCTCACCCGCCTGCGCCAGGGCATGGAAGCGGCGGGAGTCGAGCCGCTGTCGATCAACACCTGGGGCGACGCCATCTTCGCGGTGATGGACAAGGCGGCGCCGATGGCCGAGTTCGCGCTGCGCCTCCAGGAACTGGTCACCTGCACCGACCACGAATTGGAGAGCCGCCTGCCCCACCCCCTCAGCCTGCGCATCTCGCTGCATGCCGGGCCGGTGTTCGAGGCCCTCGACCCCATCTGCGGGCGCACCAACTTCTACGGCAGCCACATCAACCGCGCCGCGCGCCTGGAGCCGGTGACGGTGATCGGCCACGTCTATGCCACCCAGCAATTCGTCGCC
The DNA here is from genome assembly GCA_016212565.1 of Magnetospirillum sp. Classification (GTDB taxonomy): domain Bacteria; phylum Pseudomonadota; class Alphaproteobacteria; order Rhodospirillales; family Magnetospirillaceae; genus JACRFY01. The sequence continues at coordinate 15,045 of JACRFY010000304.1, read as the reverse complement.
GTGCTGACCGCCGAGCAATCGGCGATGCGGGCGGAGACGGTGTCGCGCGGCGAGCCGTTCATCGAACGCTACGTCGCCGAATATGTCGGCGTCCTCTCCCTGGCCAAGGACTTCGGCCGCCAGACCGTCTACCACCTGCGCCGCCACGGCTACGGCGCCTTCATCGCCCCCTGCGCCCCCGCTCCGGTTCCCAATGTCGGCCCGCTGGCGATGCCCGAGCCGGCCCCGCCCGCGGACGCGGATCTTCCGCTCGATTTCACGCCGCCCGATTTCACCCCGATCGAGATCGTCGCCGCCCCCGAGGCCGAGCCCGCCCCCAGCGCCGACGCGCCCGCCGACCCGTCGGTCGAGGCGGTGCTGGCGGCGGTGGCCCGCATGATCGAGAAGGCCAGTGCCGAGCCCAAGCCCAAGCGCAGCCGCAGCCGGGCCAAGGTTCAGCCCGAAACCGCCGCGGCCAAAACGCCGGCGCGGCTGGTCGGCGATTCCGACGCCGCCCGCCTGATGCTGGAAGACGAGCAGGGCTATTGGCCCGGCGGCTGAGGTCGCCGGTTTCCATCCTCGCGGCGACGCTGTAGAACGGCACAGCCACAAGACGCGCCGAGACCGCGTCGCTTGACGAGGACATCCCCATGACCGACTCGACCAAGTATCTCCTGCCCGAGGACAAGCTGCCCAAGGCTTGGTACAATCTGGCCGCCGACCTGCCGGTGCCGCTGCCGCCGCCGCTGCATCCGGGCACCGGCCAGCCGATCGGTCCCGACGACCTCGCCCCCATCTTCCCCATGGCGGTGATCGCCCAGGAGGTCTCGACCGAGCGCTGGATCGACATCCCCGAGCCGGTGCGCGAGGTCTATCGCCTGTGGCGCCCCTCGCCGCTGATCCGCGCGCGGCGGCTGGAAAAGGTGCTGGGCACCCCGGCCAAGATCTTCTTCAAATACGAGGGCGTGTCGCCGGCCGGCTCGCACAAACCCAACACCGCGGTCCCGCAGGCCTTCTACAACCAGCAGGAAGGGATCCGGAAACTGTCGACCGAGACCGGCGCCGGCCAGTGGGGCTCGTCGCTGGCCTTCGCCGGCTCGCTGTTCGGCCTCGAAGTGCAAGTGTTCATGGTCAAGATCTCCTATCACCAGAAGCCCTATCGCCGGGCGCTGATGGAGACCTACGGCGCCACCTGCATCGCCAGTCCGTCGCCGCTGACCAATGCCGGCCGGGCCATCCTCGACGCCGACCCGGACTCGCACGGCTCGCTGGGCATCGCCATCTCGGAGGCGGTCGAGGTCGCCGCCACCCGCGACGACACCAAGTACGCGCTGGGCTCGGTGCTCAACCACGTCTGTCTGCACCAGACGGTGATCGGCGAAGAGGCGATGCTGCAGATGGAAATGGCCGGCACCACCCCCGACGTGGTGGTCGCCTGCACCGGCGGCGGCTCGAACTTCGCCGGCCTGGCCTTCCCCTATGTGCGCGAGAAGATCAAGGGCGCCAAGGTCCGCCTGGTCGGCGTCGAGCCGGCCTCGTGCCCGACCTTGACCAAGGGCACCTACGCCTACGACTTCGGCGACACCGGCCACCTGACGCCGCTGGTCAAGATGCACACGCTAGGCTCGACCTTCATGCCCCCGGGCACGCATGCCGGCGGGCTGCGCTATCACGGCATGGCGCCGATGGTCAGCCACCTCAAGGAGCTGGGCCTGATGGAAGCCCGCTCCTATCACCAGACCGAGTGCTTCGCCGCCGCGGTCGCCTTCACCCGCGCCGAGGGCATCGTCCCGGCCCCGGAATCCTCGCACGCGGTCAAGGCGGCAATCGACGAGGCGCTGCGCTGCAAGGCCGAAGGCAAGGCGGAGACGATCCTGTTCAATCTCTCCGGCCACGGTCATTTCGACATGCAGGCCTATACCGACTACTTCGCCGGCAAGCTGACGGATCTCGACTATTCCGAAGCGGATCTCGACGCCGCCCTGTCGGCGTTGCCGAAGATGGGGTGAGGATCGGATGGCCCTCCAGTGGGGGCGGAGACGGTGTCTCTGCCCCCCTTTGTCACCGGGGGCATGATGTTCGCCAATGCCGGTTGACCGGCCGTCAGTCGTCCCGGCTTTGCGCCCCATGCCACACACGAAGGATGGTTACAGCGGACCGGCCTCGGGGGGTGTGGCATCGAAATTGCCCGCCGCGATTTCCAGCAACCACGCCCGAACCTCGGCATGGGGCACGGCGCGAAGATCGGCGCGAAGATCGGCGCGAGCCTCGGCCACGGCCGCGACAAGGGCGCTGGCTTCCGCCGTCGCGTCGTCACCATCGGGAAGGGAGCGGGCTGGTTCACTCATGGGGAAAATATGGCAGCGGCGGCGGTTGTCGAGGGGGCCGGGGCCAACCGGCTATTCGGGCATTAATGGGATCAGAGTTCCATTCTTCACAGCCGCAATATTCCCGCCCGCCAACCAATGCGAATTGGCGCCGTCCTTTGCCCGCCCCCCACGTTCCATCACCCCGCCCCTTCCAGGGTTGCACTCTGCCCCCGATTTCCCGGGGGATGGACAGCCCGTGATCAAATTCTAACAGGCTGCGGAAAATGCTTGCAGCCCTCAATTCCCCCGTCATCCCCGCGAAAGCGGGGATCCATGCTGGGGTAAAGCACAGATCTTGCCGCAACATGTTGATTGGCAGATGCATGGATTCCCGCTTGCGCGGGAATGACGAGACTTTTTCCGCAGCCTGTTAAAGCACAATCGGACGGGCGGGGCACCAGCGGATGAGGCGCCCCGGGGACAGGGCAATATCTGCCAAGTCGGCGGCATCATAGCCGCCACAGACCGCCTGACCGTTCCATCGCGGCTCGATGCTTCCCCCCAACCTCCGACATCCGCCTTCGGCGCCATAGCGAGAACTGCTGTCGGTCCTCGTCTTTTGTGGAATTCGTCCGTGGCGGAGCGTAAATCTAGAGGGCGAGCGCCTTGACAACGCGGGTGGGATGGAATGCACGTCGGATCGGGCCGGTGGACGGCGGAAGCGGGATGGCAGTTCGACGCAACGGCGACGGACCTCGATGCGGCCCAATTGGTGCTGTATTTCGCCGCGCCCGGAGCCTTGACGGATGGAAGCCGGCTGCGCGAATTGCGCCAAAGGTTCCCGGTCGCCAAGCTGGTCGGTTGCACCACCGGCGGTGAGATTTTCGGGGCGGAGGTGTATGACGGGACCATCGCCGTCGCCGCAATCCGCTTTGCCCGGGCCCATGTCGCCTTGCATGCCGAACAGATCGACGCATGCGGCGGTTCCTTCGAGGCGGGGCGGCGGTTGGGCGCCGGGCTTCCGCATCCGGGATTGCGCGGCGTGTTCGTGCTGTCCGACGGCACCCGGGTCAACGGCAGCGAGCTTGTTCGCGGCCTCAAGGAGGGGCTTCCCGAGGGGGTGGTCCTCACCGGCGGCTTGGCGGGCGACGGCGCCGCCTTCAAGCTCACCCTGGTGGGGGCGGATCGCGACCCGGTGGCGGGGACCATCCTCGCGCTCGGATTCTATGGCGACAGCCTCGACATTCGCCACGGCAGCTTCGGCGGCTGGGATACCTTCGGCCCCGAGCGGCGGATCACCCGCTCCGACGGCAACATCCTCTACGAGCTGGACGGCGAGCCGGCCCTCGATCTCTACAAGCGCTATCTCGGCGAAGAGGCGGCCCGCTTGCCGGGATCGGCCCTGCTGTTTCCGCTGCGCGTGAAGGCTCATCCCGACCAGGCGACCGAGGTGGTGCGCACCGTGGTGGGGATCGATGAGCCGCGGCACGCGATGATCTTCGCCGGCGACGTTCCCACCGGATCGACCGCCCAGTTGATGCACGGCGATTTCGAGCATTTGATCGAGGGGGCGGGAATGGCCGCCAGACAGGCCTACGGCGACGGCACGGCATCCTTGGCCATTCTGGTCAGCTGCATCGGGCGCAAGCTGCTGCTCGGACAGCGCATCGCCGAAGAGGTCGAGGCGGTCACCGGCGTCCTCGGGCCGCAATGCGTCCCCATCGGCTTCTATTCGTACGGCGAGATCAGTCCGCACGATTTCAGCGGGTCGTGCGAACTGCACAACCAAACCATGACCATCACCGTCATTCACGAACGCTGAATGCACAAGCTTCTCGAACGGCAGTTGCGCAAGGCGACCAAGGACGACGGCAGCATCGATTTCTGCCGCCTGTGCGAACTGGTCGGTGCCGCCTACGACGAGGCCGATGCGGAACGGCGGTTCAACGGCCGCGCCCTCGACGTGCTCCAGGACGAACTCGAGGCCGCAAACTGCCGGTTCCGCGAAGAAGCGGAGGCGCGCTTCACCGCGGTGATGGACAATATCGGCGAGGCGGTGGTCGTCATCAGCGAGTGCGGCATCATCGAGACCTTCAATCGGGCGGCGGAGCGCATCTTCGGTTACGAGGCCGCCGAGGTGATGGGGATGAACGTCACCGTCCTGATGACGGCGGCCGACACCGGGCATCATGACGCCACCCTGCGGACCTATCTCGAAACCGGCCAGCGCCATATCATCGGTCATGGGCGCGAGGTCGTCGCCCAGCGCAAGACTGGCGAGCCGTTCCCCATCGAATTGGCGGTGGGGGAGGTGCCCAGCGGTGGCGGGCGGCGCTTTGTCGGCATCATCCGCGACATTTCCCAGCGCAAGCAGGTGGAACGGGAATTGCGGGAAAGCGAGGGGCGGTTCCGCGATCTCGCCGGCTCGGCGTCGGATTGGTTCTGGGAAACCGATCCCGAATACCGGCTGGTGTTCGTCTCCGACCGCATCGCCGGCGTCTTGGGGGTCAAGCCCTCGGCCATTCTCGGCAATACCTTCTTCGACATCGGCCTCGGCGAGGGGAATCCGGACCTCGCCGCGGCGCACCGCGCCATGCTCGACGCCCGGCAGCCCTTCCGCGACGTCGTCTTCCATGTCGGCCCGGAAGAAGGCAAGGATTCCAAGATCATCCGCATCAGCGGCATTCCCACCTACGAACAGGGAACAACCTTCGTCGGCTACCGCGGCATCGGCATCGACATCACGCGCGAGACGGTGGCGGAGCGACAGGCCAAACTGGCGCAGCAGCAACTCGCCGATGCCATCGAGAGCATCGTCGATGCCATCGCCGTCTACGATGCCGACGACCGGCTGGTGGTCGCCAACAGCCATTATCGGAAGGCCTTTAAGGACAGCGGATTTATTAGCCCCGGGGTCCGATTCGAGCAGGTATTGGCCAAGTTCGTCGCGCTCCATGGCATTGGTGCCGACGACGCCGGCCGCGAAGGCTGGTTGCGCCAACGTCTGGCCTTGCACAGGGAGGCCTCCGGCGCGCCCTTCGTCTTCCGTCTCGCCGACGACAGTTGGATCCTCAGCCGCGAGTATCGCACCCGCGATGGCGGTGTCGTCGGTGTCCGCACCGACATCACCGAAATGAAGCGGCGCGAAGCCGAACTGGATGCGCTGCGCCGTCGCTATCAGTTGATCCTCGATTCGGCCGGCGAGGGAATCCTCGGCCTCGGGCCGGGCGGGCGGATCATCTTCGCCAACCGGATGGCCTGCGATCTCCTGCGGGTCGGTGGTGCCGACGAATTGGTCGGGCTGTGCTTTCATGCCTTCGTGCAGCCGGTGGGCCGCGATGACCAGCCATACCCCTTCGAAACCTCCGCGGTGCGGCGCGCCTACCGCGACGGCGTCGCCGAGCAGGTCCTCGACGACATGTTCCGGACCTTCGACGACGCCCCCTTGCACGTCGATTATCTGGTCGCCCCCATCGTCGAGAACGACGAGCCCGAGGGGGCGGTCGTGGTGTTCCGCGATGCCGGCTTGCGGCTGCGCTACGAGAAGGCACAGGCCGATCAGCAGCGCGAACTCGAACGCCTCGTCGCCGAACGCACCGCCGAACTGCAACAAGAGGTCGACATTCGCGCCCGCACCGAAGCGGCGCTTCGCGCTTCGCGCGAGCGACTGAAGGGGATTGCCGACAGTCTGTTCGAGGGCGTGTTGGTCATCGACCGCAACGGCGACCTCAGGTTCGCCAACGCATCGGCGCGGGCGCTGCTGGGGGTGGACCCGGCGGCCGGCGACATCGAGGGCTATCCGCTCGACCGCCTGCTGTTGCTGCGCCATCAGGACGCGTTCCTCGACCTTGCCCATGCCCCCTGGCGGTCGGTGGTTGCCGAAGGCAACACCTTCCGCGACGACGATGCGGTGTTCGCCACCGGAACCGGACGGTCCATTGCCGTCGCCTACGCCTGTTCTCCGCTCCGGGAAGAGGGGGCGGTTCGCGGGGCGATCATTTCCTTCCGCGATATCCAGTCGTTGAAAAAGGCGCAGCGGGAGGCCTTGCAGTCCTCGCGCCTGGCGACCGTCGGCCAGCTTGCCGCCGGCATCGCTCACGAGATCAATACCCCGATCCAGTATATCGGCGACAATCTGCGCTACATCGGCACCTCGGTCGCCAAGCTCGCACCGGCGTTCGGGGTCGCCCGTCAAACCGGCGGCCGCGAATTCGAGCAGGTGGCGGCGGCGGCCAAGCTGCCGTCCCTGCTCAAGGAACTTCCCAATGCCATCGCGGAATCGCTCGACGGTGTCGCCCAGATCGCCCGCATCGTGCTGTCGATGAAGGAATTCTCCCACCCCGGCACCAGCACCAAGACCTTGGCCGATCTCAACCGGGCCATCGAGAGCACGCTGACGGTGTCGCGCAATACCTGGAAACACGTCGCCGACCTGGAAAAGAACCTCGATCCGTCCTTGCCGCCGGTGCTGTGCCACATCGGCGAGATGAACCAGGTGTTTCTCAATTTGATCGTCAATGCCGCCCACGCCATGGAATCGTCGGGAAAGCCGCTGCCGGGAATCTTGACGGTGACGACCGCCCGCAATGGCGACCAGGTGGAAATCCGCATTGGCGACACCGGCACCGGCATCGCCGAAGCGATTCGCGATCACATCTTCGATCCCTTCTTTACCACCAAGGATGTGGGCAAGGGGACCGGCCAGGGTCTGGCGATCTGCCGCGATGTGGTGGTAACCAAGCATGGCGGCCGGATTGATGTGGACGGACGGGAGGGTGAAGGGGCAGTATTCACCATCCGGTTGCCGATCAATGGCGACGCCGCCAGCGATAGGAGTTGCGACGAATAATGGAGCGGGCGCGGATCTTGTTCGTCGACGACGAGGCGCATGTCCTCAAGGGACTTCGCCGGTCGCTGCTGGAAATGGAAGATCACTTCGACATCGTGTTCTGCGACAGTGCCGCCGCGGCCCTCGACGAGATGGACCGGCAGCCGGTGGACGTGGTGGTCAGCGACATGCGCATGCCGCGTATGGATGGGGCGCAATTGCTCGACGAAGTGCGCCGGCGCCATCCGGCGACCATTCGCGTGATTCTCTCGGGCTATGCCGAGGCCGAGACGATTTTGAAGACGGTTTCCGTCGCCCATGTCTATCTGGCCAAGCCTTGCGAGCCCCGGGTTCTGCTCGATTCCATCCTCCGCCCCTTGGCCTTGCGGCGGATGTTCGCCGATCCGGGCCTGTTGGCGGCGGTGGGCGAGATGTCGAACCTGCCCAGTCCGCCCGAATTGGTCCTGAAGATCGGCGACGAGCTGCGGTCGCCGCGGGCGTCGGTGAAATCGGTCGCCGCGCTGCTGTCCCAGGACGTGGCGATGACGGCCGAGATCCTGAAGCTGACCAACTCGGCCTTCTTCGGCCTCGGCGCCCCCGCGACCACCGCGTTGCAGGCGGTTCGAACCCTGGGGATGGAGACCATCCACGCCGTGGTCGTCAATCTGGGTCTGTTCCGGCAATTTCGCGGCGACCCGGCGGCAACGCCATTGCTGACGGCGCTCAACCGCTACAGCCTGTCGCTGGGCCACCTGGCGGAAAAGGCGGCGTTGGCGGCCGGCTGTGACGCGGCAACGGCCACGGCGGCGCAGTGTGCGGGGATGCTGTCCTCCATCGGCTGCCTGATCTTCCTCGAACGCCACCCGGAATATTGCGAGCGCACGAAAGCGGCGATGACGGCCGGTGGCGCGCTCCCCGACGCGGAGAGACGTGCGTTCGGGGCGACGCACAGTCTGGTGGGCGCCTATCTGCTCGGGCTGTGGGGATTTTCCGACGCGATCATCGAGGCGGTGGCCTTCGCCCTCGAACCCGGACGGTCGTCCGTGCGGGACAATCCGATGCTGACCGCGGTGCATGTCGGTGCCGCGCTGGGGCCGCAATTCCCGCTCCTGCACGACGGGACCGGCCCCGCGACCAAACTGGATATGGCCTATTTGATCGAAGCCCGCCAAGATAAGTACGTGCGCCATTGGCGAGAGCTGGCGGCGGAGCATCTTCGCGGGGAGTGATATGGCCGAGCGCATCCTTGTCGTCGACGACGATCATCATTTGCTGTCGGCGTTGCGGCGCCAACTGAGCGAGCAATTCGACGTCACCACCGCACAAGGTGGGATCGAGGCTCTGGCCACCGTTCGCGAGGCGATGGAGAAGGCCGAACCGTTCGCGGTGGTGGTGTGCGACATGCGCATGCCCGGCATGGACGGCATCGAAACCCTGAAGCAGATTCGCGAGATCGCCGGCGATACGGTACGGATCATGCTGACCGGAAACGCGGACCAGCAGACCGCCATCGAGGCGATCAACCAAGGGGCCATCTTCCGCTTCTACACCAAGCCCTGCCCGTCCGAGCGCCTGGTCGAAGGCCTTGAGGCCGCCCTGGTCCAGTACCGCCTGGTCACCGCCGAGCGCGAACTGCTGGAGAAGACGCTCACCGGCAGCATCAAGGTGCTGGTCGAGGTGGTGGCGCTGAACGACCCCGTCGCCCATTCGCTGGCCACCCGCCTGCGGGAATGGGTGCGGGTGTTGACCATCGAGTTCAAGATGCCGCAGCGCTGGAAACTGGAGATCGCCGCCTCGCTGGTGTCGATCGGTCAGGTGGCGATCCCGTTGGAATTGACGGCAAAGCGGCGCCAGGGCGAGGCCCTGTCCGCCGACGAACAGTCCATCTTCGACCAGGCCCCCCTGGCCGGCCGCAACCTCATCAGCCACATTCCGCGGCTCGCCGGGGTGGCCGAGATCGTCTATCTCCAGGACCGCGGCTTCGACGGCACCGGGTTTCCCACCGACGGGCCCAAGGGCAACGACATTCCCCTCGATGCCCGCCTGTTGAAGATCCTCAAGGATCTGGCGGTGGCCGCCGGCAGCGGCGACCTGACCAAATCCGCCTTCGCCGAGTTGGAAAAGCGCAGTGCGCAATACGATCCGGTCCTGCTGGGCAAGGTGCGGACCTGCCTGGAGGCCCTGGGCCGGGTGGCGCCGGCGACCTCGGTCGAGGTGCCGCTGGCGGCGTTGCGGGCCGGCCAGTTGGTCCTCTCCGACATCCGTCTGGCCAACGGCCACCTGATTCTGGCCGCCAACACGCAGTTGTCGTTGGCTCAGATCGAGCGCCTGCGCAATCTGCGTAAGATCTTCAGCTTCATCGAGCCGGTCAAGGTGCGGGTCTGAGCGCAAACAGCGGCCGCAGTTCCTTGAGGGCCTCGTGAACGACGAACGGCACCGCCTGCGCGAACGTGTCGAGGATGACGATGGCATTGACCACCGCATCCTTGGCAAAGGCGGTGCGGACTCGGTCGGCCATGGCCCGATTGACCTCGGCGACCGCCCGGTATTTCGCCTCCAGCCCCTCGACCGAGACGGCGACGCTGCCGCCGCCGCCCGAGTGCAGGTACTCGCCGAGCAGGTAGAGCGAGAAGGTGCGGACCAGCGTTTCCTGTTCGCTGGCGAAGGGCAGATGGAAATGGGCCATCGGCCGGAAGAACGCCAGGTGCGGACAGCCGGAGGTCGCCCCGATCAGGCCGAGGATCGAGGCCATCGCCTCCTGAAGCGGCCGATTGGCGATCACCGTGCGCTGGCTGGTCGTCACCTCGACCACCGCCTTCTCGTAGGAATAAAAGGCGTCGAAGCGGTGGACAAAGCCGCCGAGGGCGCGTGCGAACGGACACGTCGGATGCGCGCCGACGGACAGGGGGCAATTGGGGCATTGGTGAAAGTCGAGCGCCACCCACGCCTCCGGAGGAGCCGCGACCTCGTCGCGCAGCAGGAACGTCGTCGGATCGAAGGCCAGTTCGATTCGCTCGGTTCGCCCGTTGGCGAGATGGAAAACGTAGGTGACGACCTCCGCCATCGCTCCCGTCATGGGCTGTCGCCCGGATGACCGCATGGCCGCAGGCCGAGGGGGCGGGCTTGTCGTCGGACTTCGGCGTGACTCATCGACATCCTGCCTGCCAGATCGCGGCATCATGCACCGTCCGACAAGAATATCGCGCCACCGTCCCCGCTTTCAAACGAATCATCGGTGCCCCGTTCGGGGCTTTCAATGCCGTCCAGCATTTTCCACCGGAGGCATGTCTTTGATCGTGGACATTTCCGAATGTCCGGGGTGAACTATGCGTTGCCTCTACGATCTAGTATGATCTTACTCCCGAATGACGCTCGGCCTTTTGTCCCGATGACCCCACACCGCATTCTCATCGTCGATGACGATCCCCATCTGTTGGCAGGCTTGGTGCGCCAGATCGGCGACGCCTTCGCGGTGACGACGGCTCTGAACGGGATGCTGGCGATCGAAGCCGTCCAGGCCGCGATGGCGGCGGGCCGGCCGTTCGCAGTGGTGGTGTGCGACATGCGCATGCCGGGTATGGAGGGAATCGAAGTCTTGCGCCGGATCCAGGGGATTGCCCCCGATACCGTCAGGATCATGCTGACCGGCGATGCGGATCGGCGGACGGCGGTGGACGCCATCAATCGGGGCAATGTGTTTCGCTATTTCGTCAAGCCCTGTCCCTTCGACCAATTGCGTGAGGGACTTCAGGCCGGCCTCGACCTCTATCGCCGGACGTTGGCGGAGCATGTTCGCTCCGACAGGCAGGCCGGGCAACTCCAGGCGGCGCGTCGGGATGCCGCGGCGAAGGCCCGCGCACTCGCCGCGACCAGTGCGGAACTGGAGCAGTTTGCCAAGGTGGCGGCCCACGATCTTCCGGAGCCGTTGCGGACGGTGGCCGGCTACGTCCAACTGCTGAAGCGCCGGTATGGCGAGAAATTGGATGGCGAAGCCGGCGAATTCATCGATTTCGCCGTCGAGGGCACGTTGCGGATGCGGCAGTTGTTCGACGATTTCCTCGCCTATTGCGAAATCGACCGGGGCGCGCCCTTCACGTCGACGGACATGACCGCCATTCTTCACCAGACCCTTGCGAGATTGCGGCCGCAGATCGCGGCCAGCGGTGCGGTCATCACCCATGGTGCCTTGCCGCGGCTGGAGGCCGACAAGGCGCAAATGCTGTGCCTGCTTCAGCAACTGATCGGCAATGCCATCACCTACCGTCGCACCGGCGTGGCACCGACCATCCATGTGGAGGCGGTCCCCATGGGACCGGAATGGCAGTTTTCGGTCACTGACAACGGCATCGGCGTCGCGCCGGAGTACCAGCAACGCATCTTCGCCATCTTCGAGCGTCTCCACGCCGGTCACGACCACCAGGGCACCGGCATTGGCCTGGCCTTGTGCAAGAAGATCGTCGAGCGCCACGGCGGACGGTTGTGGGTGACATCGGACGACAATTCCGGCTCCACCTTCCATTTCACCCTTCCCGGCGGTCATGAGGATCAAGCGTGATGGCCAATCCATCGAACGAGGCCGAGCGCTTCCGGATTCTCCTCAGGGATCTTCCCGGCGTCCAGGATCCGCGGACCCTGTGCGAAAATGTGTATACGATGCTGGAACTGTTGCTTCGGCGCGAGGAAGACCAGCCGCTGTTGCGGGAACTGAGTCAGGTCGTCGGCGAACTGATCGCCCGCATCCCGTTCGATGGCCCGCCGCACGAATGGCAGGCGGCGATGCGTCCGGTTGCGCATGCCTGCATCAACGTCCTGCAAACCGCCAAAGGGAGGCGCCCGCCGCCGCGAGACGAGGGCCCGTCTACGGACGCCCACGGCGAGGTCAAGAAGGACCTGGAGTACTGGCTTCCCCCCCATCTCGCCCATCTGCTGGCCAGACTGGATTATGTGGTGCCGCTCCCCGTGCCGCCCGAGCCGTGCTCGACGTTCGACGACTTGTGCCGCGAGGCAATCTTCCGCCGCATCGACAATGTGTTGCTGTTCTTCCAAAGAACCAATCCGGCCGTGACGCGGGAACTTCCTCCGCCGTTCCTCTTTTCCCCGGAATTTTCAATCAAATTCAAGCGGGTGGTGGGCAAGTTCATCTATCCCTACGTGCGGGACAACCGGCAGGTCAGGGTGTTTGCCACCAATGTCGATCTGACCAAGACCGATCCGCGGGCATTCTGGAGCGGGGTCGATACCGCGCTGCGGTCCAAGATGGTGTTCGCATGGCGTGCGGCTTGGGAGGCGCTTCGCTTGATCGAAGCGACCCACGAGAACGGCGAACGGGTGATGCAGATCAAGCAGAGCACCAAGCTGCTGCGGGAGATGCTGCAACCGACGGTCCCGGCCGCGTATCACCTTCCGAGAATTACCAATCTCGAAATCGATCTCTTCTCCTCGCTGCTCGATGCCGATATCGACTGGTGGGATGTGCTCAATGTCGAGTGGCAACGGTTCCAGGATTTCTACGAGCAGGAAAAGGACCCGAGGGTCTTTCAGCAGCAGGCCCGCGAGGGCGTGCTTCGCGACAACCTGCTCGCGGCGGCGGAACGCTTTCCCGAGCAATGGAGCGATTTCCTGGTCCTGCTCTGCCACCGCGTGTTTCCCCGGATCAACATTTTCTTTCTTGAGAGCTTCGTCACCAACCTCGGCCGCGACAATGCCGAGCGGGAGCGGCGGGCGCCCTACCTGATGGCCTATCTGGCCGAGGTGCATCGCCATCCGGAGGTTCGCGAACGCGAGCGGAAGGAAGACGCCGAATGGAAGGCCCAGGTTCAGGAACTCCGCACCTTCCTCAAGGGATTTCCCTGACGGTACGGGCGCGGATGCGTCGACCATCGCCCGGTTCGGCGATATCCCCTTGGCAAGCCGGCACCAATTGCGTCATCCTTTCCCCCCTCAAAGGGAGGGGCCGAACCCTCCCCATGCGCGGCCGTCCAGGGAGGACTTACCAGCAATGACCAACGCATACGATATCGCCTACGCCCGGTCGCTCAAGGACCCCGAGGGCTTTTGGGCCGAGGCGGCCAAGGATCTGCACTGGTACAAGACCTGGGACAAGGTCCTCGACGATTCGCGCAAGCCGTTCTATCGCTGGTTCACCGGCGGCGTGGTCAATACCTGCTACAATGCCGTCGACCGCCATGTCGAGCAGGGGCGCGGCGAGCAGGCGGCGATCATCTACGACAGCCCGGTCACCGGCACGACCCGCACCATTTCCTACGCGCAGTTGCAGGACGACGTCGCCCGCTTCGCCGGCGCGCTGGCGGCGCGCGGCGTCGCCAAGGGCGACCGCGTCATCGTCTACATGCCGATGGTTCCCGAGGCGGCGATCGCCATGCTGGCCTGCGCCCGCCTCGGCGCCGTGCATTCGGTGGTGTTCGGCGGCTTCGCCGCCAACGAGCTGGCCACCCGCATCAACGACGCCGAGCCGAAGGTGATCGTGTCCGCGTCGTGCGGCATCGAGACCGCCAAGGTCATTCCCTACAAGCCGCTTCTCGACCACGCCATCGAACTGGCCACCCACAAGCCGGCCGCCTGCATCGTCTTGCAGCGCGAGCAGGCGGTGGCCGCGCTGATCCCCGGCCGCGATTTCGACTGGATGCAGGCGGTGGCGGCGGCGGCGCCCCATGATTGCGTGCCGGTGGCGGCGACCGATCCCCTCTACATCCTCTACACCTCGGGGACCACCGGCCAGCCCAAGGGCGTGGTGCGCGACAACGGCGGCCACATGGTGGCGCTGAAGTGGACCATGAAGGCGGTCTACAACGTCGAGCCGGGCGAGGTCTACTGGGCGGCCTCGGATGTCGGCTGGGTGGTGGGGCACTCCTACATCGTCTATGCGCCGCTGCTGAACGGCAACACCACCATCTTCTACGAGGGCAAGCCGGTCGGCACCCCCGATGCCGGCGCCTTCTGGCGGGTGATCAGCCAGCACAAGGTCTCGACCCTGTTCACCGCGCCGACCGCCTTCCGCGCCATCAAGCGCGAGGACCCCAACGCCGAGCTGCTGAAGAAGTACGACCTCTCCGCCTTCCGCGCCTTGTTCCTGGCCGGCGAGCGCTCGGACCCCGAGACCATCAACTGGGCGCAGACCAATCTCAAGGTGCCGGTGATCGATCACTGGTGGCAGACCGAGACCGGCTGGTCGATCGCCGCCAACTGCATGGGCCTGCACGCCTTCCCGGTCAAGCCCGGCTCGCCGACCAAGGCGGCGCCCGGCTGGGGCCTGGAGGTGCTCGACGAGTCGCATCAGCCCTGCGAGGCGGGCAAGGTCGGCTCGCTGGTGGTGCGCCTGCCGCTGCCTCCCGGCACCTTCTACACCCTGTGGAACGCCGAGCAGCGCTTCGTCGACAGCTACCTGTCCGAGTTCCCCGGCTGCTACAAGACCGCCGACGCCGGCTACATCGACGAGGACGGCTACGTCTATGTGATGTCGCGCACCGACGACATCATCAACGTCGCCGGCCACCGCCTGTCGACCGGCGCCATGGAGGAAGTCCTGGCCAGCCATCCCGACGTCGCCGAATGCGCGGTGATCGGCGTCGCCGACCAGTTGAAGGGCCAGCTGCCGCTGGGCTTCGTCTGCCTCAAGGCCGGCGTCACCAAGCCGCACGATCAGGTGATCAAGGAAGTGGTGGCCCTGGTGCGCGAGCGCATCGGCCCGGTGGCGGCGTTCAAGACCTGCACGGTGGTCAAGCGTCTGCCCAAGACCCGCTCGGGCAAGATCCTGCGCGGCACCATGCAGAAGATCGCCGATTGCCAGGACTACAAGATGCCGGCGACCATCGACGATCCGGGCATCCTCGACGAGATCCAGGAATCGCTGGTCGACGTCGGCTACGCCAAACCGCGGAACGAATAGGACGGCTGGAACGCAGCCCCTCT
>JACRFY010000303.1 GCA_016212565.1 Magnetospirillum sp. | reverse complement strand
TCGGGAGCGGCTCGCGGATCACATCATGGCCAGCGGTCAGGTGAACCGCGCAAACAGGCCGGACACATGACTGCACCCAGGCCGGTTACGCAGAACGCTCACATTTCCCTTGCAACGCAGGGGCCGTCCACACATGGCCGCAAATACCGGCGAACAGGTCAGTTCGAGCGTTTCGCCGGTATCACGTCGGTCGCGGCAGGGTAAAACACAGCCTGGTGCCGCCGCTATCGGGCGCTTCGATCCAGATTCGCCCCCCGACCGATTCGATGATCTTCTTGGCCAGTGCCAGGCCGATGCCGGTGCCGGGTTGATCGGGTCGCCGGTCCAACCGCTCGAATACCCAGAACACGCGATCCCGGTATTCGGGTGGAATGCCGATGCCGTTATCGGTCACCGACACCACGGTCTCGCCGTCGTGCTTTTCCGCCGCGATGCGCACATGCGGCTGGATGCCCGGCGCGCAATAGGTGATGGCGTTTTCCACCAGCGCGCCGAGCACCTCGGCCAGAGCCGGCGTGGCGATGGGCAGGTCCGGCAGCGGACTGCGCTCGACGACTGCGCCTGCCGCCGCAATCCGTCGCCCCAGGCGGGCCAGGGCGGCATCCAGGGCGGTATCGCCGGGAACGGGTTCGATGGATAGGCTGCGGCCATCCACCGCCAGATAGCTTTGCGCGTCACGCAGCAGGATCCGGTGCCGTCTGGCCGCCTCCAGGATGGCATCGAGCGCCTGCTCGACCTCGGTGGAGAGGGGCCTCGGCAACAGGCGCGCCAGATGCTGGGCGAAGATGTGCTGCTGGCGCACCGGTTCCTGCATGTGATGGGCCAGGATTTCGGCGAAGCGGGCGAGTTCCTCGTTCTTGCGCTGGAGGGCTGCCCCGAGGGCCTGGCGAGCCCGCAGCGAGACATAGGTGAACACGCCGCCGAGCGTCGTCATCGCCACGAAGGCCGCACTGACCACGACGACCTTGACGCTCTCGTCCCACCACTGCCGCATCATCTGCGCGGTCGACAGGCCGACCACCAGATAATACGGGTAAGACCCGACCCGGTGATAGGACAGCACCCGCTCGATCCCGTCGATGGCCGCGTGGGCGACATAGGTTCCCTTGTCGGGTTGGGTGGCGGTCGCGGCCTGCAGTTGCGGCGATACCGAGGAATTGCCCACGGCGGGAACGCCCCCGACCGTTTCCGGGTAACGGGCGATGGCGCCGAGATCGGGCGACGGGCCGCGCAAGGCAATGGCGTCGTCGGGACGCAGATCGACGTGCGCGAACAGATCGGAAATTTCCTCGATCGGCAGGGATGCAAAGGCAACCCCGCCAAACGCGCCATTCGCCGCACTCACCCTGCGGGCGAGAACGAGGGTCCATTTGTCGCTGAGGCGACCGCGGAGCGGCCGTGAGATCGTCACCCCGGACCGCGGCGTATCCCGCAGCACCCGGAAATAGTCGCGATCGGCCACGGTGACGGCCGACCGGCCGGAATGGCCGCTGTCGCCGCGGATGTTGCCCGCCCCATCGGCAATGCCGAAGGTTTCGGCCTGGGGCACCCTGTCCTTCGCCTTGCGCAGCGCCTCGTCGAGATAGCCGCGGGCGTTAACCGCGCCGCCGGCCTCATGCTCGGCCGCATCCGCGACGACGCGCAGCGCAAAGTCGATCCGGTCGAAATAGCCTGCGACGGTTTCCGCCAGAATGGCCGCCATGTTGCGCGACATGATCTCGGCGCGGGCATAATATTGCCGGCGACTGCCGTCGATCGACAGACCGGCCAGGACCAGGACAAAAGCGTCGAGGACGATGGCGATCGCCGCAATGCGCATGGCCAGAGCGGACGGACGCTTGCGCGCCGCCGTCGTGCCGTTGGTGTCGAACTGCGTTCCGGTGCCCACCCAACCGTGTCCACACAACCGATGAGGAAAATAGGACTCGGCGCCCACAGAGGCTGCGGGCACCCGTCCGCTATCGGGTCGCCAGTATAGGCCACCCCGAGGCGAACCGAAAGGCACCTCCATCCCTCGGTGTTGGGCACGATATCGCTACCGGTGGCTGCCCTGCGGTTGGCCGAGGACATCGTCGGGCCCGATCTGCGCCAGCGTCGCCACTCGTCCGCCATGAGCGGCGGCGACGGCCGCCGCCGCCGCGCGGGTCGAGAACGGCACCGCCTCGGGGGTGCCCATGCCGCCGCGGCGGTCGCTGCCGAGGACGAAGAAGGCCTTGCGGGCCTCGACCCAGGCGTCCGGGTGGTCCCACGACGACGATTTGGCCATGTCGCTGACGTAGATGGCGCGGATGTCCTTGGGCTCCTCGGGCAGCATGGTGAAGGCCAGGGCGTCGCGCGCCGAGGTGAACCACACCGGCTCGGCCCGGCTGGCGAGGAAGATTTCGCCCTTGGGGCCGCGATGCTCGGCCACCGTCATGGCGCAGAAATGGCCGATGGCCTCGGCGGGGATGGGCACCGGCGGCGGCACCGCGGCGTTCTCCGTCTCCTCGCCGCAGGCGGCCAGACACAGGGCGATCAGCACGACGCGGAACCTCATGGCGCACGCCTCCCGAAGACGATCGTCGCCAGCCCCAGCGGCACGGCGATCCACGCCGCCAGCGCGGCGGCGAGGACGGCCGGCGGCAACATCTGCTCCGCCGCCAGGCCGGACAGGCCGGAGAACTGGCGCACCGCGGCGAAGCCGGACAGGTTGAGCAGACGGAACACGTCGGCCGGGTTGGCGAGCAGGACCCAGGGGAACAGCGCGGCGATGGGGCCCTGCCCCCGGGTCGCGGCCAGCGCGCCCAGCAGGACCAGATCGTAGAGCACCACCAGCACCAGCCACACCGCCACCGCCAGACCGGCCGCGGTGGCCCGCTCGCGCACCACGGTGCTGATCAGGTAGCCAAGGGCGAGGAACGCGGCGCCCAGAGCCACCGACGAGGCCACCAGCACCGCGAAGGCCGGCGCCGCCTCGCCGCCCGCCGCCGCGGCCACCACCAGGCCGGCCCCGCCGTAGCCGGTCACGGTGGCGACCAGCAGCAAGGCGGTGTGGCCGAGGAACTTGCCGGCGATCACCTGCCAGCGCCGCAGCGGATAGCTCAACAGCAGCAGCAGGGTGCCGCGCTCGGCCTCGCCGACCACGGCATCGAAGGCCAGCATCAGCGCCATCAGCGGCAGCAGGAAAACGGTCAGGCTGGCCAGGCTGACCACCGCCACCGCCAGCGGCGCGGCCCCGACGTGACCGACCGGCGCGCTGCCGAGGAAGGCCAGCCCCAGGGCCAGGGCCAGCAGCACCAGCGTGGTCGCCAGCAGCCAGCGGTTGCGCATGCCGTCGCGGAACTCCTTCTCGGCCAGGATCAGCACGGTGGGCATGGCGCGACGGCGACGAAATGGGCGTAAAGGGCGTCGAGCCCCGGCTCGGCCACGGTCAGGTCCAGCGGATCGAGCGCCAGCAGGCGGCGCAGCGTCGCCAGCTTGTCGGCGGCCGGCACCACGTCGGTACGGGCGGTGCCGTCCTTGAGCCGAACCCGCACCGTCACCGGCAGCCCGGCCCGGGCGCGCAGGGCGTCGACCGTGCCCAGGGCGACCAGCCGGCCGCGGTCGAGGATGGCGATGCGGTCGGTGCGGGTCTCCAGCTCGGCGAGCAGGTGCGAGGACAGGATCACCGCCGCGCCGGATTCGACCCGCTCGCCGAGGATGTCGTAGAACGCCGCGCGCACTTCCGGATCGAGGCCGCCGGTCGGCTCGTCGAGCAGCAGCAGGCGCGGCTGGCCGAGCAGCGCCTGGGCCAGACCCAAGCGCTGGCGCATGCCCTTGGAATAGGTGGCGACCCGGCGGCCGGCGGCGCCGTCCAGGCCGACGCGGCGCAGCAGGACCCGCCCCTCGGCCGGCGGACGGCGCTTCAGGCGGGCGTAGAAGGCGATCAGCTCGGCCCCGGTCATCGCCTCGGGAAACGCCACCGCCTCGGGGAGGAAGCCGACCGGCTGACGGGCGGGCGGCACCTCGCCGAGGACGCGGACGCTCCCCGCACTGGGAGTCGCCAGCCCCAACATCAGTTTCATCAGCGTGGTCTTGCCGGCGCCGTTGTGGCCGAGCAGGGCCAGCCGCTCGCCGAACGTCACCGACAGGGTCACGCCGGCCACCGCCATGGTGGTCCCGAAGCGTTTGACCACGCCTTCCAGCATCACCGCCTCGGTCATGGCGGCGGCCGCATCAGCGGCGCCGAGTCGATGACGCCGCCGGGGGTGACGGCGGGGAAGTTGCTCTGGGCGAGGCGCAACACCGCCACCGCCGGGCTGTTGAGCAGCAGCTTGACGGTCGGCACCGCCCAGACCAGCCGGTCGACCACGTCGTTGGGACGGTAGGCGGCATCGGCGATGCCGTCGCCGTCGAGGTCGAAGGCCGGGTTGTCGCTCCAATAGTTGCCCCGCCCCTCCACCGACCAGTCCAGCGCCCGGGTGCCGACATACATCACCTGGGTGCGGTTGGCGGCAAAGGCGTTGCCGGTGAAACGGTTGCCCTCCGAGCCGGCGGTGAAGTGGACGCCGATGGCGCAGGCGGAGAAGCGGTTGTCGCGGAACAGGTTGTTGGTGGCACTGTAGATGAAGACGCACTTGTTCGCCCCCGCGACCCGATTGCCGGCGAAGGTCGAGCGGTCGGTGGAGTTGACCAGCATCCCGTAGTCGCGGTCGCCGGCCGAGACGTTGGTCTCGGCGGTGATGCGCCGCGAATACATCAGGGCAAAGCCGAGATCGTTGCCCTCGGAGCGGTTGCCGGCGACGGTCTCGCCGTCGCTCCACATGGTGTGGACGGCGAAGCGCACGTTGCGGAAGCGGTTGCCGGCAAAGACGTTGTCGCGGCTGGCGGTCGAGCGGATGCCGTCGCGGCCGCCGCTGGCCCGGTTGTCCTCGACCCGCGCGCCCGGCGCGTTCCACACCGAAAAGGCATCGCCGCGGTCGTTGGTGCGCAGGTCGGTGCGTCCCACCACCACATTGCGCCGCGCCACCGCGTCGCGGGCGCCGCGCAGCGAGACGCCGAACAGGCTGGCCTCGATCCGGTTGTCCTCGATCACCGCCCGGTCGGCGCCGCGGTCGGCGTAGATCGCCGAGTCGATCTCCTCCTGGCGGCTCCCCGAATGGCGCACCGTCAGGCCGCGCACCGTCACGTCGGGGGCGACGATGCGGATCACCGTGCCGCGGCCGCCGCCATCGACCGTCGCGCCGGGCTCGCCGGCCAGGGTCAGCGGCCTGTCGAGGGTCACGCCGCCCCGGTGCATCCCCGCCGCCAACACCAAGGTGTCGCCCGGCCGCGCGGCGGCGATGACGGCGGCCAGCGCACCCGGCGCCGGCGGCACCCGGGTCTCGGTGGCCGCCGCCGGAGCGGCCATGGCGAGCAGCGCCACCGCCAGCCGCATCACACGCTCTGCGGCGTGACGATGAAGCGGCCGCGCATCTCCATGTGCAGGGCATGGCAGAACCACATGCAGTAGTACCAGTGCACCCCGGGCCGGTCGGCGGTGAAGGTGACCGAGGCGGTGGCCAGCGGGCCGATCTCGAAGGCGATGCCGTAATTCGACAAGGTGAAGCCGTGGGTGAGGTCCTCGACGTCGTCGACGTTGGTAATGGTGACGGTCACCTCGTCGCCCTGCCTGACCTTGATCAGGTCGAGCGAGAAGATCGGCGCCTGGCTGTACATGTAGACCCGCACCTTGGTGCCGTCGCGGATGATGTCCTTGGCCTCTTCGAGCTTGACGTTGTCCTTCTTCGCCCACGCCCGCGCCTCCTCCCACAGCGGGTCGTTGCGGTCGTAGACGTGGCGGGGCCTGACGATGTCGCGGCGGACGATGATGACGTCGTGCGGCTCGGCGAAGCTGGGACCGTCGTGGACCAGGGTCATCCTGCCGTCGCCGGTATAGATCAGCTGGTCGTTCTCGGGCTTCAGCGGGCCGACGTTGAGGAAGCGGTCCTTGGAGAACTTGTTCAGCGACATCAGCCACTTGCCGTCGGTCTCCTTGGTCTCGCCCATCGAGGTGTGGTTGTGGCCGGGCTGGTAGTGGACGTCGATCTTCTGCACGATCGGATCGACCGCCTCGCCCTTGTAGGCGCGCCGCGCCTTGTCGAGGTTCCAAATCGCCACCTTAATGTCGAGGAACAGGGAGGTGAAGGCGATGCCCTTGCCGTCGAAGGCGGTATGCAGCGGCCCCAGCCCCAATTGCGGCTCGGCGACCACGCAGGAGCGGGGATCGGCGTTGTTGTCGAACAGCGCGTCGACCAGCCGCACGTCGAGCACGGTGACGGTCGGCGACAGCTTGCCGTTGGCCACCACATGGATGCCGTCCGGCGCGGTGTTGAGCCCGTGGGGATTGTTGGCCACCGGGATGTAGCGGGTGAACGGCGAGCCGCGGCGGCCGTCGAGGACCGGCACGCCGCTCATCATCTTCGCCTTGCCGGCCTTCACCGCCGCCTCGATGCGCTTGATGTGGAACACCACCACCCAATCGCGCTCGCCGGCCATCATCTCCGGGCCGGTCATGCCCATCTCGGCGTTGTAGCAGGTGGAGAAGGCGTATTTGCCCTGGTAGTCGGCATCGGTGTTGTCGAGGTTGCCGTCGACCAGCACCTGCCAGGCCACCTTCATGGCATCGCCGTCGACGGCGGTGAAGATGCAGCGATACTGCTTGGGGTCTTCGAGGTCCTTGGCCTCGTTGGGGATCGGCGCCTCGTGCTCGCTGTTGCAGAACAGATAGCCGGTGCGGGGGACTTTCTGCGGCCGCATGCCGTGGATGTCGTGGGCGTTGGGAATCTCGATGATCGAATCGCACTTCATGATGTCGCAACGGATGCGGGCCAGCCGGGTGTTGGCCTTGTCGTTGATCCACACGTAGCGCCCGTCGTAGGTGCCGTCGGTGAAGCTCATGTGCGGATGGTGGGCGTCGCCGTTCTGATAGGTGACCAGGCCGCGCTTCTTGAGGAAGGCACGGGTCTCGGGCAGCAGGCCGGCGGTAAGGATCTTCAGCGACTCGTTGGTCTGCCCCCAGCCGGTGGCGCTGCACCGGTTGAACACCGGAATCCGCGACAGCTCGCGCATCGACGGGATGCCGAGGATCCGCACCTCGCCGGACTGGCCCGAGGACGAGAACACGTAGTACTCGTCCAACTGACCGGGCGGCACCTCGACGGGACCGGCATGGCTCGGCGCCGCGGTCTTGGCCGGTTGCGCCACCGCCCGCGCGCCCGCCAGTCCTCCCGCCGCCCCCAGGCCCGCGGCTGCCGCCATCCTGATCGCCCCGCGCCGCGAGACGCCGTCCCTGTTGTCGTCGGCCATGGTCATGGTTCTCCTAAGGGTGTCGACAAGGCGTCGCGCCGCTCGCGCTTGAGCCGGCGCTGAATCATCACCGGGCAGCGGTGCTGGTCCCAGTAGAGGGTCTGGCAGTGCAGGCAGGAAATGCACTCGTTGGGATTGATGCGGCCGTCGGGATGGATGGCCTGCACCGGGCATTCGTTGGCGCAGCGCTGGCACGGCTTGCCGCACTCGTTGTGCCGCTTCAGCCACTCGAACATGCGCAGCCGCGCCGGGATCGCCAGGGCGGCGCCCAGCGGGCACAGGTAGCGGCAGAAGAAGCGCTCGACGAACAGCCCCGCCGCCAGCAGCACGCCGGCATAGAGGACGAACGGCCAGTGGCGGACGAACTTGAGGATGATGGCGGTCTTGAACGGCTCGACCTCGGCCAGACGCTCGGCGGTGGCCAGCGAATGGAGGCCGACGCCGAACAGCCCGAGGAAGATCACGTACTTGAGCGGCCACAGCCGCTCGTGCAGGCCCCAGGGTACGGTGAGTTGCGGGATCTTCATCCGCCGGGCGGCCAGACTGGCGAATTCCTGCAGCGCCCCGAACGGGCACAGCCAGCCGCAGAAGGCGCCGCGGCCCCAGAACAGCAGCGAGGCCGCCACCGCGCTCCACAGGATGAACAGCAGCGGATCCATCAGGAAGGTGTCCCACGAGAATCCGTGGGCGAAGGCATTGGACAGGGCCAGGATGTTGACCACCGACAGTTGCGCGTCGGCGTACCAGCCCAGCCACAGCAGGGTGAAGGCGAGGAAGCCGAGACGGATGGCCGCGGTCAGCCGTGGCCGCCGCACCAGCACGTCCTGGAAGAAGAAGATCGCCGTCAGCACGCCGAGCGCCGCCGCCAGGATGCCGATCTCCACCGCCTTGGCCTGCCAGACACGCTGCCACAGCGGTTCGGGCGCGGGCACGGCGGCGGCCGGCGGCGGCGGCGGCGGGGCGGCCAGCCATCGCTCGGGCAGGCGGTAGGGCAGATCGAAGGTCAGGAACGCCTTCTCCAATGCCCCCACCGGACGCTGCACCAGCAGTTGCAGCCGCCACGGCCGGGCGGGATCGAAGTCGGCCCCGGGCGGCAGCACGAACAGGCCGATCTCGGTGTAGGCGGGGGCATCCTCGGCGGCGAGGCTGCCGACGCGCTCGTAATCGCGGTCGCGGAAGCGGATTCCCACGACGTCCTGGATCAGCTGGATGCGGTCGAAGATGCCGCCGCGGACATAGCCCGAACCGCGCCAGGAGGTGCGCCCCGCCCCCATTACCAGAATCGCCTGCCCGCCCTCGGGAAGACGGGCGGCGAGGTCCCGGTAACCGCGCTCGCCCAGCAGCGAGCGGCCGATCACCGGGGCACTGACCAGGGCGACGGCAAGGTCGACGACGGTATCGTCGTCGGCGCCCGCCTCGGGACGCTCGGCGGCGCGGGGATCGCCGCCGGCGGCGAAGGCGCGGTTGACCTCGCCCACCGTCAGGTGCAGTCGGGCCACCGAGCCGTCGGCGACCAGCTGCGCCCAGGTTTCGCTGCCGGCGCGCTCGCGGTCCACCGCCGGCGACGGCGGCGACGCGAGCGGTTCTCCGCCCAACCCGCGCGAGCGGGCGACGACGATGGCGGCGCGGGTGATGGTGTCGGCGATCACCATCACCGTCACCGTCGCCCCGCTGACCACGTCCGGGCCCTTGGCGTCGGCAGGCTGCGGCGTGTTCAGCGGATTGCGCCCGACGAAGCCGGCGATGAAGGCTTCGACCTTGGCCGGCGGAATGCCGATCAGCACGATCGGCTCGCTGTGCTTGAGCAGCGTGGCGCCGACGATGGTACCGGTCCGGTCGATGCCGACGGCGACATGGATCGGCTTGCCGGAATAGCCGCGCGTATCGACGGCGTCGGAGGTCACGAACACGGTGCCGAGCGGCGTGTCGCCGCGGTAGGCGACCGCGGCCGGCGGGCGGCCCTCGACCGGGCCGAGGCGCTCGGCGCCGGGGAACACCTGCGCCAGCGGCAGCTCGGGCAGCAATTGCGCCAGGATGGCCTCCGCCCGGGACGGGCGCGGCCACACCAACAGGATGAACAGCAAGGCAAGTCCGACTCGGGCCGAAAGCGCCATGCGCCATGCATCCCGTTTGCGGAAGGAGGACTGCACCAAAGCTGGGGACACGCCCTCCGGGGAACAACCAACCGCGGAGGTACTGCCGATGGGAGGGACGGCCCCCATATGGCGGCGATGACGAACCCGCCGGCGATCAATCCGCTCTACCCGGTCACCGAACCGGCCTCCATCGAGGCGCTGATGGACATCGCCGTCGGCCTGGAGGACGAGGCGGCGCGACGCTACGAACAATTGGCCGCCAAGATGGCGGCAAACGGCGAGACCGATCTTGCCGCGGTGTTCCGCACCCTCGGCGACCTCGAACGCCGCCATGAACGCGGCCTGTCCGCCTGGGCCGAGCGCGACGGCGGCCGCCCGCCGCACCCGGCCGCGTTCGCCTGGCAACTGCCGGAGACGTTCGGCGACGACGAACCGCTCGATCCCGTCCGCGCCCTGGCCATCGCCGTGCGCAACGAAGAGCGGGCCTTCGCCTTCTACACCTACCTCGCCGCCCTGGCCGCCGACCGCCCGGCGCTGCGCGAGCGCGCCGAAGCCCTGGCCCGCGAAGAGCTCAACCACGTCGCCCAATTGCGCCACCTGCGCCGCCGCGCCTGGCACACCCGCCCCCGGACCCGCGCGCCGGAACGCACCCTGGTCTCGCTGTGCGATGTCGCCAAGGGCCTGGAGGGAGGTTCGGCCGAACTCACCGCGCTGGCCGCCCGCGCACTGGCCGAGTGCGGCCGCCACGACGAAGCCACGCGGCTGCGCACCGCCGCCGCCGAGTGCCGGCGCCGCAGCGGCGAGGGCAGCCGGTTCGGCCACACCGGCTCGTCCTCCGCCGAGGCGGCGCGCGCGGCGGGGCTGCTGGCCCCGGGCGCCCTGACCGTCGACGGCGCCCTGCATCTGGCCGGCCGCGATGCCGAGGAGGTGCTGGCGGTCTATCTCGCCGCCGCCGACGCCGCTCCCGACGAGGCGCAGTTGACCGAGGCGCAACGCCTGGCCGAAACGGCGCTGGCCCGGCTGGCGCTGATCCGCGCCCAGATCCGTGCGAGGTCACCCGGGGGACGGTGAGCCTTCACCCGGCAAGGCCGCTCAAGGCGATGCGGCCGGCTCGTTCTCCAGCGTGTCGTCGGGCGCCCAGTCCCGCAGCAGACGGTCGACGATGTCCGCCGCCTTGCTGGCCTTGCAGTGATGGAGCAGCGGCCCGCCGCGGGCCTTGATATTGGGCCCCATCGCGCAATAGCCCAGGCAGACGCTGTCGATCACCGCCCAATCGAGTCCGCGGGCCGCCAGTTCCCGGTGCAGGGCCTCGACCAGCAAATCGGCGCCGCCGTTGGCGCAGGAAGCATCCATGTGCCAGCGCAGATGTCGACAGACGTACAGTTCTCGGCTCATGCCCTCGCCCCTTCACCGTGGTGATATCGGGTGCGCAGGCCGGTCATGCCAGTGGCGACAGCATCCCTTTCAGCGCGTAGACCAGGTCGAGCGCCTGACGGGCGGACAATTCGTCGGGATTGATGCCCTTCAGGTGGTCCTCGACCGCGCTGGCCCTGGCCGCCGCCGGCTTCGGCCGCGGCGCGGCGGCGAACAGCGGCAGGTCGTCGGCGAGGCGGGCCACCGCCCCGGCCTGCTCGCCGGTCTCCAGCGCCGCCAGCACCGCCTCGGCGCGCTCGACGGCGGCGGCCGGCAGGCCGGCGAGACGGGCGACGTGGATGCCGTAGGAGCGATCCGCCGCTCCCGCCGCCACCTCGTGGAGGAACACCACGTCGCCCTGCCACTCCTTGACCCGCATCTGGTGGCACGACAGCGCCGGCAGCCGCGCCGCCAGCCGGGTCAGCTCGTGATAGTGGGTGGCGAACAGGGCCCGGCAGCGATTGGCTTCGTGGAGGTGCTCGACCACCGCCCAGGCGATGGACAGGCCGTCGAAGGTGGCGGTGCCGCGGCCGATCTCGTCGAGGATCACCAGCGCCCGCGGACCCGACTGGTTGAGGATCGCCGCCGTCTCGACCATCTCGACCATGAAGGTCGAGCGTCCGCGGGCCAGGTCGTCGGCGGCGCCGACGCGGCTGAACAGGCGGTCGACGATGCCGATCCGCGCCGCCCGGGCCGGCACGAAGGCGCCCATCTGCGCCAGCACGGCGATCAGCGCGTTCTGGCGCAGGAAGGTGCTTTTGCCGGCCATGTTGGGGCCGGTAACCAGCCACAATTGCCCGCCCTCGGACAGGTCGCAGTCGTTGGCGACGAAGCCGCCGCTTTGGTTGGCCTCCAGCGCCGCCTCGACCACCGGATGGCGGCCGCCGGCGATCGCGAAGGCCAGCGAATCGTCGACCTCGGGGCGCACCCAGTGGCGCTGTTCGGCGAGGTCGGCCAGGGCGCTGGCGACGTCGAGGGCGGC
>JACRFY010000302.1 GCA_016212565.1 Magnetospirillum sp. | reverse complement strand
GAGACGGCCTGTAGCGGCCCAGGCGCGTCGTGTAGGCGTCGGTGATCATGCCCATGGCGACGTCGGCGAAGGCGTCGATCATCCGGGGCGGGAAGATGAGCATGCCGAGGTGCTCGACCTTCAGGCCGAACACGTCCTTGACGTAGAACACGTCGACCACCCGCTCGCCGTAGGTGGAGATATGCGCCGAGCTGATCTGCAACCCCATGCGGGTCATCGCCGCGGTGACGTCGTAGAGCAGGCCGGGACGGTCGCGGCCGTTGACCTCGATCAGGGTATGGGTGGCCGAGGCCTTGTCGTCGACGATCACCCGCGGCGGCACCTTGAACACCGCAGCGCGCGAGGGCAGGCGCGGCCGTCGCGCCGCCAGCTCCTTGTCCAGCCACAACCGGCCCGACAGCACCTGTTCGATCACCGCCGAGAGCTTGGCCAGCTTGGGCGGAGCATCGAAGGCGCCGCCCTCGGAATCCTGGATCCAGAAGGTATCCAGCGCCATGCCGGTGGCCAGGGTGACGATCTTGGCGTCGACGATGTTGGCCCCCGACAGGGCCATCGCCCCGGCGATCTGCGAGAACAGGCCGGGATGGTCGGAGGTGTAGACGGTGATTTCGGTTACCGCCCGGCGGGCATCGACGCGGCTGTCGACGGTCAGCGGCGCCTTGACCGCTTCGGCCTGATGGACCAGACGGGCATGGCGGAGATGGGTCGCGGTGTCGAACACCGTCCAGTAGTTGGGATAGCCGCGGTCGAGATGGGTCCTGATGTCGGCGTCGCTCCAGCCGAGCGCCGCCAGCTCGTGGGCGAGCAATTCCTGGGCGGCCTGCACCCGGGCTTCGCGCGGGGTTCCGGCCACCGCGCCAAGCATCATCTCTTCGGTGCGCAGGTAGAGTTCGCGCAGCAGGCCGGCCTTCCAGGCATTCCACACCGTGGGACCGACGGCGCGGATGTCGGCGACCGTCAGGCAGGCGAGCATGCGCAGCCGCTCGGGGCTTTGCACCAGGGTGACGAAGTCGGAGATGGTCTTGGGATCGTCGATGTCGCGCTTGAACGCCACCTTGCTCATGGTCAGGTGCTGGCGGATCAGCCACGACACCCATTCGGCTTCGGCTTCGGAGAGGCCGAAGCGCGGGGCCAGCTTCAGCGCCACCTCGGCGCCCAGTTCGGAATGGTCGCCGTGGCGGCCCTTGGCGATGTCGTGAAGGAACACCGCCAGATAAAGGGCCGCCCGCGAGGCCACCTTGTGGATCACTTCGCTGGAGATCGGCGCCTCCTCGACCAGCTCGCCGCGCTCGATGGCGTGGAGGATGCCGATCGCCTGGATGGTGTGCTCGTCGACGGTGTAGACGTGGTACATGTCGTACTGCATCTGCGCCACCACCCGGCCGAAGTCGGGGACGAAGCGGCCGAGCACACCGGCTTCGTTCATGTGCCGCAGCGCCACTTCGGGATTCTTGCGGCTGGTCAGCATCTCCATGAACAGCCGGTTGGCTTCTTGATCGGCGCGCACCTTGGGGCCGATCAGCTTGAGATTGCGGTGGATGAGGTCCAGCGCCTTGGGATGGATGTCGATGTCGTGTTCCACCGCGGCGTGGAACAGGCGGATCATCGCCACCGGGTCGCGGACGAACTGATCGTCGCTGGCCACGGTCAGGCGGTCGCCGTCGATGGCGAAGCCCTCGACCATCGAGCGCTTGAGGAACAGCAGCTTGGCCAGGTGCATGCGCGGCTTCTTCTTCTGCTGCTCCTCGGCCAGGGCGCAGAACAGGCGGGTGAGATCGCCGACCTCTTTGGCGACCAGGAAGAAGTGCTTCATGAAGCGCTCGACGCCGCGCGATTGCGGCCGGTCGGCATAGCCCATGGCGCGGGCGATTTCCGGCTGGACGTCGAAGGTCAGCCGCTCTTCCGGCCGTCCCGACAGGTAGTGGAGGTGGCAGCGCACCGTCCACAGGAACGATTGCGCCTTGGTGAAGCGGGCGGCGGCCTGACGGCTGATCACCCCCATCTCGACCAGTTGCCCGACCTCGCGCACCCGGTAGAGGTATTTGGCGATCCAGAACAGGGTGTGGAGGTCGCGCAGTCCGCCCTTGCCCTCCTTGATGTTGGGCTCCAGCACATAGCGGACGTCGCCCATCTGCTCGTGCCGGGTGTTGCGCTCGGCCAGCTTGGCCTCGATGAACTCCTCGGCGGTGCCGGTGACCACCTCGGCACGGAAGCGGCGCTCCAGGTCATGGAACAACGGCTGGTCGCCCCACACCCAGCGGGTTTCGAGCAAGGCGGTGCGGATGGTCAGGTCGGCCTTGGCCTGGCGCAGGCATTCGTCGGCCGAGCGGGTCGAATGGCCGACCTTCAGCCCCATGTCCCACAGCATGTAGAGGATGAACTCGACCAACTGCTCGTGCCACGGGGTGCGCTTGTAGGGGGTGAGGAACAGCAGGTCGATGTCCGATTGCGGACTGAGCTCGCCGCGACCGTAGCCGCCGACGGCCACCAGGCTCAACGCCTCGGCGGCGGTGCGGACGCCCTGGGGGAATTCGTGTTCGGCGGCGAAGTCGTGGACCGCGCGCACCAGCTGGTCGACCAGATAGCAGTTCTCGGCCACCGTTTCGGTGCCGTCGCCGCGCTCGTCGAAGCGGCGGCGCACCTCGGCCCGGCCGGTGGCCAGGGCGGCCTTGAAGGTCTCCAGCACCGCGGCGCGGCGCTTGTGCTTCGGCGCCCCCTGCTCGGCCACCGCCCGCAGCCGGTCGACGAGGGCACGGCGGTCGATGACGGCGCGCGGAGCGGGAATCCTGGACGGCATACGGGCACCGGAACGATGAATGAGGCGGGCAGTATAGAAGCGCTCCAGCCCGCGCGGCTAGCCGAAATGCCCCGGGCTCAAACCGACAGTGCGCTCGGCAGCCACAGGTGGACGGTGGTTCCCTGGCCGGGTTCCGAATCCAGCCACAGCCGCCCGCCATGGACTTTGGCGATCTTCAGGCACGAGGCAAGGCCCAGGCCGGCCCCGGGATGGGTGGCGCGCGGATGCAGGCGCGAGAAGGGAGTCAGGATGCCGTCGAGGTATTGGTGCTCGATGCCGATGCCGTTGTCGGCGACATCGATCCGCCAGCCGCCGTCCTCGGCCCGGGCGGTGATGCGGATCTCCAGCGGCGTATCGGGGCGGCGGAACTTCATCGCATTGTCGACCAGATTCTGGAACAGCATCACCAGCAGCACCGGATCGCCGAGAACCGATGGCAGCGTTGTGGCGATGCGCACCGCCGCCGCGGCCTCGTCGCTGCGGGCGGCCACCGTTCGCACCACCCTCTCGCACTCGACCGGCACGAAGGCGGCGGCCGGTCGCGAGCTGCGGCCATAGGCGGTCAACCCCTGGATCAGCAGGCTGGTCTGCCGCGCGCCTTCGCCGATGAACGCCAGGCTTTCGCGCATGCCCTCGGCATCGGCGGCGGCGATCTGACGTTCGAGCTTCTGGCAGTAGGTGAGCACGGTGCGGACCGGTTCCTGCAAATCGTGGGAGGCGGCGAACAGCATCCGCTCGTTGTCGACATTGGCGTCGATCAGGAGGTCGGCATTGCGCTTTTGCAGCGTCACGTCCTCCTTCATGGCGATGAAATTGGTGATGCGGCCGCCCGTGTCGCGCACCGGCGAGATGACGGCGCTTTCCCAATACAGCTCGCCGCTCTTCTTGCGATTGATCAATTCGCCGCGCCAGGTGAGGCCGGCACTCAGCGTCCGCCACATCTCGTCGTAGGTTTCGCGCGCCACCTGCCCGGATTGCAGCATGCGGGGATTGCGGCCGGCGACCTCGTCGGCGAGATAGCCGGTCTGCTCGGTGAAGCGGGGATTGACGTATTCGATGGCCGCCTCGGCGTCGGTGATCACCACCGAGATCGGGCTCTGCTCGACGGCGGCGGTCAGCTTGCGCATCTGCGCCTCGACCCGCTGGTGTTCGGTGAAATCGGTCAGCAGGCACACCAGCCCGCCCTCGGCGGTCGGCTGGCTGCGAAACAGGTACCAGCGGTCGGTGGCGGTCTGATGGCAGACGGCCTCGTCCGCCCCCCAGGCTTTGGGGCCGCCCGCCGCCGTCATCCCCTGGGCGGCCATCGCCGCGTGCAGGTCGGCAAAGCCGGCAATCGCCAGGGGGCCGGGAAACAGGTCGTCGAAGACGCGATTGCGGACGACCAACCGCTGGTCGTAGTCGAACAGGGCAAAGGCCTCGCGCAGGCTGTCGACCGCATCGCTGAGTCGGCGCCGCGTTCCTTCGGCGGCGTGGTGGGCATCGCCGAGGCGGGAAATAGTCCAGCCAAGTCCGCCGAACAGGCCCAGCGCCAGCACCTGGAGGGCGTGCAGGAACAACAGGCCCCGCTCCTGGCGTTCGGCGAAGGCCGCCATGTAGCGGCTGCGGGCGGCGGCCAGGGCGGATTGGCAGTCGATGGCGAAATAGGCGGATATCGCCTGACGCAGCAAGCGGCGCTGTTCGGTCAGCACCTGCATGTGTCGCGCGATGGTGCGAGCCTCGGCGCCGCCGCCCTCGCCCAGGCGCGCGAGCAGGGGGTCGAGGTCGGCGCTGTCGTCGCTGTTCCCCAGCGGCTGGAACGGTCCGAGCCGCAGCAAGGCCCGCTGGAGCGGCGCCGCCGCCCTCGGGTTGGAGGCGACCAGGGTGTCGATGGCAAACGGCAGATAGGCCGCCTCCATGCGCACGAAGGCGGCGACGGCCTTGACCTGCTCGACGGCGGCCAGCTTGGCATCGATGCCCGGCCGGTAGTCGTCGAGGGCTCCCCGCCCGACCTCTCCAGGGCCCATGCCTGCCAACTGCGAGCGCAGTTCGGCGGCGTATTCCACCAGGGTGTCGTTGTGGGGCAGCAGCGAGGCGGTGACCTTGAGCAGGTCGCGGTCGAGGCTGGTCTCGACCCGCGACAGCGAGTCGAAGGCGGCGACGGTGGCGGCGTGCTGCCGCGCGTCGCTGGATGTCGCATCGGACAGCAGCGCGAAGGCCCCCGCCGTGGCGATGGCGGCGACGAAGGCCATCAGCGAATGGCGGAACCAGGCGTTCATGGCGTCGCCAGCGCCGCTGGATCGACCAGGGTGCCGAGGAAGGCGGCAATCAAGGCGACGTCGCGATCGGGAATGTCGCGACCCAATTGCAGGCGGCCCATCAGGCGGATCGCCTCGTCCAGGGTCGCGACCTCGCCGGTATGGAAATAGGGCGGGGTCAGCGTGACCAGGCGCAGGCTGGGAACCTTGAAGACGTTGCGGTCGGCGGGGCGCCCGGTGACGTTGAAACGGCCCAGATCCGCCGGCAACGGACCGCCGGCGCGGATGCCGCCACTGGCGAAGAACCCCAGGCGCTGGAACATGTTGCCGCCCACCGCGGCGCCCTGGTGGCACGAGGCGCAGCCATAGGACTTGAACAGGGCGTAGCCGGCCTTTTCGGACGCGCTCAACGCTTCGGCCTCGCCGCCCAGCCAGCGGTCGAAGCGGGAGCCGGTGGTGATCAGCGTGCGCTCGAAGGCGGCGATGGCCGCGCGCACCGCCGGGGCGTCGGGCTCGGCACCGAATACGGTGCGGAATGCGGCGGCATAGGGCGAGCGGGCCAGCCGCTCCAGCACGGTGGGCCAGTCGGTGCCCATTTCCGCGGCGTTGGTCAGCGGACCATTGACCTGGTCTTCGAGCGTCATCGCCCGCCCGTCCCAGAACTGGGCCAGATTGAAGGCGGCATTGTAGACGGTCGGGGCGTTGACGATGCCGACGCGGCCATCGATGCCCATCGACACCGGCCGCCCGTCGCTGCCGCCGCGGTCGAGGACATGGCACGACGCACAGGAGACGGTCCCGTCGCGCGACAGCATCGGATCGTGGAACAGGCGCCGCCCCAGCTCCGCCTTGGCCGGATCGACGCCGGCAATCGCCATCAGCGGCCGGATCGGCTCGTGCCCGCCCGCCACCGCATCCGCCGTGAAAGCGGCTCGTGGCGACAGCACAGCCACGGCCGTCGCCATCGCCATGGCAACCAGGCCCCGCATCGACATCCCCTCGGCAATGTGTCCTATGTGTATTTCAATCACAGCGACGCAGGAAACGGAACCTGTTTCCCCCGTCTTTGATCGACCCACCCGGGGGTGGCACCTCGCCCGAGGGAATTGAACCCGGGCGCCGGCTCGCCGAAATGCCGGCAAATGGTCACAGTGGGTTCGACATGAATGAGGCGATACGCCGCATGCGGGCGGTGCGGGCGCGCACCGAGGCGCTGGTCGAGGGACTGACTGCCGAGGACATGGGCGCCCAGGCGATGCCCGACGCCAGCCCGGCGAAATGGCATCTCGGCCATACGACCTGGTTCTTCGAAACCTTCGTGCTGGGGCCATCGACCGCCGCCTACCGTCCGTTCGAGGCGGCCTTCCGCACCCTGTTCAACTCCTATTACGACAGTGTCGGTCCCCGTCCGCCGCGTCCCGAGCGCGGCCTGATGACCCGCCCGCCGCTGGCGACCGTGCTTGCCTGGCGCCGCCACGTCGACCAGGCGCTCGAACGTCTGCTGGCCGGCGACGCCGCACCGCCGATGCTGGCCCTCGGCCTCGCCCACGAGGAGCAGCATCAGGAGCTGATGGTCACCGACCTTCTCGCCCTGTTCGCCCGCAACCCCCTGGAGCCATCGTGGCAACGTCGCCCGCCGGCCACCGAGCCGCTGCCGGCCGCCGGGTGGAACGCCTGGCCCGGCGGGATCGGCGCGATCGGCCATGACGGCGCGGGCTTCGCCTTCGACAACGAGGGGCCGCGCCATCGCGTGCTGCTCGCCCCCTATCGCCTGGGCAGGCGTCCGGTCACCGCCGGAGAGTGGCTGGCCTTCATGGCCGACGACGGCTACCGCCGCCCGTTGCTGTGGCAGGACGACGGCTGGGCCGAGGTGGTGGCCAATCGCTGGGTCGCGCCCGAATACTGGGATTTCCGCGACGGCGAATGGACGATGCTGACTCCGTGGGGACGGCGGCCGGTCGAGGCGGCGGCGCCGGTGGCCCACGTGTCGTGGTGGGAGGCCGACGCCTTCGCCCGCTGGGCCGGCGCCCGTCTGCCCAACGAGGCCGAGTGGGAGACCGCCGCCGAGGGCCTGGGCGGATGCGGCCGGGTGTGGGAGTGGACCGCCAGCGCTCACCGCCCTCATCCCGGCTGGCGCGCTCCCCCCGGGGCGATGGGCGAATACAACGGCAAGTTCATGGCCGGGCGCTTCGTGCTCAAGGGCGGCTGCTGGGCGACGCCGCCGGGCCATGTCCGCCCTTCCAGCCGCAATTTCTTTCCGCCCTCGGCGCGCTGGCAGATCACCGGGCTGCGTCTGGCGGGGGAGGGCCAATGACTCCGATCATCGACGGCAGCGGCTTTCGCGAGGCGGTGCTGGCCGGGCTGTCGGCCCGTCCGCGGCGCATTCCCTGTCGCTTCCTCTACGATACCGCGGGGGTGGCGCTGTTCGAGCGCATCACCGCCCTCGACAGTTACCCGCTGTGCCGCGCCGAGACCGCGTTGCTCGACCGCCACGCCGCCGACATCGCCGCCCGCGTCGGCGCGGTGACGACGGTGATCGAACCGGGGGCGGGAACGATGGTCAAGACCCGCCGGCTGCTGGCGGCGCTCGATCCCGTCGCCTACGTCCCGATCGACGTCGCCGGTGCCGTGTTGCAGGAGGCCGCCCGCTCCCTGGCCGGAGAATTTCCCCGCCTCGCCATCGTTCCGATGGTGGCCGACTTCACCGCCGGATTGACGCTGCCGCCCGGGCTCGACCGCAGCGGGCCGGTGCTGGTGTTCTTTCCCGGCTCGACCATCGGCAATCTCAGCCCCGCCGCGGCGCGCGACTTCCTGGCCGGGTGCGGGCGGCTGGCGGGTGCGGGCGGTTGGGTGCTGGTCGGCGTCGACCCGGTGCGCGATCCCCGCCTGCTCCACCGCGCCTACGACGATCCCCAGGGAGTTACCGCCGCCTTCACCCGCAACCTGCTCGTCCGGGCCAACCGCGAGCTGGGGGCCGATTTTGCCCTCGGCCAATTCGACCATCGGGCGTGGTGGAACGCACGCGAAGGACGGATGGAGCTGCATCTGGTCTGCACAAGCACCCAGCAGGTCACCGTCGCCGGGTGTTCCTTCCTGTTCCGCAGCGGCGATACCATCCACGTCGAGGATTGCTACAAGTACGCACCCGAGCATTTTCACTGG
This sequence comes from Magnetospirillum sp., assembly GCA_016212565.1. Classification (GTDB taxonomy): domain Bacteria; phylum Pseudomonadota; class Alphaproteobacteria; order Rhodospirillales; family Magnetospirillaceae; genus JACRFY01. The sequence goes on along the minus strand of JACRFY010000302.1, from coordinate 11,777 downwards.
CTGGCCCGCCAGGCCGGGTTGAGTCCGGCGGCGACGTGGCTGGACGAGGACGGCCTGTTCTCGCTCCATCTGCTGCGGCCGGGTGCGGCGCCACGCCTCCCCTCTTGACTTACCCCGTCCGCTTCCGGCCATCTTCCCCTCATGGAAGACCTGCCGCACATCCTGGTGGTGGACGACGACACGCGCCTGCGCGAGCTGTTGCGCAAGTATCTGGCCGAGAACGGCCATCTGGTCACCACCGCCGCCGATGCCGCCGAGGCGCGGGCCAAGCTGGCGGCGCTGGCCGTCGACCTGGCGGTGGTCGACGTGATGATGCCCGGCGAGGACGGCCTCAGCCTGACCCGCTGGCTGACCGGCAACGGCGGCCCGCCGGTGCTGCTGCTGACCGCCATGGGCGAGACCGAGGACCGCATCCGCGGCCTGGAAAGCGGCGCCGACGACTACCTGCCCAAGCCGTTCGAGCCGCGCGAGCTGCTGCTGCGCATCTCCAGCATCCTGCGCCGCGCCCCCAAGCCGCCGGAAACGACGGCGGTGCGCGAACTGCGCCTTGGGGCCTTCACCTGGGATCTCGCCCGTGGGGCCCTGCGCCGCGACGACGAGCCGGTGCACCTGACCACCGCCGAGTCGCAGTTGATGTCGATCCTCGCCGAGGTGGCGGGCACGGTGGTCGAGCGCGACGATCTCGCCGCGCGGACCGGCAATGCCGCCAATCCCCGCACCGTCGACGTCCAGGTGACCCGGCTGCGGCGCAAGATCGAGGACGATTCGCGCATGCCGCGCTACCTCCAGACGGTACGCGGCCAGGGCTACATGCTGAGGCCCGACTAGGATGGCAGGCGAGCTGCGATGGCTGAAGCGGCTGCTGCCCCAGGGATTGCTGGGGCGCTCGCTGCTGATCGTCGTCACCCCGTTGCTGGTGGTGCAGGTGGTGTCGACCTACATTTTCTATACCAGCCACTGGGACACCGTCGGCAAGCGTCTGGCCAAGGGCCTGGCCGGCGAGGTGGGCGCGATCATCGAGATGCTGCGGGCGTTCCCCGAGCCGGCGGCGCGGATGCGGACGCTGCGCATCGCCGCCAACAAGCTCGACCTCGACGTCCGCTTCATTCCCGAGGGCATTCTCGCCAACCTGCCGCCGGAACAGCCGTCGGGCCTGATGCAAAGCGCGCTGGCCGAGGCCTTCGACGAGCGGGTGCAGCGGCCGTTCCAGGTCGACTGGGACGGCTTCGAGCGCGAAGTGGCGATCCGCGTCCAGCTGTCCGACGGCCTGCTGGAAATCTACGCCCCCAAGAAGCGACTGTTCAGCTCGACCACCTACATCTTCGTGCTGTGGATGGTCGGGACCAGCCTGCTGCTGCTGGGCATCGCCGTCATCTTCATGCGCAATCAGGTGCGCTCGGTGCGCAAGCTGGCCCAGGCCGCCGACAGTTTCGGCAAGGGCCGCGAGGTGGCCAACTTCAAGCCCGAGGGCGCCTCCGAGGTGCGTCAGGCCGCCCATGCCTTCAACGTCATGCGCGAGCGCCTCGGCCGCCAGATCCAGCAGCGCACCGAGATGCTGGCCGGGGTGTCGCACGATCTGCGCACGCCGCTGACGCGGATGAAGCTGCAATTGGCGATGATCGGCACCATCGACGGCAAGGCCGACCTCGAGGAAGACGTCGCCGAGATGGAGCGGATGGTCGAAGGCTACCTCGCCTTCGCCCGCGGCGAAGGCAGCGAGAAGCCGGTGGCCACCGAACTCTCCACCTTGGTCGGCGAGGTGGTCGGCCGCTGTCGGCGCGACGGCAGCGCCATCGACCTTCATTGCGAGGGCGAGGTGATCCTGCCGATTCGCCCGCACGCCTTGTCGCGGGCGCTGACCAACCTGATCGGCAACGCCGTGCGCTATGGCGGTCACGTCTGGGTGCGGGTGGGAAAGCGCAAGGACGCCGCCGAGGTGCTGATCGACGACGATGGCCCCGGCATTCCCGTCGATCGCCGCGACGAGGTGTTCAAGCCCTTCACCCGGCTGGAAAGCTCGCGCAACATCCGCACCGGCGGCGTCGGTCTCGGCCTGACCATCGCCCGCGACGTGATTCGCGGCCACGGCGGCGACGTGGTGCTGGAGGACTCGCCCCTGGGCGGACTGCGCGCGCGGGTGCGGCTGCCGCTGTGATAGGTTGACCGATTCCTCCCGGGATGTATGTTCCAGGCCAACGGATACCCCCACCCTTGCGAGGAGCCGGTTATGAGCTTCGCCGACCTGCAGAAGACCATCGATGACGCCTGGGAGGCGCGCGATAGCGTCAATTCCAAGACCGAAGGCACGGTGCGCGACGCCGTCGACACCGCGCTCGGCATGCTCGACACCGGGCACCTGCGGGTGGCGGAGAAGCGGGACGGCACCTGGATCGTCCATCAGTGGCTGAAGAAGGCGGTGCTGCTGTCGTTCCGCCTCAACGACAACGTCGTCATCCCCGGCGGTCCCGGCGGGTCGTGCTGGTACGACAAGGTGCCGCCCAAGTTCGCCGGCTGGGACGAGCACACCTTCCACGCCCACGGCTTCCGGGCCCTGCCCGGCGCCATCGTCCGCCGCTCGGCGTTCATCGCCCCCGGGGCGGTGTTGCTGCCGTGCTTCGTCAATGTCGGCGCCTACGTCGACAGCGGCACCATGGTCGATACCTGGGCGACGGTCGGCAGCTGCGCCCAGATCGGCCGCAACGTCCACATCTCCGGCGGCGCCGGCATCGGCGGCGTGCTCGAACCGTTGCAGGCCGGCCCGGTGATCCTCGAAGACAACGTCTTCATCGGCGCCCGTGCCGAGGTCGCCGAGGGGGTGATCGTCGAGGAAGGCGCGGTGCTGTCGATGGGCGTCTATATCGGCAAGTCGACCAAGATCGTCGACCGCGCCACCGGCGAGATCTTCTACGGCCGCGTTCCCGCCTATTCGGTGGTGGTGTCGGGCGCCATGCCCGGCAAGCCGCTGCCCGACGGCTCGCCGGGGCCCAGCCTGTACTGCGCGGTGATCGTCAAGAAGGTGGACGAACAGACGCGCTCGAAGGTCTCGATCAACGAGCTCTTGCGCGACTGAGCGTCGCCGCCTAAAGTCCGGCCCGGGAGATCGGCGGCGGGCGGACCCGTCGCCAACTCGGTCAGGTCCGGAAGGAAGCAGCCGTAACGATTTCCGGTCCGGGTCGCTGTCCGGTCTCCCACCCTTGTCCCCGCCGCAATGGCGGCCGGGATAGAAAGCCCCCCTACAACACCAGATCGACCCGCGGGCCCCGGGCATCCGCGGCCGTTGCGGTTTCGGCTTTCGGGCGGCAGGAGAACAGGCGGCCGGCGTCGATGCCGGCCTCGTCGATCAGGAAGGCCTTGGCTGCCGCACTGCGCCGCTCGGCCAGGGCGCCGAGGGCCTCGGGATCCGGTTCGGCGTCCTTGCCCTTGGGCTGCACCCCCATCAGCTTCTGCACCTTGAACAGCACCCCCAACTGCTCCTGACGGCGCTGGTCGAGCAGCACCGGCCAGTCGGCGGCGTCGTTGGCCACCCCGCACAGGGTGAGGTTCAGCGATGGACGCTGGCGCATCAGCTCGCCGACACCGGCCAATTGGCGGCGCTGGGAATCGGCGAGATCCTCGGTCCCGGGGGCGAAGGGCAGCGGTTCCAGGCCGATCCGCTGGGCGTCGTCGATCACCATCGACACCAGCGCGGCGACCGGAAACACCAGCTTGAGGGTGGTCAGCGCGGTGCTGCGCAACGCTCCGGCCACCGCCTGGTTGACGGCGTCGCTGACGTCGAACTGGGGATCGGAGACGTCGCCGCTCATCGGGATGGTCAGGGCGATCTGCCCATCGCCGTCGCGCAGCAGGTTGAGCACCGTCCCGACCGGCATCTCCGCCTTGCGGGCGAGCGGCGCATTGGGATCCGGATCGCCGACCGCGAAATTGGCCAGCTTCAGGTCAATGCGCCCGTCGAGCGTCCCTTGGCGCAGACCGACCGTCACCTCGCCGTCGAAATGGCCGGTTTCAAGGTGGACGCCCAGGCTGTCCTCGGCATAGGGCGACAGGGGCGGCAGCTCGAAGGCGCGGATGCGGGCCTTCAACTGCGCCGTCTGCTGGTCGGCGAAGGGGCGCAGGGTGCCGCTGGCGGTCAGGCTGCCGGTGCCGGCTTGGGCGCGGGCCTCGATCTGGCTGTCGTGCTCGGGGTTGCCGCTGTCGAGGCCGGTCAGCGACAGCTTGATTCCGTTGATCTCCAGCCGGGCCGGCCGGCTTTGGGCCTCGTCGGCGAACAGCAGCCGGCTCTTGCCGTCGATGGTCAGGCGGCGCAGGGCCACCCGCGGCGCTTCGCCGCCCTCGTCGCGGCCCACGGAGGAGAATCCGGCCAGGCCGTCCTTGGTGCGGGTGAGGCGGAAGGTGGCGCCGTCGAAGGCCAATCCGTCGGCGCTGACTCCGTGCGCGGGGGCGAACCGCACGCCATCGAGCCGCACCGAGCGCGCTTCCGCCCGCCAGGGGAAGGCGGCGGTGCCGCGGCCCCGGCCTTGCAGGGCCGCCATGCCGCGAATTTCGCCATGTCCGAGGGCAAGTCCGGCATCGGGGGCCAGCCGCAGGTCGGTCAGCCGCAGGTGATCGGCGGCCAGCAGGTCGCGGGTCTGGGCCACATCGCGCACCGCCAGCCCGTCGATGGTCGCCTCCGGCACCGTCACCGCCAAGGGTGGTCCGCCCTCATAGGGGGGCCGCGCCGATTCGGCGGCGGCGGTGACATCGAGGCGACGGTGTTCGACGATGACGTCGCCGGTGGCGACGGTGGCATTGTCGCTCTCCAGCCGGCCGTCGACCCGCCAGGCGGTGGCGGCGGCGGCGGCGGTGCCGGTGAAGGCCACCCGCTCGGGGGTGGCGGTGATCGCCTCGGTGGTCAGGCGGGCATGGGCGGCGGTGAGCGAGCCCTGCCAGGACACCGCAGCGGCGGCGACGTCCAGGCTGGCCTGTCCGGTGGTCAGGGTCGCCTGCTCCGCCGCCACACGGGTGCCGGCCAGGGCGAGAGCCGGGGCGGTGAGGCTCAGCGTACCGCTGGCCTCGACCCGCGCCGGGGTGCCGGTGACCTTCAGCGCCGCGGTCACGGTGCCGGCGGCCTCGCCGATCCCCGCTGTCGCCAAAAGCGGCTGCAACGGCGCCAGATCGAGGCCGTCGGCCGTCACGGCGACGGCGAAGCCGGGCTTGTCGGCAAAGGGAGTCGCGGTGCCCTCCAGGCGCACCGGGGCGCCGTTGAAGCGACCGTCGAGGCGGAACCGGGCCGGCGTGGCCGGTTCCCAACTGCGCAGATCGTCGACGGTCAGCGAATCGATGGCCAGCTCCACCGCCAGCGGGCCGTCACGATAGGTGAGGCGGCTGCCGCCCACCGTGAGTGCGGTGACGTCGAAGCCCCACGACGGGGCACCGTCGCCGCCGCCAAGGGCAAGCGGCAGGCCGGCGATCTCCAGCGTGTCGCCCCGGCGGCGGATGTCGATCCCCAGTCCGGCGAGGTCGAGGCGCTCCAGCGACACCCGACGGTGAATCAGCGGCATCCAGCGGAACACCAGATCGAGCCCGTCGATCCCGAACCGATGACCCGGCCCGGCACTCAGGCTGCGGATGGCGACGCGGCGGCCGAACAGGGCGACGTCGGTCTCCGACACCGCACCCTGCGGCAGGCCCAGGCGATGCAGGCTGGCGACGATGCCCCAGCGCAGGCCGGCCTCGGGCAGCACGGCGAGGCCGATGCCGAGTGCCAGCGCCGCTCCCGCCACGCCGGCCAGCAGAATCCGGCGGCGGCGGGCGAAGGCGACCACGCCGGGGGGAATCGGAAGGTTCATCGGCAGCACGGCCACTCTCTCTTGCCCTTCGACTGCGCCCATTTGGGCCGATCATTGCGGCGAAGGCAAGGCGGTAGGCGCGGTCCTCCTACCCCACCGCCTCCGACAACGCCCGCAGCGCCCGATTGCCCACCGTCAGCATCGACAGATCGACCTGATGGGCGGCGCGCATCTCGGCCAACAGGGCGTCGGCGCGCTCGACCACCGGGCGGTGGGCGGCGATCCACGCCTCCAGCGCTTCGGCGGGGGCGAGGCCGGGGCCGGCGGCGGCGACGCGGATGGTGATGTCGCGCTGGTGGGCGTGCAGATCCTCGATCGCCGCGGCCACCGCCAGCTTCTGCCAGTGGCCGCGCCCGGCCAGACGCTGGGCCGAGGCGCGCAGCCAGCCCAGCCCGAGGCGGGTACCGACCGAGAAATACAGCGTCGCGGCGGCCTCGACCGACAGGTTGTGGGCGGCGGCGATGCGCACCACGTCGGTGCCGGAGGCCAGGACGATCAGCCCGGCCACCCGCCGGGCCAGATCGGCGGGCACGCCATGGGCGATGAAGTCGTGCGCGCGGGCGGCCACCGACTCGGCGAGGTCGGGGGGCAGGATGTCGTCCAGTGCCGCCTCCAAGGCGGCAATCCCCGGCGCCACGGCGGCGATGGCGGCGCCGATGTCGACCGGCGCCGGGATCCAGCGCAGCACCCAGGCGGTGGCCCGCTCCAGCAGGCGGTTGGCCTCGGTCAGCATCGCCGCCTGAGTCGAGGCGGGTACGCGGCCGTCAAGGTCCTCGATGGCCTGCCACACCGGGCGCAGGTCGAAGGCGTCGCGGGCGACGAGGTAGGCGCGTGCCACCTCGGCCGGGCCGTGGCCGCTCTTTTCCGTCAGTTCGGAAACGAAGGCGATGCCGACGCGGTTGATCATCCCGTTGGTGACGGCGGTGGCGACGATCTCGCGGCGCAGGCGGTGGCGGGGAATGGCGGCGGCGAACCGCTCGCGGATCGGAGCGGGGAAGGTGCGGGCCAGGTCGCCGGCCAGGAAGGGATCGTCGGGCAGGTCCGAGCCCAGCAGGGCGTCGTTGAGCCAGATCTTGGCGTAGGCCAGCAGAACCGCCAGCTCGGGGCGGACCAGGCCCTTGCGCGCCGCCGCCCGTTCGATCAGCGTTTCCTCGTCGGGCAGGCCTTCGAGGGCGCGGTCGAGGCGGCCGGACTTCTCCAGCAGGCGCATGACGCGGCCGTCGGCGTCGAGGCGGTCGGGGCTGTGCATCTCCATCACCGACAGCGCCAGGGTCTGCAAGTAGTTGTCGCGCAGAACCAGTCGGGCCACCTCGTCGGTCATCGCCACCAGCAGTTCATCGCGTTGCTTGGGCGTCAGGTCGCCCTCGGCGACCAGGGCGTCGAGGAGGATCTTGATGTTGACCTCGTGGTCCGAGGTGTCGACCCCGGCCGAATTGTCGATGGCGTCGGTATTGAGCCGCCCGCCGCGGCCGCCGAAGCCGTGCTGGGCGAACTCGATGCGCCCCGCCTGGGTCAGCGCCAGGTTGGCGCCCTCGGCCACCACGCGGGCCTTCAACTGGCGGCCGTCGACGCGCAGCGGGTCGTTGGCGCGGTCGCCGACGTCGGCATGGCTCTGATGGCTGGCCTTGACGTAGGTGCCGATGCCGCCGAAGAACAGCAGGTCGACCGGCGCCGTCAGCAAGGCGCGGATCACCGTCGCCGGCGGTACGGCGGCCTCGGTAAGGCCGAGCAGCCCGCGCAGTTCCGCGCTCAACGGGATCGCCTTGGCGGCACGGGAAAACACCCCGCCACCCGGTGAAATCAGTGCCGGGTCGTAGTCGGGCCATGACTTGACCTCGCGGAACAACCGCTCGCGTTCGGCGAAACCGGCCTCGGGATCGGGGTTGGGGTCGAGGAAGATGTGGGCATGGTTGAAGGCGCCGACCAGTTGCAGCGAGCGCGACCGCAGCATGGCGTTGCCGAACACGTCGCCCGACATGTCGCCGACTCCGACCACCGTGACCGGATCGCGGCCGGGGTCGAGACCCAGCTCGCGGAAGTGGCGCTCGACGGCCACCCAGGCGCCGCGGGCGGTGATGCCCATCGCCTTGTGGTCGTAGCCCTTGCTGCCGCCCGAGGCGAAGGCATCGCCGAGCCAGAAGCCGTATTCCTGCGACAAGGCATTGGCGATGTCCGAAAAACTGGCGGTGCCCTTGTCGGCCGCCACCACCAGATAGGGATCGTCGCCGTCGTGGCGCACCACCCGCGGCGGCGGCACCACCGTCTCGCCGACCAGGGTATCGGTGATGTCGAGCAGGCCGCGGATCAGGGTCCGGTAGCAGGCGATGCCCTCGGCCAGCAGGGCCGGACGGCCGCCTTCGGCGGGCGGATGCTTGACCACGAAGCCGCCCTTGGCCCCCACCGGGACGATCACCGCATTCTTGACCATCTGCGCCTTCATCAGGCCGAGGATTTCGGTGCGGAAGTCCTCGCGGCGGTCGGACCAGCGGATGCCGCCGCGGGCGACCTTGCCGCCCCGCAGATGGATTCCTTCGACGCGCGGCGAGCAGACGAACACCTCGACCCACGGCCGCGGCAGCGGCAGGTCGTCGATGGCCCGCGAGTCGAGTTTGAGGGCCAGATAGGGCCTGGATGCGGACTCTTGAAAGAAATTCGTCCGCAGGGTCGCCCGGATCAGGTTGAGGAAGCGCCGCAGGATGCGGTCGTCGTCGGCGTTCTCGACCACCGCCAGCACCGCCGCCGCCTCGGCGTCGGCGGTGCTGGCCTCGGCGGGATCGGCGTCGGGGTCGAAGCGGGCGAGGAACAGCCGCACCAGGGCGAACGCCGCTTCCGGGTTGTCGGCCAGGGCCCGCTCGATGGTCGGCTGGCTGTAGGGCGTGCCGGCCTGGCGCTGGTACTTGGCGTAGGCGCGCAGCACCGACACCGCCCGCCAGTCGAGCCCGGCCGACAGCACCAGCCGGTTGAAGCCGTCGCTTTCGGCGTTGCCGATCCACACCTGGGTCAGGGCAACCTCGAATTCGCCCCGGCGCGAGAAGTCGATCGGCCCGCCCCAGGCCGATTCGACGGCGAAGTCGCTGATCCATACCGTGCCGCCGTCGGCCGGTGCGATTTCATGCGGCATTTCGGCGAGGACGCGAAGGCCCATTGCCTCCAGCATCGGCAGCACCGCAGACAGCGCCACCGTCTCGCCGGGATGGGTGAGGCGGACGTGGGCCTGATGCTCGGCGGCCTCGACCGGATGCGACAGGGCCAGGGCGATGGGGGCGCCGGCGGCGACGGTCTCGATCCGCTCGATGTCGGCCACCGCCTGCAGCACGGTGTGGCGCTCGCGATACGCGGTGGGGAAGGCGCGTCCGTAGCGCCGCGCCAGCAACAGACCGGCCGCCTCGCCGTGGGTCTGGGTCAGGGCATCCTGCAACTGGTCGGGCCAGGCGCGGGCGGCCTCGGCGATGCGCGCTTCCAGCTCGCGGGGATCGACGGCGGGAATTGCCCCCGGCGTGGTGCGGACGACGAGGTGCAGCCGCGCCAGCGGATAGTCGGCCACCTGGGTGGTGTAGGTGTCCAGGCGGCCGGCGAAGGCCTGCTCCAGCAGGCTCTGGATGGTCAGGCGGAGCGGGGTGTCGTAGCGGTCGCGGGGGATGAACACCAGACAGGAGACGAAGCGTTCGAACTGATCCTTGCGCACGAACAGGGCCATCCGCGGCCGGGTCGTCAGGCGGACGATGGCCAGGGCGGTGCGCAGCAGATCGTCGTCGCCGGCCTGGAACAACTCGTCGCGGGGATAGGTTTCGAGGACGTTGGACAGCACCTTGGCGTCGTGACCGAGCGGCGGCAGACCGGCCCGGGTCCGTGCGCGGATCACCTTGCGGCGCAAGAGCGGGATGTGCAGCGGGCTCATGGTATAGGCCGCCGAGGTGAACAGGCCGAGGAAGGCGTGCATGCCGATCACCCGCCCGGCCGCATCGAAGCGCTTGACCCCCACCACGTCCATGTGCACCGGGCGGTGGACCGGCGACAGGCGGTTGGACTTGGTGATCAGCAGCAGGTCCGGCCCGTGGAGGAAGGCGCGCAGTTCGGCCGGCATCGCCGCCAGCGGCAGGGTGTGGTCGAAGACGTGCGAGGTGGGATCGCCGACCAGACCCAGGCCGGCTTCGGCGGCGAAGCTGACCTCGGTGTCGCCGTCGAAGGCGAACTGGCGGTAGCCGAGGAAGGTGAAGTGGTCGTCGTGCAACCACGACAGGAAGGCGACCGCCTCCTCGGTGTCCTCGGTCGGGCGACCGGCGGCGGCCAGTTCGACGGCGGCCTCGTCGAGCCGGGCGCGCATCGGCCGCCAGTCGCCGACCACCTGGCGCACGGCGGCCAGGACCGCATCGAGGGCGGCGGCGAGGGCGGCATGGCCGGCGGGCTCCTGGCGGTCGATCTCGACGTGCATCACCGATTCGGCGGCCGCACCCTCGCCGAGCCCGGTGAGACGGCCGGATTCGTCGCGGGCCACGGCGAGGACGGGATGGACCAGGAGATGGATGCCGATCCCGCGCTGCCCCAACGCGGCGGCCACCGAATCGACCAGGAACGGCATGTCGTCGTTGACCATCTCCACCACCGAGTGGGTGGAGACCCAGCCGTGGCGTTCGGGATCGGGGTCGAACACCCGCACCTTGGGCCGCCCGGCCGGCCGTTCGCGCAGGAAGGCGGCCAGGCTCATCACCACCCCGTAGAGGAATTCGGGGTCCAGCCCCTCGCGGTCGGGGGCGGGAATGGCGGCGAGATACGACCGCGCCAGCCGCTCGGCGAGGTCGGCGCGGGCGGCATCGAGGCGAGCCCGGGCAATGCGGGCGACCTCGTCCCCCAGGCTGTCGGCGAGGAAATCGACCGGATGAATCATGGCACCCGCGGTCCGAGGAGCGTTCTCTCATAAGGGTAGGGTGTAGGGGCGGCGGGTTCAACCGGCTTTACCGCGTTGCCCAGCCGGCGGGCGCGTGCAAAGATCCGCCGCAAACGAGGAGACCACCATGGCTGCCACCCCCCCCAACACCGACTTCTCGCCGCGTTCGTCCGAAAAGGAAAAGAACGCCCGCCAGCGGTTTTGCCAGTCCTTTTCCTCCAGCCCGATTCCGCTTGAGGAGATGGTCTACTCGCAGTTGTCTCTCTATCTGCCGCGCCAGGAACTGGCCCGCCTGCTGGCGCTCGCCGACATCTACCGCCAGCATGTGATCGAGACCAACGGGGTGCTGATGGAGTTCGGCACCTGCTGGGGCCGCACCGCGGCCCTGTTGACCAATCTTCGCGGAATTTTCGAGCCGTACAATTTCACGCGCCGACTGGCGGTGTTCGATACCTTCGGCGGCTTGGCCGGCACCGGCGCCAAGGATGGCCAGCACGCCCTGGCGGTCGACGGCGCCTACAGCACCGGCGAGGGTTACGAGGCGCACCTGGAAGGGGTGCTGGCCTACCATGAATCCGAGGCGCCGATCCCCCACATCCGCAAGTTCGAGCTGATGAAGGGCGACGCCAGCCAGACCCTGCCGGCCTATCTCGACCGCCATCCCGAGACGATCGTCGCCATGGCCTATTTCGACTTCGACATCTACAAGCCGACCCGCGATTGCCTGGAGCGCCTGAAGCCGTGCCTGAGCCGGGGGTCGGTGCTGGTGTTCGACCAGCTCAACTGTCCGGAATATCCCGGCGAGACGGTCGCCCTCGCCGAGGTATTCGGTCTCAACCGCTGCCTGATCCGTCGCAGCCCGCTGACGCCGTGGATGTCGTACATGATCTGCGATCAGGTGGGGTGAGGGGGTCTCGCCGCCTAATCCCAATAACGTTCACTTAACGACAGCGATGACGGCTGTGATGTCGAAGGCGGGGAGAGGCGGGTCGCCTTTTTTCCGCAGATTGTAACCGCTCATCTTGCGCTTGACGCCGCGCGGGTTTCGCCGGTTGCGGCTTGAGGAT
>JACRFY010000038.1 GCA_016212565.1 Magnetospirillum sp. | reverse complement strand
GACTATCCCAAGGGCCTCAAGGTCACCGACGCCGAGATGGACGCAATCGCCATCAACGGCTGCGACTTCCATCCAGAGTGGAACTACACCATCTCACCCCGAAAGCCGGATCGTGCGGTTGTTTTGGCGTAGATCCTTACAGGCCCAACCGGAACGGAAAGTGAACCACAGAGACACAGAGGCACAGAGATGCCTTTCGAGTGGATCCGCCACCGCGTTACGCGATCATTGATATATAATTCCCTCGCCGGGAGGCGACTGCGGAGGGCATCCGAACGTTCTCTCTGTGCCTCTGTGTCTTGTGGTTCCCCTTTTTTTTGACCGTCGCGGAACGTGATGGATGGTGAGAGCGGGGAATCGAGCCGGCTCGGATGGGGCGCACCGGTCATCTTGGTGTCTTGGTGGCGAATCCGTCCCCCATGGTCCGCCGACACACCCCGTCGATGCGCAAGGGCAAAAAGGGGCCGGCATGCCGCCCTCGAAAGTCGGCGGCGTTCGGACGGATGGGCGAGGGAACTTGATAGGACCAACGGCAGGGGCCACCTGTCGCGGAGCAATCCCCGCCCCGGCGATTCGGCGGCGGCGGGGATGCGGGCGACCCTAACGGACTTCAGGAGAGACGAATGGCGACCGGCATCGTGAAGTGGTTCAACGCCACCAAGGGTTACGGATTCATCCAACCGGAAGGCGGCGGCAACGACGTCTTCGTCCATGTCACGGCCGTGCAGCGGGCCGGCCTGGACAAACTCGACGAGGGCCAGCGGATCCGCTACGAGCTGGTGCGCGATCGCGGCCGCGTCGCCGCCGGAAACATCCAGTCGGACTGAGCATCCCGGCACGGCGGGCCGGTTTCCGGCCCGTCACAACCGTCGGCTACAGCAACTTGCGGCACTGGGTGGCGCAGCGGCGCAGGGCCTCGGCGCATTCCTTCATCCGCAGATCGTCGCTGGCGTGCTGCTCGCAGCTGTCGGCGCACTTGTCGGCAACCTCGGCGGCGGCACGGCAGGTCAGGTGGTGCATCCGCGAGCTGCGGGCGAGGAAATCGGCGGCCGTCTCGGTGATGTCGGCCGCGTCGAGCAGGATCTGGACCAGCGACCAGTCGGCCAGATGCCCGCCCTGCTGCATGCCGTGAATGGCGGTCTCCGTGCACAGACGGTGAGCGTCCTCGCAGGCGTCGATGCAGTCGCGCATGGACATGGCACATACTCCCTCGATCGAACGTACATCCCTGAACCCTGCCGCCTGACGGGGGTTCCGTCAATGCGAAAGGACTGCGAATTAAGGAAACGTGAACCGACCTTCGGTCATGCTGGCGGCGTATGATCGTGGGGGAGTCCGGCATGAGGATTACATCGCGTCTCGCAGGCTGTGCCCTGGCCGCCCTCGTGGCGCTGGGACCATCCGCGTGCAGCCGGCAGCCCTATGGCGACAGCGGCCTCGACAATCCGGCCGACCGCGCCCTCTACGCCCTATCGCGCGGCGACTACACCGCCGCCGAGCGCCTGGCGATCGACGCGCTGCGCCGCAATCCCCGCGACCCCTTCGCCCTGCTGGCGGCCGGACTGGCCTATCACAGCATGGGACGCTACGACTTCGCCCGCGAATACTACGAGGTGATCATCGTCAACGAGCCGGCCTCGACGCTGATGATCCCCAGCGAGGTGGGGGCCCGCCCGCGCCGGGTGGTCGATGTCGCCCGCGCCAATCTGGCGGCGCTGGAGAAGGTCACCGGCAAGGCCCGCCAGGGCACCGCCACCCAGGCCGCCCGCCCGTTGATGCCCGATGTCGGCGGCGGCCTGCCCGAGGGCGGCATGGTCCAGGCCGCCCCCCGTCCGGGAGTGTCCGTCTCCCCTTTTGAACCGGGCGCGGCGGCGGTCGCCGCGGGAGCGGTGCCGCTGCCGGGCGCGGTGTCCGATGCCGAGAACACGGTAATCGGCCGCTTCCGCGTCCTCAAGCGCCTGCTCGACGAGGGACTGATCACCCCGGAGGAATACACCCGCCGCCGCGGCACCAATCTCGGGGCCCTGACCCCCTACACCGCGCCGCCGCCGTCGCGCGGCCTGGAACGGCCGATCCCCGGCGAGGATGCGGTGGTCGAGCGCATGCGTGCCCTTGGCGTCGCCCTCGAAGGCCGCGCCATCACCCCGCGCCAGCACGCCGAAGAGCGCACCGTGATCCTCGACCAACTGCTGCCCGCCCAGCCCAAGGGCCTGGAAGTCAGCCCCTTCCCGCCCCGCGACATGATCGCCGCCGGCCATGCCGTCGGCCGGGTCGAGCGCCTGCGCGCCGCCGGGCTGCTCTCCGCCGACGAGGCGGGGCGCGAGAAGGAGGCGATCAACAAGGCCCTCGACGTCCAGCTGGCCGGGGCCCGCGTGTCGGGCACGGCCACCGGGCTCAAGCCGGGACCGGTGGGCGGCGCCGCCCGCGCCGCGGCGCCGATGCCGGCCGGGGGCGACACCCCCGGAATCGGCCTCGGCACCGCCAAGAGCGAGGCCGAGGCGCTCAAGCTGTGGGACCGCATCAAGGCCAAGTTCCCCGAGCAGCTCGGCGACAAGCAGGCCTCGATCAAGCGGGTCCAGCAGGGCGAAAAGGGCGTGCGCTGGCGGGTGATCGCCGGGCCGCTGCCCAGCAAGGACGCGGCCAAGAAGCTGTGCAAGGAACTGAAGCTCCACCGCCAGTCCTGCGACCCGGCGACCTTCTAGCACACCAGGGGAAACGGCTATGCATTCGGTTCTGGTCGGCAATCTCAAGGGCGGATGCGGCAAGACCACCATCGCCACCCACATCGCCGCCGCCTTCGCCGCTCGCGGGCTGAGGACGGCGGTGGGCGATTGCGACCGCCAGCGGTCGTCCCTGTCGTGGCTGAAGCACCGGCCGGCCACCCTGCCGCCCATCCTCGGCCTCGACTGGGTCAAGGAGGCCGGCGAGATCCCCAAGGGCCTGCAAGCGCTGGTGATCGATGCCCCCGCCGCCATGCATCACAAGGACGTCGAGGAATTGATCGCCCTCGCCGACACGGTGGTGGTGCCGGTGCTGCCCGGCGCCTTCGACGAGGACGCCACCGCCCATTTCCTCAAGAAGCTCGCCGAGGTCAAGGCGGTGCGCAAGCACAAGCGGGTGGTCGCGGTGGTCGGCAACCGCCTGCGCCTGGGCACCAAGGCCTCCGAGCGTCTCGACCTGTTCTTCGGTTCGCTGGGATTTCCGGTGGTGGCGCGGCTGCGCGACAGCCAGTTCTACCCCGCGGCGGCGGCCAATGGCTCGTCGATCTTCGAGGAGCACGCCCGCCGCAGCCGCGACTTCGCCGCCGAATGGACACCGCTGCTGGCCTTGTTCGACAGCGCGCCGGCAGAGGCGTAGCGCTCTATTCGCCGACCACCAGCGACACCGCCCGGCCCCATTCGCCGAACGGGCGGCGGAACAGCGACGAATTGCGGAAGCGCGGGTCGTCGGTGATCTCGTCGCCCAGCCAGAACGGCCGCACCATCGCCGCGCCGGGATCGGCCAGTTCGATCTCGGCCAGCACCAGCCCGTGGTTGACGCCCTCGAACACATCCACCGACCACAACTGACCGCAATAGGGCACGGTGTGGCGGATCTTGCGGATCGGCGGCCGCTCGCACACCGCGGAGAGCAGGAATTCGGCATGCTCGACCGGGATCGGATATTCGAGTTCGACCCGCCCCGGCGCGGCATCGCGGACCTTGACCGCCAGAGTGGCGGCGGCGTCGATGCGCCGCACCCGCACCGTGGTGTCGCCGGCCCGGCTGAGATAACCCTGCTCGATCTCCGCCCGCGCCGCGGCCGCGGCTTGCCAAACGCCGGAGCGCACCAGGAAGCGGCGCTCGAACTCTCTCGGCACTGACATGGGAACCACCGCCCGCGATTAAGGACTTGGCAATATCCTAAAGGCTCTCGCCCGAAGGTATCAACCCCAGTCTCCGAATGGGTATCATGCGGCAGACGGTCTTGCCGCCGCCCCTTGCGTTGACTCCGTTTCGCTTCGGCCCTAACCTCGCCGCCTGTCGTCGTCGACCGGGAGAAACAATCGTGAGTCAGGCCGAGCCCCACAGCCTGAGGCGCACCGAAGCGGCCATGCGGCGCCTCGGCGCGGCCATGGACCGGCTGGAAGCGGCGAGCCTGCGCAGCGGGGCCGGCGATCTGCTGTTGGCCGGCGAATTGCGCGACGCCCGCGACGAATACGGCCGCCTCGAAGATACCACCCGCGTGGTTGCGGCACGGCTGGACGATACCATCGCCCGCCTGCGCGGCATTGTCGGGGGGTAAGCGGGGTGGCCATCGTCAACGTTTCCATCCAGGGGCGCCTCCACGAGATCGCCTGCGCCGATTCCCAGGTCATGCGCGTCCAGGAACTCGCCGCCGAGGTCGACCGCCGGGCCGGCGACATCGTCCATCAGGTCGGGCCGGTGGCCGATGCCCGCCTGCTGGTGATGGTGGCGCTGATGCTGGCCGACGAGGTCGCCGAGGCCCGGGCCGAATCCGCGCGCATGAGCGATGCCGCGGCCGGCGATGCCGCCCTCGCCGAGGGGATCGAGCGCCTTGCCGAACGGCTCGAAGGCATTGCGGAACGGCTTGAAAGAGCCTAGATTCGCCCCTGGAGCGGTTTGCTGCGCGGTGCGACAGGCAGCCAATGTCCCTGGGGCCAATATGATCCTCTCGGGGGCTGTCCCTGACGGAGCCGTGGTTCCGTTATATGGCCACCCACCTGCGATAGCAGGCCACGGAGGACTTGCAAGCCACCGGCCGAGGCGGCGCCGCTCCGCCTTCCTCTGTCTTTCCCCGCCATGACCGCCGACGATCGCCTCCTTCCCGCTGCCAAGGCCCGTCTGAGGGCCGACATGGTGGACATCCGCCGCCGCGCCTTTGCCGAGGCCGGCCCAGCGGCGGCCGCGCGTCTGGCCGCCGTGGCCGAGGCGCTGGTCCGCCCCGGTGCGGTGGTCGCCGGCTACTGGCCGATGGGCGACGAGATCGATCCCCGCCCGCTGCTGACCCGCCTCGCCGCGCTGGGCATGCGTCTGGCCCTGCCGGTGGTCGTCGCCCGCGGCCAGCCGCTCGCCTTTCGCGCCTGGCGGCCCGACGACGTGCTGGAGCCCGGCCCGCACGGCACCCGCCACCCGGCGGCAGCGGCCCCGGCGGTCGAGCCGGCGGTGATCCTGCTGCCGCTGCTGGCCTTCGACCGCCGCGGTTTCCGTCTCGGCTACGGCGGGGGATATTATGACCGCACGCTGGACCGATTGCCGCCGCCTCCCCAGGTGAGACCGGTGGGGCTGGCCTTCGCCGCCCAGGAAGTCGCGGCGGTTCCCCATGACGGCCACGACCGGCGGCTCGATGCGGTGGTCACCGAGGCCGGCCTGTTGGCGATGGAGTGGACATGAAGATCCTCTATCTGGGCGACGTCATCGGCCGGTCCGGCCGCGACGCGCTGGTCGCTCACCTGCCGGGGCTGCGCCGTCGCCTGTCCCCCGACCTGGTGGTGGTCAACGGCGAGAACGCCGCCCATGGCTTCGGCATCACGCCCAAGATCTGCGACGAGCTGTATGCGGCCGGCGTCGACGTGCTGACGCTCGGCAACCATTCCTTCGACCAGCGCGAGATCCTCGGCTACATCGACAGCGACCCGCGTCTGCTGCGCCCGCTGAACTACCCGGCCGGCACCCCGGGCAAGGGCGTCGGCCTCTACCCCGTCTCCCGCGGCCGCAAGGTGATGGTGATGCAGGTGATGGGGCGCCTGTTCATGGATCCCCTCGACGATCCCTTCATCGCCGCCGAGCGCGAACTGGCCAAGGTCCGTCTGGGCGGCGGCGGCGCCGACGCGGTGATCGTCGACGTCCATGCCGAAGCCACCAGCGAAAAGATGGCACTGGCCCACACCCTCGACGGCCGGGTCAGTCTGGTGGTGGGCAGTCACTCCCACATCCCCACCGCCGACACCCAGATCCTGCCCGGCGGCACCGCCTATCAGAGCGACGCCGGCATGTGCGGCGACTACGACTCGGTGATCGGGATGAAGAAGGACGCCGCGATCTTCAAGTTCGTCCGCAAGATCCCCGGCGAGCGCCTGTCGCCGGCCGACGGCATCGCCACCCTGTGCGGCGTGATGGTGGAAACCGACGACCGGAGCGGATTGGCCCAGCGCGTCGCCCCCTTGCGGGTGGGGCCGCGGCTGGTCGAAGCGTGGCCGGAATAGAACCGCCCCCGGCCACACCAATTTGTCATCTTGTTGACCAAAGGGAAGGAGAAGAGGAAACTCGGACCCGGGGATGGAGGACTTTGGGCAGGGGCGGGACAGTGCCGGTCGATCACGCTATTGAACGCATCGTCAGGAAGGATATCCTCGCTTGCTCTCCGGAGACTCCGGTCGCCGAAGCGGCGCGCCGGATGGCCGAGGCCCATTGCAGCTCGATTCTGGTCACCGAGAACGGCAAGCCGATCGGCATCTGGACCGAACATGACGCCCTCAAGATCGACCTCACCCACCCCGACGCGCTGAACCAGCCGGTGCGCGCGGTGATGAGCGCGCCGATCAAGACCCTGCCGCTGGCCACCACCATCGGCGACGCCGGCATGCGCTTCAAGCTCGACGGGGTCCGGCATTTCGTCGTCATCGACGAGGGGGGGGCCCCGATCGGCATCATCAGCCAGAGCGACGTCATCCTCCGCCACGGCATCGAGCACTTCCTGGTCCTGCGCTCGGTGCGCACCGCCCTGGGACGGCCGATGGTCGCCATCGACCCCGGCCGCTCGCTGGCCGACGCGGTGGCCGAGATCAACGAGGCCCGCGTCGACGCGGCGGTGGTGTGGGGCGGTCCCGGCGAGGAGCCCGGCATCATCACCGAGCGCGACGTGGTGCGCCTGATCGGCTCGGGCGGCATCCTGCCCGCCTCGGTCGGAGACGTCGCCAGCCGTCCGCTGGTGTGCGTCAGCGCCGACGAAAGCCTCCTCGCCGCCCGCGCGCTGCTGGAGGAGCGCCACATCCGCCACATCGGCATCAAGGATGCCCACGGCCAGCTGATCGGATTGCTGTCGTTTTCCGATATCCTCGCCACCTTGCAGTACGAGTACGTCCAGCGCCTCGACGAGGCGCTGCGCGAACGCGACGAGGCGCTGCTGCGCTCGCGCCGCGACCTTCACCTGGCCCGCCGGGTGATCGATGCCTCGCTCGATGCGATCATGATCGTCGATGCCGCCGGCCTGATCGAGTTCGTCAACCCGGCCTTCTCCCAACTCACCGGCTACGGCCCGGAAGAGGTGATCGGTCAACGGCCCAGCATCCTCAAATCCGGCCGCCATGATCGGGCCTTCTATGAAAAGATGTGGCACTCGATCGGCGAGCGCGGCTTCTGGCAGGGCGAAATCTGGAACCGCCGCAAGGACGGCGAGCTGTTCCCCGAATGGCTGACCATCAACGTCATCACCGACGACCACGGCAACGTCAGCCAATACGCCGCCATCTTCTCCGACATCACCGAGCGCAAGCGGACCGAGGAGCGGATCAAGAACCTCGCCTATTTCGACGTCCTTACCGGCCTGCCCAACCGCCGCCTGTTCACCGACCGCCTGCAGGTGGCAATCGCCAACGCCCACCGCCACACCTCGCGGCTGGCGGTGATGTTCCTCGACCTCGACCTGTTCAAGCGCATCAACGACTCGCTGGGCCACGGCATCGGCGACCGGGTGCTGATCGAGACCGCCCATCGCCTCGGCCTGTGCATGCGCGAGGGCGACACCGTCGCCCGCCTGGGCGGCGACGAATTCGTCATCCTGCTGCCCGAGCTGGAGCACGTCGAAGACGTGGCCAAGCTGGCCGAGCGGCTGATCGGCCATGTCAAGGTGCCGTTCGTGCTCGACGACCACGAACTCTACGTCACCACCAGCATCGGCATTGCCGTCTATCCCGAGGACGGCACCTCGGTGGAAACGATGGTCAAGAATGCCGACACCGCCATGTACCGGGCCAAGGACATGGGGCGCAACAGCTACCAGCTCTACACCGCGGCGATGAACGCCCGCTCGTTCGAGCGCCTGGCCATGGAGGCATCGCTGCGCCATGCGCTGGAGCGCGGCGAGTTCGTGCTCGCCTACCAGCTCAAGCTCGACCTCGGAACGGGCCGCATGTCGGGCGTCGAGGCGCTGGTGCGCTGGCGCCATCCGGAGATGGGGCTGGTGTCGCCGACGGAATTCATCCCCCTGGCCGAAAACATGGGCCTGATCTCGGCCATCGGCGCCTGGGTCCTGAAGGCCGCCTGCCGCCAGTGCAAAAGCTGGAACGACCTCGGCCTGCCGCCGGTGCGCATCGCCGTCAACGTTTCGGCCCTGCAATTCCGCGAGAGCGACGTCCCCGGCGTGGTGCGCCAGGCGCTGGCCGAAACCGGCCTGCCGCCGCGGTTCCTCGAACTGGAACTGACCGAGTCGGTGCTGATGCAACGGGTCGAAGAGGTCGCCGGGGTGCTGCACGAGCTTCGCGCCATGGGGGTGACGATCTCCATCGACGACTTCGGCACCGGCTATTCGTCGCTGTCGTATCTGAAGCGGATGCCCATCGATTCGCTGAAGATCGACCGCTCGTTCGTCCACGACATCACCGAGAACGGCGACGGCGCCGCCATCGTCTCGACGATCATCAACCTCGCCCATAACCTGAAGATGAAGGCGGTGGCCGAGGGCGTCGAGACCCGCGAACAGGCCGACTTCCTGCGCGAACGCGGCTGCGACGAGATCCAGGGCTTCCTGATCAGCCGTCCGGTCAGCGCCGACGATCTGATCAGCCTGTTCGACCGGAACCTGCTGCCGGTCTAGGGGAACCCTGGGCGCATTCCGCCGGGCTCGGCCTTGACGACGGACGGATTCCGCCCTAGCTTTGGAGCCGTTCAGTGCCGCCGGTCGCCACCCTCGGGAACATCCAGATCCTGGTGTACTGGAACGACACCAACAGGCATAGGCGCCCGCACTTTCATGCTGTCGGCCCCGACCGCGCGTCCGTTTTCGGTCTGCCGGGCCTCGATCAGATTGCCGGCGACTTGAAAGGCAAGGAGATAAAGGCGGTGTTGGACTGGGCGGAAGCCAATGGCGATGTGCTTGAACGGTTGTGGAACGAGCGCAATCCCGGCTTTCCCGTCAGGGATCAGGGAGACTGACCATGCGCAGAATAGCCGATGTCCGGGCCGTTGATGCGAACAGACTCGTCGTCACCTGGAAAGACGGCGCGGTCGACACCATCGACATGACGGGGGTAATCGCCGGGTTTGCCCCCTTTGCCCCGCTTAACGAGCCCTCGCTGTTCCGAACCGCCGCCGTCGCCGGCTACGGTAGCGGCATCGAGTGGGCAAACGGCTTGACCTATTCGGCCGATTCATTGGACTGCGTGGCCACAGAGCAACGCCCCCATACCGGGGACGATTTCACGGCATGGCAGACGTCGCTGAACCTGTCGCTCCAGGAAGCTGCCGACCTGTTCGGGGTATCGGTAACGACCGTCAAACAGTACAAGAAGCTCCGGATTCTACCGACCGCCGTGCAGATCGCCTGTTCGGCGATGACGCGGGATCGCGACCTGGTCCTCGCCCATTACCGGCCACGAACCAACGGACGGCCGCGCAAGAAGGGCCCGCCGGCAGCGGCCGAGTAGCTCCGCCGCGCCGCCGGTCACACGTTGTGATACGTCTTGAACCAATCGATGAAGCGCGGGATGCCCTCGGCGATCTGGGTGGTCGGGGCGAAGCCGACGTCGCGTTGGATCGCCGAGATGTCGGCATAGGTCTCCTTGACGTCGCCCGGCTGCATCGGCTCGAACCGATAGGTGGCCTTGGCCCCCAGGCAGGTCTCGATCAGGCCGATGAAGTCCATCAGCGACTCGGAGTTGTTGTTGCCGATGTTGTAGAGCCGCGCCGGCGGCGTGGTGCCGGTGTCGGGGGGCGGGTTGTCGAGCACGCCGATCACCCCGGAGACGATGTCGTCGATGTAGGTGAAGTCGCGGCGCATGTCGCCGTTGTTGAACACGCGGATCGGCTCGCCGGCCAGGATCGCCTTGGCGAACAGATAGGCGGCCATGTCCGGGCGGCCCCACGGTCCATAGACGGTGAAGAAGCGCAACCCGGTGGTGGGAATGCGGTAGAGATGGCTGTAGGCATGGCCCATCAGCTCGCCCGAACGCTTGGTGGCGGCATAAAGCGAAATCGGGTGGTCGACCGGATCGTCGATCGAGAACGGCAGCTTGGTGTTCGAGCCATAGACCGACGACGAGCTGGCATAGACGAAGTGGCGGCAGTCGGGATTGGCGCGGGCCATCTCCAGCAGCACCAGCAGACCCTCGACATTGGCGCGGGTGTAGTCGTGCGGCGCCAGCAGCGAGTGGCGCACGCCGGCCTGCGCGGCGAGGTTGATGTAGCCGGTGATGCCCGGATTGGCCTTGGCCACCGCCCCCATCGCCTCGCGGTCGGCGATGTCGGCCTTGGCGAAGGTAAAGCCCGGCCGCGCCATCAACTGGTCGAGACGGGTCTGCTTCAGCGCCGGATCGTAATAGGCGTTCATGTCGTCGACGCCGATCACCCGCTCGCCGCGGTCGAGCAAACGCAAAGAGGTATGGTAGCCGATGAATCCGGCCGCACCGGTTACGAGAACGGTCATCTGTCTTCCCTCGCTGACGCCGCCCCCATATACCGGAGCCGGCCTGGGAAATCACCCCTGTTTATTAGCAAGTGTCACTCGCGAGGCGTACCGACTTCCTCGATCTCGGCCACCCGCAGGACGTTGGTGGTGCCCGACCGGCCGAACGGCACCCCGGCGGCGATGACCACCCGCTCGCCGACCCCGGCGAACCCCTCGCGTTGGCTGATCACCAGCGCCTTGTCGACCATCTCGCCGAAGCTCAACACTTCCTTGGTCTGCACCGAATGCGCGCCCCATACCAAGGCCAGTTGCCGCGCCACCGTCAACTCCGGGGTGAGGCTGACGATCGGCTGCTCGGGACGCTCGCGCGCCATGCGCAACGTCGTCGAGCCCGAGGCGGTGAAGCAGACGATGGCCGCCGCCCCGGTGGTGTGCGCCACCTGATGCGCCGCCATCGAGATGGCGTCGCGGGTGTTGTTCTGCGGCGCCACCCGGGCGGCATCGACGATCACCCGGTAATGGTCGTCGCGTTCCACCTGAAGGATGATGCGGTCCATCATCGTCACCGCATCGACCGGATACTCGCCGGTTGCGGTCTCCGCCGACAGCATCACCGCGTCGGCGCCGTCGTAGATGGCGGTGGCGACGTCCGAGGCCTCGGCGCGGGTCGGCGAGGGCGAATGAACCATCGAATCGAGCATCTGGGTGGCCACCACCACCGGCTTGCCGGCCTCGCGGCAGGCGCGGATGATGCGCTTTTGCAGGATCGGCACCATCTCCGGCGGACATTCGACGCCGAGGTCGCCGCGCGCCACCATCACCGCATCCGAAAGGGCGACGATGTCGGCAAGGTGATCGATGGCCGCCGGCTTCTCCAGCTTGGACAGCAGCCGCGTCTTCGCCCCCGTCTTGGCGGCGATGCGGCGGCGCGCCTCCATCACGTCGGCGGCACGCTGAACGAACGACAGCGCAATCCAGTCGGCGCCCAAGTCGAGGGCGAAATCGAGGTCGTCGAGGTCCTTCTCGGTCAAGGCGGCGATAGGCAGCACGGCATTGGGGACGTTGACGCCCTTGTGGTTGGACAACTCGCCGCCGGTGATGATCCGGGTGGCGGCGAAGTCGGCGCCGTGGCGCTCGACACGGAGACGGATGCGGCCGTCGTCGAGCAGCAGCTCGGTGCCGACGGCCAGGGCGGCGAACACTTCGGGATGGGGCAGCGGCGCCCGATCCTCGGCCCCCAACGCCGTGTCGAGGTCGAGGCGGAAGCGACGGCCCGGCTCCAGGTTGATCTTGCCATGAGCGAAGTCGCCGACCCGCAGCTTCGGCCCTTGCAGGTCGCAGAGGATGGCGATCGGCCGGCCCATCCTGCCTTCGAGGGCGCGAATGGTCTCGAAGCGCTCGCGGTGCTCGGCGTGGGAACCATGGCTGAAATTCAGCCGGAACACGTCGGCGCCGGCGGTGAACAGACCCTCGATGGCCTGCGGCGTCGAGGTCGCCGGGCCCAGCGTGGCGATGATCTTGGCGTTGCGGGTGCGTCTCATCGAACGTCCTTCGTGGAATCGGGGGCGCAGTCTAGCAGAGCGGAGCCGCGGTACCACCGCATCACGATGACGGATGGCCGCAGTAGGTTTCCGGCGCCCGCAGCGCCATCGCCAAGGCCACCGCCTGGGCCGCCAGCAACACCACGAAGGCGGTGTCCCAGGCGGCGGCGGAATAGATCCGCGAACCGGCGGCGACCTCTCCCTGCCAATTGAGATCCAGCAGCCAGCCGATCAAGGGCTGGAAGATGGCCCCCGAGGCCATGCAGGCGGTGTTGACCACCCCCAGCGCCGCGCCGCCCGCCCAGGCCGGCACCTGCTCGCGCCCCAGGGCGAAGGCGACCACGAAGCCGCCGCTGACCGCGCCGGACACGAAGGTCACCGTCTGACGCAGGCCGACGCCAAGTCCGGGCAGGTAGAGCAGGACCGCCGTCGACATCAGCGCCAGGGCCGCAGCCCCGATCAGCACCGGTTTACGGCGGCCGAGGGCATCGCTCACCCATCCCGCCGCCGGTGCCCCCACGCCCCAGCCGATCAGCATCGCCGAGGTCGACAGCGCCGCGTCGCTGCGGCTCATGCCGTGGAGCTGGACCAGATAGGGCACGCCCCACAGCCCGGCATAGGACAGCAGCGGCGCCGCCATCATCATTCCGTAGAGACCCGCCAACCAGATCCCGGGCGCCGCCACCACCAGCCGCAAGCCGGCCAGCAGCCCCTGCCCGGACACCGGCGCCTTCGCCTCGTCGGGATGGTCCTGGATCAGCGTCCACATCACCGCCGCCAGCACCGCCGCCACCGCCGCCGCGCCCCACATGGTGCCGCGCCAGCCGATGGCATCCACCGCTCCGGCCAGCGGCACCTGGGCCCCGACGGCACCGGCCATGCCCATCGCCAAGGTCAACCCGGTGATCAGGGCGAACCGCCGCGGCGGAAACCACTGCGAGGCCAGCTTCAGCGTCCCCACCCAGGTCACCGCCGCCCCCAGCCCGACCATGGCGCGGCCGAGATAGGCCGGCCCCACCCCCGAGGCCACGGCGAACAGGGCACTGCCCACCGCCGACAGCAGGGCGAAGCCGGTCAGCATCCGCCGTGGCCCGAAGCGGTCGAGCAGCAGCCCGATGGGGATCTGCATCCCGGCATAGGTGTAGAAATAGAGCCCCGAGAGCATGCCGGCGATGGCGGCGCCGACGCCGAAATCGCGCATCATCTCGGTCACCAGCACCGCCGGTGCGACACGCTGGAAGAAGGCGTAGCAATAGAACAGGGCCCCCAGGCCCCACATCGCCCACGGCAGCCAGCGGCGTGGCCGCCCACCCCCACCCGAGCTCACGAATCGCCGCCGCGCCGCGCCTGACCCTCGCGATACTCCGCAATCACCCAGCCGAGATGGGCCTCCATGGCCCGGGCGGCGGCCTCGGGATTGCGGGCGCGGATACCGTCGAAGATCGCCTGATGCTGGGTGCAGATGGTGAGATCGTCCTGGGCGGTGGGAAACAGCTCGTAGCGGTGGTAGTCGAGCATCTGTTCGAGGATGCCGCGGAAGACGCCCATGATGTGCAGGTAGATGCCCGAGCCGCTGGCCTTGGCCACCGCGAGGTGGAAGCGGATGTCGTTCTCGGTCTTGTGCTTGCCCTCGCAGACGTCGTCCTGACTGGCCCGCATGATTTCCGCCAGTTCGTCGAGGTGGCCGGGACCGGCCTGGCAGGCGGCGCGACGGACCGCCCACACCTCGAGAATCGCCCGCAATTCGATCAGGTCGTGCAGGGCCTCGGGGTTGACCCGCACCAGTTCGACCAGACCCGGATCCATGGTGGCGGTGCTGGAGATCACCCTCGTGCCACCGCCCTGGACGGCATCGAGGAACCCTTGCGTCTTCAATCCCTGCAACGCCGCACGAACCGAAACGCGGCTGACGCCCATCTCCTCGGCCAAGGCCCGCTCGCCCGGCAGCCTCTGGCCGGGGGCCCATTCGCCGGAGGCAATCCGCGCCAGGATGCGGTCGACCACCCGGTCGGAAACCCTCTGTCCGTGGCCTGTGGCTGTCGGACGTTCCATCACTCCCCCAAAGTCCACATCCCTATCCGATTAAATAAGGTTGGACCTCGCGAGCGCCCTCGTCAAGGCGTCGTGAGGTCCCCGGAAGCGGCGGCTTTGCCCGTCTCCAGCCCCCGACGGGCGCGGTCGGCGGCGGCGATGGCCTGCTCGGCGCTCTCGCCCGGCAGTGCCGGGTGAAAACCGACGGTAGTTTCAAGTGCGATGGCCTGCCCCATCCAGGAGAACGGCGGCGTGGCGACGAGGGCGAGGATGCGGGCAATCTTCGCCTCGGCCGCCGCCCGCTCGGTCGCCGGCAACAGGATGGCGAAAGCGCTGCCGCTCAACAGGGCGACGACGTCGCTCCCGCGCAGACTGGCAAGGATGACGGCCGCGACATGGCGCAACGCCCCCTCCCCGGCGGCCAGTCCGTGCAGGCGGGTCAGCGCCTCGATGCCGTCGACATGAAGGACGACGAGGGTGCCGCTGGCCTCGGCCATCAGGAAAGCGTCGAGGTCGCGGACGAAGGCACGACGGTTGAAGCACGGCACCACGGAGTGGCGGTCGCACTGCCGCTCCAACGCCGCCTGCCGCCGCTCCGCCTGTTCCTCGCGGCTGCGCAGACGGTCCAACTCGGCGAGCACCGGCGTCAGCGCCGCCAGGAGCGCCGGCGTCAACGTCTCGGCGGCGAGGCCGAGCATGGACATCACCACGGCGGCGCCGTGATCGGGGGGAGTGTCGTTGCTCTGCGGGTACGGCGAGCGCGCCGTATTGCGGCGCGGATGCCCCTGCGCATGGTCGTGTTCTTGCGCAAACCCGTTGAGCATGGCTGCCGGCCAAGCCGGCTGTGTGCGGTATTCTTCCGCCATGGCTGTGCCTCCCGGACTTCTTCCGGCTTGAGGCATCATACCACAAATCGGCGAGGGTTGGGCCGAGAATTGCGGCCCCAACCCTCGACCTGCCTAGCTGCCCTTCTTGGCCGCCTTCTCCGCCGTCTTGGCGGTGCGGAAGCGGTCGGCCCAGCCGCCGACTTCCATCTGGCTGCCGCGGGCCACCGCCAACGCGTTGGCGCTGACGTCCTTGGTCACCACGCTGCCGGCGCCGACGACGGCACCGTCGCCGACCTTGACCGGCGCCACCAGCGAGGAGTTGGAACCGATGAAGGCCCCGGCACCGATGTCGGTGAAGCTCTTGGTGAAGCCGTCGTAGTTGCAGGTGATGGTGCCGGCGCCGACATTGGAACCGGCGCCGACCCGGGCGTCGCCGATATAGGCCAGGTGATTGACCTTGGCGCCTTCCTCGACGGTGGCCTTCTTGACCTCGACGAAGTTGCCGATGTGCACCTTGACGCCGATCTCCGCCCCCGGGCGCAGGCGGGCGAACGGCCCCACCTCGGCGCCGTCGGCGATCGAGCAGCCCTCGAAATGGCAGAAGCCCTTGATGGTCACGCCGTCGCCGACCCTGACGCCGGGATAGAAGATCACCTGCGGCCACACCACCACGTCGCGGCCCAGCTTGGTGTCCCACGACAGCCACACCGCCTCGGGGTCGATCAGGGTGGCGCCGCCGGCCATCGCCGCGCGACGCAGGCGGCCTTGCAGCACCCGCTCGGCGGCGGCCAGCTCGGCGCGCGAGTTGACTCCCAGCAATTCCTCTTCGTCGCCGAGGACGAACGAACAGGCGGCACCGGCACCGCGGGCCAGGGCGACCAGATCGGTGAGGTAGTACTCGCCCTTGGCGTTGTCGTTGCCGATCCGCTCGGCCAGGCCCCACAGGCGGCGGCCGTCGAGCGCCATCACCCCCGAATTGCACAGCGGGATGCGGCGCTGGTCCTCGCTGGCATCCTTGAATTCGACAATCGCCTTCAGGCCCTCGGCGCCGACCACCAGACGGCCGTAATGGCCGGGATCGGCAGGCTTGAAGCCCAGCACCACCACCGCCGGATCCTGCGCCGCGCGCCGCTCGGCCAGCATGCGCGCCAGCGTCTCGGCGGTGAGCAGCGGGGTGTCGCCGTAAAGGACCAGGATATCGCCGCCAAAGCCGGCCAGCGCCTCGCGGGCCTGCATCACCGCGTGACCGGTGCCGAGCCGCTGCGCCTGGACCACGGTCACCGCCGGCGCGACGGCCTGCTCGACCGCCTCCATACCGGGGCCGACCACCACCACCACCCGCTGGGGGTTGAGGCTGGCGACGGTATCCATCAAATGGGCGATCATCGGCCGCCCGCCGACCGGATGCATGACCTTGGGCAGGTCGGAGCGCATGCGCGTTCCCAGCCCGGCGGCGAGAATGATGACGGCAAGATTGTCCGAAGCCATGCGACGCACCCCTGCAAGCGGCGATGAGTCGGGGCAGGGTGCCACAAAGGTGCCCACTCGGCCAACGCAATCTTTGTCGGCGGTCAGCCGCGCACCGTCGCCAACAATCCGCTCATTTGCGCCTGCAGGCCGACTGCCTCGGCGGCGAGCCGGGAGGCGCCGGCGCTCAGGTCCCGAGCCGCGTCGCCGGTTTCGCCGACGGCGTCGCTGAGGCCGTGCAGGTTGTCGTTGACCAGCGAATTCCCGCGTGCCGCCTGCTGGACGTTGCCGGCAATGTCGCGCGTGGCGGCGCCCTGCTGTTCGATCGCCGCGGCAATGGCGGTGGCGATGGAGTTGACGACGCCGATCGTCTCGACGATGGAGGCGATGGCGGTCACCGCACCGCGGGTCTCGGCCTGGATTTCCGTCACCTGCTGGCCGATTTCCTCGGTGGCGCGGGCGGTCTGGTTGGCGAGCGATTTGACTTCGTTGGCGACCACCGCAAAGCCTTTGCCGGCATCGCCGGCCCGGGCCGCCTCGATGGTGGCATTGAGGGCGAGAAGGTTGGTCTGTCCGGCGATATCGGCAATCAGCGTCACCACCTGGCCGATGCGGTCGGCCGAGGCGGCAAGGCGTTCGATCAGGGTGTTGCTGCGCTGCGCCTCGGCGACGGCTTCGGTCGAGACCTCCGTCGAGCGCGCCATTTCCCGGCCGATTTCGGCGATTGCGGCGGCGAGTTGCTCGCTGGCCCCCGCCACCGTCTGCACGCTGGTCAGCGCCTCGTCGGCCGCCGTCGACACGGCAACGGCACGGTTGCTGCCGGTCTGAGCGGCGGTCGCCAGACTGGAGGCCATCGCCTCCATCTCCGCCGCTTCCTCGCAGACCTTGGTCAACACCGTGCCCACCGCCGCCTCGATCCTGTCGGCGGCGATCATGAGGGCATGACGGCGCAGCAATTCGGCCTGTTCGGCATTCGCGTCCTGCTCGATCCGCATTCGCGCCATTTCCTTGGCGTTGTCGCGGAAGGTGGCCAAAGCGCGCGCCAGGGTGCCGATCTCGCTGCGGTCGTCGCAGTGGGCGATGACAATGCCGATGTCGTTGGCGGCGAGCCGCCGCATGCCGTCGGCCAACCCGGTCAAGGGCCGCACGATGCTCCGGGCGGCGAACACGGTCCCACCCCCCACCACCGCCACCAGGGCCAACACCAGCGCGACCACGCCCAGTGCATCCCGCTGGAAGGCGGCCGCAACATCGTCGACGTAGATACCGGTGCCGATCTGCCATCCCCACGACGGAAACACCGCCAGGTAGGAAATTTTCGGAGCATTGACGTCGGTGCCCGGTCGACGGCCGACATAGTCGACGAAGCCGGCCCCGTCGCGGCGGCCGAGCTCGACGAACGCCCGGTAGATGGCCTTGCCGCTGGGATCGGTCAGCCCCAGCATGCTGGTGCCAATTTCTTTCGCCCGGTGCGGATGCATCAGCAACACACCGTCGAGGTCGTTGACCCAGAAATAATTGTCGCCGCCGTAACGCAACTCGGCGAGTCGCGCCAAGGCCGCCGCCTTCGCCTCGGCAACCGGAAGCTCTCCCCGTTCGGCACGGGCATGATGTGCGGCGACGATGCTGAGAGCGGACTCGACGAGCGCTTGAGTCTTGTTCTTGGGCCCTTCGAGCATGGTCGTTCGCAACTGGAACAACGTCAGGGCCGCCACCGCCACCATTCCGGCAATCGCGCCGACGACGATGAGGCCCACTCTCCCCCTGATCCCCAATCCCGTCGCCGACATTCTACCCTCGATAGGCCAATTGTCCCGCTGTACTTGACCGCAATATGACCCTACCGGGGTACTATTCCGGAGTCACGTCAAAACACTTTCCGGATCAAGCGATCATCAAGTATTGCGGCGGAACGATTGGCTGAACGCGAACAGTGCCACCGCGGCAACCACGATGCTGGGACCCGTCGGGGTGTCGAGGCGCCAACTCGCCGCCATGCCCGCCGCCACGGCGACCACGCCGGCGGCCATCGCCCCCGCGGCCATCTGCTCGGGGGTGCGGGCGAAGGGACGGGCGGCGGCGGCGGGGATCACCAGCAGGGCGGTCACCAGCAGGATGCCGACGATCTTCATCGCCACCGCCACCACCAGCGCCACCAGCAGCATCAGTCCCAGCCGCGCCGCCGCCACCGGGCGCCCCTCGACGCGGGCGAGGTCCTCGTCGACGGTCATCGCCACCAGGGTCGGCCACAGCGCGGCCAAGGCGGCCAGCATGCCGGCGCCGCCCAACCAGATGGTCGCCACGTCGAGCCAGCGCACCGCCAGCACATCGCCGAACAGCCAGCCCATCAGGTCGATGCGCACCGTCTCCATCAGCGACAGCGCCACCAACCCGATCGCCAGCGCGCCGTGGGCGAAGATGCCGAGCAGGGTGTCGGTGCCCAGGCGGCGCTGCCGCTCCAGCCGCGCCAGGCCGAGGGCGGCCCCGACCGCCACCACCACCACGCCCAGGGAGGGCTCGATGCCGAAGGCGGTGGCCGCCACCAGTCCCAGCAGGGCGCCATGGGCGAGGGCGTCGCCGAAATAGGCCATCCGCCGCCAGACCACGAAACAGCCGAACGGCCCCGCCACCAGGGCCAGGCCGCCACCGGCGGCCAGGGCGCGGACCAGCAACTCATCCATGGGAGCACTCCGGACCATGGCGGTGCGGCGGCGCCGCCACCGTGCCGTCGGCGAGATGGGCGTGGTCGTGAGCGTGGGTATAGACGGCGAGGCTGGCCGCCACCCGCGGCCCGAACAGCGCCAGGTATTCGGGATGGCGGCTGACCGCCTCGGGGTGTCCGGCGCAGCAGACATGGCGGTTGAGGCACACCACCTCGTCGGTGGCGGCCATCACCAGATGGAGGTCGTGCGACACCAGCAGCACCCCGCATCCCTCCTCGCGGGCCAAGGCGGCGATGAGGTCGTAGAGCTCGGCCTGCCCGGCCATGTCGACGCCGCCGACCGGCTCGTCGAGCACCAGCAGTTGCGGCCGGCGCAGCAGGGCGCGGGCCAGCATCACCCGCTGCAACTCACCGCCCGACAGCCGCTGCACCTGACGGCCGAGCACATGGCCGGCGCCGACC
The DNA here is from genome assembly GCA_016212565.1 of Magnetospirillum sp. GTDB lineage: Bacteria > Pseudomonadota > Alphaproteobacteria > Rhodospirillales > Magnetospirillaceae > JACRFY01. The sequence continues at coordinate 4,814 of JACRFY010000038.1, read as the reverse complement.
CGCTCCAGCGCCACTTCCAGCCCGGCGCTGCCGGCCATCGACAGGAAGCGGCGCACCGACAGCGGCAGGGTCGGCGGCACCACCAGACGCTGCGGCACGTAGCCGACCGTCACCCCCGGGGCCCGCTCCACCCGCCCGCGGTCGGCCGGCAACAGGCCGAGGGCGACCTTGAGCAGCGTCGACTTGCCGGCGCCATTGGGTCCGACCACGGTGACGATGCGTCCCGCGGCCACCGACAGGCCGACCTCGACCAGCACCGGATTGTCGGCGAAGGCGAGCGAGACGCCGTCGAGAGTCAGCAGCGCGGTCATGGGGCGGCCCCCTCCCGACACGCCGAGCACAGCCCCTCGACCTCGACCATTTGCCGGGTCACCGAGAATCCCAGCCGCCCCGCCGCCTGCTCCACCGCCGTGTCGATCCCGGCATCGGCCAGTTCGGCGGCGATGCCGCAGCCCTGGCAAAGCAGGAACTGGCCGGAATGGGCCTCGCCCGGCCGGGTGCAGCCGATGAAGGCGTTGAGGCGCTCGATGCGGTGCACCAGCCCGTGGGCGAGCAGGAAATCCAAGGCGCGATAGACGGTCGGCGGCGCCGCCGGGAAGCCCTCGCGGCCCAAGGCCTCCAACAGCGCATAGGCACCGGCCGGCTGATGGCTGCTCCAGACCAGTTCGAGAACCCGACGGCGGACGTCGGTCAGGCGGGCCCCGCGGCGCCGGCACTCCGCTTCGGCGGCGGCGACGGCGGTGCGGATGCAGCCGGCATGGTCGTGGCACTGGGAGGGAAAGCTCATCTTGTCACCGACCAAATGATACATTATAACGTATCGAACCCGCCCATCATCGCACGGAGTCCCCTGATGTGGAAGTCCCCGTTGGCCGCCCTCCTGGTGGCAAGCTCGCTCCTCGCCCGCTCCGCCGCCGCCGCCGAGCCGCCGAAGGTGGTGGTGTCGTTCCAGCCGCTGCATTCCCTGGTGGCGGCGGTGATGGAGGGCGTGGGCACGCCGACCGCGCTGGTCACCGGCACCGCCTCCGAGCATACCTATGCCCTCAAGCCCTCGGACGCCAAGGCGATGCGGGCGGCGCGGCTGGTGGTGCTGATCGATCCCGATTACGAGGGCTTCCTGAGAAAGCCGCTGCGGGCCCTGGGTCCGCAGGCCGAGGTCCTGGCGGTGGCCGACCTGCCCGGCATCGCCCGCCTGCCCCTGCGCGAAGGCGGTGTCTGGGCGGCGCATGAGCAGGGACACGAGGCGCATCACGACCACCACGAGGAGGCCTTCGACGGCCATCTGTGGCTGGATGTCGCCAACGCCAAGGTGATGGTCGCCGCCGTCGCCGCCCGCCTGAGCCGCCTCGACCCCGCCAACGCCCCCCGCTACACCGCCAATGCCGCCGCCCTCGGCCCGCGCCTCGATGCCCTCGATGCCGAGATCCGCGCCAAAGTCGCCCCGGCGGCCGGCAAGCCCTATGTGGTCTTCCACGACGCCTACCAGTATTTCGAACGCCGCTACGGATTGAGCCCGGCGGGGTCGCTGACCGTCGATCCCGACCGTCCGCCCTCGGCACGGCGGGTGGCGGCGTTGCGCGACCGCCTGAAGCAGGCGCGGGGCGCCTGCGTGTTCCGCGAGCCGCAATTCCCCGCCACCGTGGTGCAAACCCTGGCCGAGGCCGCCGGAACGCGGGTCGGCATACTCGACCCCCAGGGCGCCACCCTGCCGCCGGGGCCGGAGCAATACTTCAGTCTTATGCGCAACCTGGCCTCAAGTTTGACCGAGTGCCTTTCGGCACCCTGAGCGAATGCGCTATCGTGACGAGCTGATTACCCGGAGGCCCGTCATGATCGACCCCAAACTGGCGCTCAACGCCATCGTCTTCAACGACGACGGCCTGGTCCCCGCCATTGCCCAGCAGCACGACACCGGCGAGGTGCTGATGATGGCGTGGATGAACCGCGACGCCGTCGCCGAAACCCTGAAGACCGGCCGGGTCTGCTATTGGTCGCGCTCGCGCCACAGCCTGTGGCGCAAGGGCGAAAGCTCCGGCCAGGAGCAGCATCTGGTCGATTTCCTGCTCGACTGCGATGCCGACACCGTCTTGCTGAAGGTCGACCAGCAAGGCGTCGCCTGCCACACCGGGCGGCGCAGTTGTTTCTATACCGCCGCCCGCGCCGATGGCCTCAAAGAGGTGGCCAAGGTGCTGGTCAAGCCGGAGGAGTTGTACAAGAAGTGAGCGCCCTTCCCGTCACCGTCCTGACCGGCTTTCTCGGCAGCGGCAAGACCACGCTGCTCAACCATCTGCTGGCCCAGCCGGGGCTCGACCGCACCGCGGTGCTGATCAACGAATTCGGCGCCGTCGGACTCGACCACCTGCTGGTCCGCCACGTCGCCGAGGACATCGTCCTGCTGACCTCGGGCTGCCTGTGCTGCACCGTGCGCGGCGACCTGGTCGAGTCGCTGCGCGACCTGTTCCTCAAGCGGGTCAAGGGCGAGGTGCCGGAATTCGACCGGGTGGTGATCGAGACCACCGGCCTTGCCGATCCCGCCCCGATCATCCACACCCTGATGACCGATCCCCTGCTCGGCAGCCGCTACCGCCTCGACGGCATCGTCTCCACCGTCGATGCCGTCAACGGCACCCGCACCCTCGATACCCAGGAAGAGGCGGTCAAGCAGGCGGCGATGGCCGACCGGCTGGTGCTGACCAAGACCGACCTCGCCGATCCCACCGCCCTTGAGGTGTTGCGGGCGCGGCTGCGGCTGCTCAATCCCGGGGCGCCGATCCTGGTGGCCGCCAACGGCGCCCTCGACCCCGCGGCGATCCTCGACGCCGGGCTGTTCAACGGCAAGTCCAAGACGCCGGACGTCGAGCGCTGGCTCCATGCCGAGGCCGTCGCCGCCCAGCAGGGACACCACGACCACCACCACGACGTCAACCGCCACGACGCCCGCATCCAGGCCTGCGTCTTCACCCGCGACGCGCCGGTGTCGTGGCCGGCCCTGGCCTTCGCCCTCGAACTGATGGTGTCGAACCGCGGCGAGAACCTGCTGCGCATCAAGGGCATCGTCAATGCCCGGGACATGGACAAGCCGCTGGCGGTGCACGGCGTCCAGCACGTCTTCCACCCCCCGGCCCCGCTCTCGGCGTGGCCCGACGACGACCGCCGCACCCGACTGGTGTTCATCACCCGCGACCTCAGCCGCGAAGTGGTCGAAGGGCTGCTGGAGGGGGTGCTGGCCGGGCGGTGAGGGCAATCTCAGGGCTGGGCGCCGTCATCCGTGAGATCGAGCCGGCGCTTGATCCGATTGACCTCGTCGCTCAACCGGTCGATCCGGGCGCCCAACATCGCCTGCGCCTCGGCGTCCAACGCCTGCTCACGCCGCAGCCCGGCCAGCATCCGCTCGATGGTGGTCAAGCGCTCGCCATGCTCGCGCTGGTTTTGCTCGATGCGGTCGGTACGCTCGTCGATCCGGCGCAGATACCGCAGCATCAGGCTTTCGAGCTCGTCGGCCATGGCAACCTCCTGATGGTCAGGATAGGAACATTCCTGGAATTTGTCGAGCTTCCGTAAGCCCCTGCGCCATCCTTTGCGAACTGGTATTAAATTGGTTTGACATCGACCGCGGCGGCGATTAAGGTCTGAGTCAGATGTTGGCCTCACCTGGGGTCAGCCTCCCTCTCTTAAGATCAACTTCCCAGCCGTCCGCCGTGTCCCCCCTGGCGGGCGGCTTTTTTTGCCCGAACCTTGACAGGATTGCGCCGAGTCCCCACTCTGCCCCGAATATCCGAAGGGGAGCCCCAACGCGTGGGGCTGAGAGGCTGGCGGCGGCGCCGGCGACCCTTGGTACCTGATCCGGGTCATGCCGGCGAAGGGATCGGACGCCTCCCGCTCCGCCTCCCGTTCGTCGGCCGCCCGCGCAACGCACGGAGAGGCGCATGTCCGACACGCTGACCATCACCACCGGCCCGTTCCCCGGGTCGAGCAAGGTCCATGTGACCGGCTCGCGGCCGGACATCCGGGTGGCGATGCGCTCGATCGGGCTCACCACGACCTCCGGCGAGGCGCCGCTGGTGGTTTACGACACCTCCGGCCCCTACACCGATCCCAGCCACATCGTCGCCATCGAATCCGGCCTGCCGGCGCTGCGCCGCGACTGGATCCTCGCCCGCGGCGATGTCGAGACCTATGAAGGCCGCGCCCACCGGCCCGAGGACGACGGCCTCAAGGCCGGCGAGACCATCGCCGTGCCGGTCTACGACCGCAAGGGCCTCAAGCCGCTGCGCGCCAAGGGGGGCCGCGCGGTGACGCAGATGGCCTATGCCCGCGCCGGGCTGATCACCCCGGAGATGGAATACGTCGCCATCCGCGAGAACCTGCGCCTCGCCACCCTCAAGGGCCAAGCCCGCGACGGCGAGGATTTCGGCGCCGCGATTCCCGACGAGATCACCCCCGAATTCGTCCGCGACGAGATCGCCCGCGGCCGCGCCATCCTGCCGGCCAACATCAACCACCCCGAAGCCGAGCCGATGATCATCGGCCGCAACTTCCTCACCAAGATCAACGCCAACATCGGCAATTCGGCGCTGGCCTCCTCGGTGGCCGGCGAGGTGGAGAAGATGGTGTGGTCGATCCGCTGGGGCGCCGACACGGTGATGGACCTCTCCACCGGGCGGCACATCCACGCCACCCGCGAGTGGATCATCCGCAACTCCCCGGTCCCCATCGGCACGGTGCCGATCTACCAGGCGCTGGAGAAGGTCGGCGGGGTGGCCGAGGACCTCACCTGGGAGGTGTTCCTCGACACCCTGATCGAACAGGCCGAG
>JACRFY010000301.1 GCA_016212565.1 Magnetospirillum sp. | reverse complement strand
CGCGACGTGTCCCTCGCCCGCTGGCGGGCGAGGGAGCCCGGCGGTGACAGGACGCCTACTGGGCCGGCAAGGCGGTTTCGCGGTGGGACAGCACGTCCCACAGGGCGAGGATGCCGACCACCAGTCCGACGCCGACATGGTTCCACACCGGGGCCGCTTCCCCGGCGAGGGCAAAGCCCATCACCCACGGTGCCGCCAGCAGCCAGACGCCGAACAGGACATTGATCCATTCCTCCCACTGGGCGAATTGGATCAGGGCGGCGATCGACACCACCGCCACCACGATGCCGAAGATCCACGAATTCCACGCCGCCGCCGGCAGATCGGCGTAGCCAAGGACCCAGGGCGAGACGAACAGCCAGCCCCCGATGATCAGATTGCCCCAGTCCTGCCAGAAGGTCGAATGCGCGCGTGTCCCGATCGGCATGGCTTTCCCTCCTTGTTCCGCGACCTTCGGCCATCTGGTGCGGGGCGCGGGCGGCCTCAATACGCCCTCCGGGTGATGCGCCAACGATGTGGCTACACTAGCAGCCTGTCGGATTCGAGCTTTTGGCGGAGCGGCACTTCCGCGTGGAGTCGTAACCCTCGCCGTCATCGCAGTCACCGGTATTGGACAGCTTGAAATGCTGGAACAGCTCCCCCTGCGTTGATCGGATTGCGGCAACCCGCCGCACTCGAATCGCGCCGAGCCGCACCATCTTTTCCCTCAAACACGTCCGTTGCTTGGAATGATATGAGAACGAGTGACGGCCAGCCAAGGCTGTAAAGATGTCGATTCACGACCACTGTGACTTACAATGGAACGGGGTGCATCCGCGCTTCGCGGAAGTGTGTTTTCCGAAAGGGATGCCTCCGCTACTCTCCTGACACCATGCTGTCAGGAGGCCGGTGGTAGAAGGGCTCGGTGTCCAACACACCCTTCAACCCGTCTTCGGAGTCGTCCCATGACCATGTTCCCCGCCGTCACCTGGTTCGAGATCCCGGTTGCCGACCTGGATCGCGCCTGCCGCTTCTACGAAACCGTTCTCGGCATCGCCCTCGAACGCACGCTCTGCGACGGGTCCGGCCATCCCGTGGCGATGTTCAAGCTCTGCCCGCAAGCCCCCGAGGCGCCGTCGGGCTGTCTGACCAGCGGCAGCGGCGTGGCCTCGACCGCCGCCGGCATCACCATTTACCTGCGGCTGGACGGCGATCTCGACGGGGCCCTGGCCCGCGCCCGACAGCACGGCGGTGCGGTGGTGGTCGACGTCACCGTCCTGCCCGGCGACATGGGCCGCTACGCGGTGCTCACCGATTGCGAGGGCAACCGCATCGGCCTTCATCAAGCCGCCGCCTGAGCCGCAGCGCATGCGTCGCGCCGACCGCCTGTTCCGTATCATCCAGAGACTTCGGCGTGGCCGCCTGGTCACGGCCGCCGACCTCGCCACGGCTCTGGAGGTGTCCGAGCGGACGATCTACCGCGACATGCGTGCCTTGATCGACGTCGGCCTGCCGATCGAGGGCGAGGCCGGCGTCGGTTACCTGCTGCGGGCGAGCCTCGACCTGCCGCCGCTCACCTTCAGCCGGGCCGAGCTGGAGGCGCTGGTGGTGGGAGCCCGGCTGGTGCGGGCGTGGGGCGGCGGCGATCTGGCCGTCGCCGCCGCCCAGGCCGTGGACAAGATCGCCGCCGCCCTGCCCGAGGACCCCACGGCCGGCCCCGATTCGGCGTTGCTGTTCGCGCCCGGGGAAATGCCGGCGGCCGACAGGCGGACCCTCGACGTGGTCCGCGAGGCGATCAACCGCCGCCATGTGCTCGAATTCGCCTACCGCGACGTCGAGGACCGGAGCAGCCGGCGGGCGGTGTGGCCGCTCGGCCTGTTCTTCTGGGGCAAGGTGTGGACGCTGGCGGCATGGTGCGAACTGCGCCAGGAGTTCCGCAATTTCCGCATCGACCGCATGGCCGAAACCCACCCCTCGCCGCGCCGGTTCGCGCCGGTGCCCGGCCGCACGCTCGCGGATTTCATCGCCATCGCCTGTGGCGAGCGCGACCGCCCGCAGGAGGCCGGAGCGCTCGCCGAGGGATGATGTCGCCGGCGTTACCGCCAGCCGACCCGGTCGAAGATGCGGACGGCCAAGGGGGTGTTCTCCCCCAGCATGGCGACGTTGATGCTCTCGCCCTTGAACGGTCCCCAGGCGGCAACCGTCGGCGCCAGCTTGGCCGAGGGCAGGACGGGGAATTCGTTGTTGGCCTCGGCGAACAGGCGCTGCGCATCGGCGCCGGAGAGGAATTCCAGCAGCTTGACGGCCTCGTCCCGGTGTTTGGCGCCGATCGCCACCCCGCCGCCGGCGACGTTCATATGGGCGCCGCGCCCCTGCTGGTTGGGGAACAACAGCCCGACCTTCGCCGCGGCGTCGCGGTCCGCGGCCTTCTCCGAGGTCTGCATGCCGCCATAGTAATAGGTGTTGGCGATCGCCACGTCGCACAGGCCGGCGGCGACCGCGGCAATCTGGTCGCGGTCGCCGCCTTGCGGCTTGCGCGCCATGTTGTCGACCACGCCCTTGGCCCATTGCTCGGCCTTTTCCGGACCCAGGACGGCGATCAGCCCGGCCAGCAGCGACTGGTTGTAGGGCGACGACGAGCTGCGCACGCAGATGCGGCCCTTCCACTTGGGATCGGCCAGATCCTCGTAGGTCGACACCTCGCCCGGCTTGACCCGGTCCTTGGCATAGAAGAGCACCCGGGCCCGCGCCGACAGGCCGACCCAGTAGCCCTGGGGATCGCGGAACTGGGCGGGGATGTTGCGCTCCAGCACCGCCGAGCGGACCGGTTGCAGGACCCCGGCGACGCGCGCCTTGTGCAGATAGGCCACGTCGGTGGCGATGAACACGTCGGCCGGGCTGGTCGGGCCTTCGCTCTTGAGCCGCTCCAGCAGTTGGTCCTCGCCGGCCGACAGCAGGTTGACCGTGATGTCGGTCTGGCGGGTGAAGGCGGCGAGCACCGGCTTGAGCAGGTGGTCCTTGCGCGCCGAGTAGACATTGACCTCCGCCGCCTGGGCGGTGGTCGCCAGCAGGGCGATGGCGGCCAGGAGGGCCGAACCGGGGAACAGGCGCATGATGGTGTTCCTTTCTGTGTGACCGGGAGCGGCGGACGGGAGCTTACCCGTCCGTCTCCGCGGGGAAGATGAAGGCTTGGGTGCAATCGAGACCGACGGCCATCCGTTCGCCCTCGGCCGGCAGGTCGCGGTGGGGCAGGCGCGCATGCAGGTGCCGCGACGGCTGGCCGGGCCGTTCGACATCGAGGTGGACCAGGCTGGAGCGCCCCAGCACGCGGGCGCTCAACACGATGCCGGCCCCCGCGGCATCCGGGCGCAGCGTCACCGCCTCGGGCCGGACCAGCACCTCCGCCGCGCAGCCCTCGGCCAGACCGGGGGCGGCGACCTCGCCCAGCAGGGTGGCGATGCGCCCCTGGTGCACCACGCCGGGCAGGATGTTGGCCTCGCCGAAGAACGAGGCCACGAACGGGCTGGCGGGATGGTCGAACAACTCCGCCGGGGTGCCCAATTGCTCGATGCGGCCATGGCGCATCACGGCGATGCGGTCGGCCATGAACATGGCCTCCTCGGGATCGTGGGTGACCATCAGCGTCGAGACATGGTTCTGCTGCAACACCCGCAGGGTCTCGTCGCGGATCTGGTCGCGCAGCCGTCGGTCCAGCCCGGAGAACGGCTCGTCGAGCAGCATCAGCTTCGGCCGCGGCGCCAGGGCCCGGGCCAGGGCGACCCGCTGCTGCTGGCCGCCCGACAACTGGTGCGGCCAGGCCTGCGCGAAGGCGTTCATCCCCACCTGCGCCAGCACCTCCAGGGCGCGCGCGCGCCGCGGCTGCCGCGCCAGCGCCGTGAGGCCGAATTCGACGTTGCCGAGGACGTCGAGATGGGGGAACAGGGCGTAGTCCTGGAACAGGAAGCCGACATTGCGGGCCTCGGGCGGCAGGTGGACGCCCTGGCCCGAAACCAGCCGGCCGTCCAGCAGCACCCGCCCCCGGGCGGGCGCTTCGAGCCCGGCGGCGATGCGCAGCGTCGTGGTCTTGCCGCAGCCCGACGGGCCCAGCAGGCAGACCAACTCGCCCGGCCCCACCACCAGGCTGACCTCGCGGACCACCGCAGTGGTGCCGTAGACGTGGCTGACGCCATCGATGACCAGGCCGCGGCTGCTCATGGCTGTGCTCCGGGACGCGAACGGGTGATGGCCCGGCTCAACAGGACCACCGGCAACAGCCCTACCAGCATGATCGCCAGGGCCGGCGCCGCCGCGTCCGCCAGCCGCTCGTCCGAGGCGAGGGTGAAGGTGCGGGTGGCCAGGGTGTCGAAATTGAACGGGCGCATGATCAGGGTGGCGGGCAATTCCTTCATCACATCGACGAACACCAGCAGCACCGCCGAGAGCAGGCTGGTCCGCACCAGCGGCAGGTGGACGCGGCGCAGCGTGCCGAGCGCCGTCTCGCCCAGGGTGCGGGCGGCCGCCTCCATCGACGGTGTGACCTTGCCCAGGCTGGCCTCGACGGCATTGGCCGACACCGCCAGGAAGCGCACCAGATAGGCGTAGACCAGGGCGACGATGGTGCCGGTCAGCACCAGGGCGCCGAGGCTGCGGTCGATGGCGGTCAGCGGCACCAGGGTGCCGACGGCGATCACCGAGCCGGGCACGGCATAGCCCAGCCCGGCCACGCGCACGCAGGCCTTGACCAGGCGAGTCGGGCGCAGACGCTGGGCATAGGTCAGCGGCAGCGCCACCAGCGCCGCCACCACGCCGGCCACCGCGGCCAGAATCAGGCTGTTGCCGGCCAGGTGCAGGAAGTCTCCGCCCAGGTTGCGCCGCCACCCCGCCTGGACGGCCCAGCCGGCCAGCACGGCGGCCGGCAGCAGAAATCCCAGCACCAGCGGCAGCGCGCAAAAGGCCAGCGCCGCGGCGGCGCCCAGCGGCGGCAGGGGCAGGCGCGGCAACTGGCGATAGCGTCCGGTGGTGTGATGAAAGCGGGCCGCGCCGCGCGACATCCGCTCGACCAGCACCAGCGCCAGGACGAACAGCATCAACACCGCGCCGAGCTGTGCCGCCACCGCCGGCTGGCCCAGTCCGAGCCAGGTGCGGTAGATGCCGGTGGTGAAGGTATCGACGGCGAAGTAGTGGACGGTGCCGAAGTCGTTGAGGGTCTCCATCAGCGCCAGCGCCACGCCGGCGGCGATGGCCGGACGGGCGAGGGGCAGCGCCACCTCCAGGAAGGCGCGCCACGGGCGCCGGCCCAGGGTGCGGCTGGCCTCCAGCGCGCACACCGACTGTTCGAGGAAGGCGGCGCGGGCCAGCATGTAGACATAGGGATAAAGCACCATCGCCATCACCGCGATGGCCCCGCCCAGCGAACGGATCTCGGGGAACCAGTAGTCCCGTGCCGAATGCCATCCGAACAGCGCCCGCAGGGTCGACTGCACCGGCCCGGCGAAATCCAGCAGCCCGGTATAGGTGTAGGCCACCACATAGGTCGGCATCGCCATCGGCAGCAGCAGCGCCCATTCCAGCGTGCGGTGACAGGGCACCCGGCACATGGTCACCAGCCAGGCGGTGCCGACGCCGCCCACGGCAACGGCGCCACCGACCCCCAGCATCAGCCACAAAGAATTGGCGACATAGGACGGCAGCACCGTCGCCGCCAGATGCTCCCAGACCTCGGCGGAGGGAACCAGCAGATTGGCCGCCACCACCAGGACCGGCAGGGCCACCAGCGCCGCCACCGCCACCGCCACGACATCCCAGGCACCGCGGCCGCCGTTCAACCTGCACCGCGCATCATCGGCACGTCCTCATCCCACAGAAACCATCGGGGTAGTTAGCCGCAAGTGCGAGGCGTTTGCAACAGGAATGCGGGCGAGGCAACCGGCCTCCAGGCGCCGCCGCCTGGCGGCGAGGGCGTGGGGCCATGCGCTCAGGTATGAAGAGGTGTGGGGAGCCCGATCTCAGTCCCGGAAGTTCACGAACTGGAGCGGCTGCTCCACCTCCAGGCCGCGCACCAGGGTGATGGTGTCCTGCAACTCGTCGCGCTTCTTGCCGCTGACGCGCAGCTCGTCGCCCTGGATCGACGCCTGGACCTTGATCTTGCTGTCCTTGATCGCCTTGACCAGGGTCTTGGCCAGGTCCTTGTCGATGCCCTGCTTGACGATCACCAGCTGGCGCACCGAGTTGCCGGCCGCCTTCTCCACCGTCTTGTAGTCCAAGGCCTTGGGGTCGACGTTGCGGCGGGTGAAGTGGACCTTCAGCAGCTCGTGCATCTGCTTGAGCTTGGCGTCGTCGTCGGCCAGGACGGTGATGGTCTCGTCCTTGCGCTCCACCGAGCATTTGGCGCCCTTGAAGTCGAAGCGCTGCGCCACCTCGCGGGTAATGCCGGCCAGGGCATTGTCCACTTCGGCCATGTCGGTCTTGGAAACGATGTCGAAAGAAGGCATGGCTCAACACCCCGTTCAGCACCGGCCCCGACCGAGACAGCACCGGACGGGCGCGGGCACGCCAGGAATTATAGGGACTGCAATTGGCGGAGGGAAGATGGCCGCGGCAAAACCTCCTCCGCTGCATTCCTTGTTTTCGAAAAAACGGATCTCCAGCCCCGTCCTGCAGCACTCCGATTCTGCCGATGACGGCAACCTCGCTGGTGGCGGCAATCTGAGCGAAATAAGTGCAGTCACCCCATACACCGTCATGCCCGGCGGCGGGGTTCGGTGAGGTCGGCTACGCGTCGCTCTCGACCATCGCACAGCCTTCGCGGCCGTGCAGGTAGCCATTGGCGAAGTCGACTCCCGGGCACAGGGCGGCGAGGCGGGTCTGCGCTTCGGCGACCGCCAGGGTGCCGGCGAGGACGCCGCGGTAGAGGGCGGCGACCGCCACCATGTCCACCTGCTGCGGCCACAGGCGGAAACGGCGCACGCCGGCGGCGCGCAGACCATCCATCTCGGCCAGCAGGTCGAGGTAGTGATACGACATGGTCTGGGTGCCATTGACGGCCAGGAAGGCGTCGTTGTCGAGCGTGTCGACCTCCATGCCGTCGGGGTCGTCGGCGCACACGTACTGGCAGCCGTCCTTGGCCAGGTTGCGGGCGCGGGCGGCGTAGCAGCGGGCCGAAATCGCCAGCGGCAGGCGGCCGAAGGCCTGGATTTCGATCTCCGCCCCGGCGGTCCTGGCCAGGGCGCCGATGGTGGCGGCGTCCAGCTCGGCGGGCAGGCAGACGCGGATGGCGCCCATCGCTTCCAGGGCGGCCAGGGTGCCCTCGTTGTAGACGTTGACCAGCGGGCCGACGGCGAAGGGGCGGCCGCTCATCATCGCCGCCACCGAGACGTCGTTGGCCTCGACCAGCCAGCCGTCGGTGGCGGCGAGGTCGCGGGCCTCGGCGATCTCGCGGCCGCTCATGATCAGGGCCAGCGACGACAGCACCACTTCCTTGCCGGCGGCGGCCAGGCGGGCGATCACCTCGGGCACCATCGGGGCGAAGAACGGCGAGCGCTTCGAGCACACCACCTCGCCGACGCACACGGTGTCGACGTCCATCTCGTCGGCGACGCGGAAGTAGAAGTCGCGCATCGCCTCGGGGCGCCAGTTGAACAGCACCGGACCGAGGGTCAGGCGCGACGGCGGCAAAGCGGTTTCGGTCATCGCCACGTCTTCTCGTAGGCACCGGCGGTCTGGCGGCCGCCCTCGGTGATGGCGTCGAGGTCGAGGTCGGGCACCGGGCGGCCGGCCAGGACGGCGTCGATGCCGGTGCGGAACGCCTGCACCACCGCCGCCACATAGGCGCGGCCGCGCTGGCGGCCCTCGATCTTGAAGGCGGTGACCCCGGCCTCGATCAGCTCGGGCAGGATGGCCAGGGTGTTGAGCGAGGTCGGTTCCTCGAACAGGTAGCTGGCCTTGCCGGCGGCGACGAAGCGGCCCTTGCACAGGGTGGGATAGCCGGCCGGCTCGTTGCGGCCGAAGCGGTTGATGGTGAAGGCGCCGAGCTTGGAGGTGATGCCGGCGGCGGTCTCCTCGTAGCGGACATGGGCGGCCGGCGAGCAGACGCCGTTCATGTTGGGCGACTGGCCGGTGGCGTAGGAGGACAGCGCGCAGCGCCCCTCGGCCATCACGCACAGGCCGCCGAACACGAACACCTCGGTCTCGACCGGGCGGATCGCGGCGTTGACGGCGGCGATTTCCTGGACGGTCAGCACCCGGGGCAGCACCACCCGCTTGATGCCGAAGCGCTCGGCGTAGAAGCGGATCGCTTCCGGGTTGGAGGCGGCGGCCTGGACCGACAGGTGCAGGCGCAGATCGGGATGGGCCCGGGCGGCGTGGGCGATGAGGCCGATATCGGCGAGGATGGCGGCGTCGGCGCCCAGGCGGGCGGCGTCGGCCACCGCCTGATGCCACAGTTCGGGCCGTCCGGCGCGGGGGAAGGTGTTGATCGCCACCAGCACCTTGGCGCCGCGCTCGTGGGCGTAGGCGACGCCCTCCTCCAGCTCCTTGCGGCTGAAGTTGAGGCCGGGGAAGTTGCGGGCGTTGGTCTCGTCGCGGAAGCCGACATAGACGCAATCGGCGCCGGCATCGACGGCGCTCTTCAGCGCCGCGGGAGTGCCGGCCGGGCAGACCAGTTCCGGCCTCATGCGGGCGCGCCCCGGCGCCCGGCCTTGCGCAGGGCCTTGACCTCGGCCTCCAGCTCGGCGATGCGCGCGGATTGGGCGTCGGCATCCTTCAGCGCCGGGGCGATCAGCGCCTGACGCAGGGTCTCGACGTCGCGGCGCAGCACCGCGGCCAGGTCGAGCGCCCCGCCGGCGAGACGGCGGAACAGCGACCCGAACGGGCCCAGCGCCTGGGCGAGCTCCTCGATCAGGTCGATGCCGGCGCCGTCGACGGCCTTGCTCAATGCCCCCACCACCTCGGAATCCCATTCCACCACCAACTGGCGGGTG
>JACRFY010000307.1 GCA_016212565.1 Magnetospirillum sp. | reverse complement strand
TAGACCATCCTGCGTCGAAGATGACGCAGGATGGTCTAGGGTTAAATTTGGACCTCGCCGGGCGCCGCGGCCAAGCGCGGAGGCGCGCGCCCGGCGAGGGCAATAAACACAAGGCTAGAGCCTGATGCCCAAAATGGGCATCACGCTCTAAAGCGCCTCGATGCGGATCAGCCGCGGCGGTTCGGCCACCGACGACAGGCGGGTCAGGCGTTCGACGGCGCGCAGCATCGCCGCCTCGTCGGTCTCGTGCACGGTCATCACCACCGGCACCGTCTCGGACGGCGCACGGCCGCGTTGGATCACCTGCTCCATCGACACCTGCTCGTCGCGCAACGCGGCGGCGATGTCGGCGAACACCCCCGGCTCGTCGCGCACCATCAGGCGGATGTAGAAGGCGCTGCGATGCGCCCCGGCCGGGGCCTGCGGCCGCGGCGCCAGCGCCGCCACCTTGACGCCGAAGGTCGGCAGCGAGCGCCCGCGGGCCAGGTCCATCAGATCGGAGACCACCGCCGAGGCGGTCGGACGCGCGCCGGCGCCGCGGCCTTCCAGCACGGTGCGGCCGACGAAATCGCCCTCGGTGACGATGGCGTTGAACACCCCGTCGACATGGGCGAGCGGGAACGACAGCGGCACCATGGCCGGATAGACCCGGGTCTCGACCCCGGCCTCGGACAGGCTGGCGACGCCGAGCAGCTTGATGCGGTAGCCCAGTTCGTCGGCGTACTGGATGTCCAGCGCCGAGACGTGGCGGATGCCCTCGGCCTGCACCGCCCCGATGTCGACCGGCATGGAAAAGGCCAGCGCGGCGAGGATCGCCAGCTTGTGGGCGGTGTCGATGCCGTCGATGTCGAAGGTCGGGTCGGCCTCGGCATAGCCCAGGGTCTGCGCCTCGGCCAGCACGTCGGCGAAGTCGCGGCCCTGGCTGCGCATGGTGGTGAGGATGTAGTTGCAGGTGCCGTTGAGGATGCCCATCACCTTGCCGACGCGATTGCCGGCCAGACCCTCGCGCAGGCTCTTGATGATCGGGATACCGCCGCCCACCGAGGCCTCGAAGCCGATGGCGCCGCCCTTGACCTCGGCCAGCGTCGCCAGGGCGACGCCGTGATGGGCGATCATCGCCTTGTTGGCGGTGACCACGCTCTTGCCGCGTTCGAGAGCGGTACGGACGATGTCCAGCGCAATGCCGTCCGCCCCGCCGATCAGCTCGACCAGGACGTCGTAATCGGCCTCGCCGGCCATGGTGCGCGCATCGCGATGGAAGGCAACGCCATCGAGCGGCAGACCGGCGGGCTTCTCCAGCGCCGCCGCCGCCACCAGGGCGAGCGGCCGGCCGGCCCGCTCGGCCAGCAGCGCGGCGTGGTCGTGGAGCAATTGGACGGTGCCGCCGCCGACGGTCCCCAGACCGGCGACGGCGATCTTCAGCGGAGTCGCCGTGCTCATCGGCCGGCCACCGCGCGCTGCTTCTCCGATTCCTCGAGCACCTTGTCGTAGTTGCCGAGGAAGGTCTTGATGTTGCGCACCGCCTGACGGGTGCGGTGGCGGTTTTCGACCAGGCCGAAGCGGACGTAGGAATCGCCGTACTCGCCGAAGCCGATGCCCGGCGCCACCGCCACCTGGGCCTCGCGCATCAGCAGCTTGGAGAACTCCAGCGAGCCGAGATGGGCGAAGGCGGGCGGGATCGGCGCCCAGGCGAACATGGTCGCCGGCGGACTGGGCACCATCCACCCGGCCGCGTGCAGGCCCTCGATGAGCACGTCGCGGCGGTCCTTGTACATGGTGCGGATCTCGTCGACGCAGTCCTGCGGCCCGTTGAGCGCCGCCGCCGACGCCACCTGGATGGGGGTGAAGGCGCCGTAATCGAGGTAGCTCTTGATCCGCCCCAAGGCGCCGATCAGCGTGCGGTTGCCGGCGGCGAAGCCGATGCGCCAGCCGGGCATGTTGTAGGTCTTCGACATCGAGGTGAACTCGACGGCAATGTCCTTGGCGCCGGGGACCTGAAGGATCGACGGCGGCGGTTCGACGTCGAAATAGATCTCGGAATAGGCCAGATCGGAGAGGATCCAGATCTTGTGATGGCGGCAGAACTCGACCACCTCGGCGTAGAAGTCCAGATTCGCCAGCAGGGCGGTCGGATTCGACGGATAGTTCAGCACCAGGGCGATCGGCTTGGGCACCGAGTGGCGCACGGCGCGGTCGAGTGCGGCGATGAACTCCTTGTCCGGCGTCACCGGCACATAGCGGCACGAGCCGCCGGCAATGATGAAGCCGTAGGGATGGATCGGATAGCTGGGATTGGGCACCAGCACGATGTCGCCCGGCGAGGTGATGGCGTTGGCCAGGTTGGCCAGGCCTTCCTTGGATCCCAGGGTGACGATGCACTCGGCGTCCGGGCAGATGTCGACGTTGAAGCGGCGCGCGTAATAGGCCGACAGCGCCTTCCTGAGACCGGGAATGCCGCGCGACATCGAATAGCGGTGGGCGCGCGGATTGCGCGCCGCCTCGACCAGCTTTTCGACGATGTGCGGCGGCGTCGGCTGGTCGGGATTGCCCATGCCGAAATCGATGATGTCGTCGCCGGCAGCGCGCGCTCGGGCCTTCATCGCGTTCACTTCGGCGAAGACGTAGGGCGGGAGCCGTTTGATCCGGTGGAATTCCTGTTCCATGGTTTCCCTTGAGGATTTGCTGGAGACGACGAACCGGACCCTGAAGAATCGCCCTGCACCCGGGCAATCTGACGAGGATCCGGCAGGATCATGTTTAGCGCGCCCGGCCCCAAGAATCGATATCTTTTTGGGTAGGTGGGCCGTTGGTGGCAGGCCCTTCTCCCGCCCGCGGGAGAAGGTGGCGCGAAGCGCCGGATGAGGGAGTCCCAAGCCCCGTCGTTCGCGGCGCCTTCACCCTCCCCTCTCCCACGAGCGGGAGAGGGGCAAAACGTTGCCCGCCGCCGGCCGACATTGCTATCCTTGGCCGCCATGCCGCCCGCCCCCATCGCCTTCGCCGCCGCGCCCGACCTCGCCCAAGCCGTCGCCGCCTGGAGCGAATGGCTGTCGAGCGAGCGGCGGGCCTCGCCGCATACCCTGGACGGCTATTCCCGCGATCTCGCCGCCTTCCTCGGCTTCCTGCGCCATCATCTGGGCGGCGAGGCCGATCTGGCGGCGCTGGCCGCCCTCGGGCCGGCGGATTTCCGCGCCTTCCTCGCCCGCCGCTCCGGCGAGGGGCTGGCGCGCTCGTCGCTGGCCCGCGGCATGTCGACCTTGCGCACCTTCTTCAAGTTCCTCGATCGCCGCGGCCTGGTGCACAACCCGGCCCTGGCGGCGATCAAGGCGCCGCGGCCGCCGCGCTCGCTGCCCAAGCCGCTGGCGGCGGACGAGGCGCTGGAGACCCTGTCGACCGCCGCCGAACTCCATGACGAGCCGTGGCTGGCGGCCCGCGACGTCGCCCTCTTCACCCTGCTTTACGGGTGCGGCCTGCGTCTCGGCGAGGCGCTGGCGCTGACCCGCCGCGAGGCGCCGCGCGGCGAGGCGATAACCGTCACCGGCAAGGGCCGCAAGCAGCGGGTGGTGCCGGTGCTGCCGATCGTCGCCGAAGCGGTGGCCGCCTATCTGCGCCAGATCCCCTTCCCCGGCGGCCCCGGCGACCCGCTGTTCGTCGGCGTGCGCGGCGGCCCGCTCAATCCCGGGGTGGTGCAGCGGCAGATGCGCCGGCTGCGGACGCTGCTCGGCCTGGCCGAGACCGCCACCCCGCACGCCCTGCGCCACTCTTTCGCCACCCACCTGCTGGCCGGCGGCGGCGACCTGCGCACCATCCAGGAATTGCTGGGCCATGCCTCGCTGTCGACCACCCAGCGCTATACCGAGGTCGATGCCGCACGCCTGACCAGGATCTACCGCGACAGTCATCCGCGGGCGAAGACCACGGACGGCGGGAAGGCCGGGTAGCGGCGGGCCGGCGACCGTGCTAGCCTCGGTCCTCGCCATTCGCGCGTCGGCACCGAGGTTGCTTTTGTCCCCTCGCCGCCCAAGGTCGAATCGGTCTCCAGGGAGGTCTGCCCCATGTCCGCCACCGATCCCCTTTCGCTGCTCGACGACGTCGTCGCCCGCGCCCGTCGCGCCGGAGCCGACGCCGCCGACGCCGTGCTCATCGACGCGGTGTCGCTGTCGGGGGCCTGGCGCCTCGGCAAGCTGGAACGGCTGGAGCGCAGCGAGGGCGGCGACGTCGGCCTGCGGGTGCTGATCGGCCGGCGTCAGGCGATGGTATCGTCCTCGGATCGGTCGGCGGCGGCCCTCGACGAACTGGTCGAGCGCGCCGTGGCCATGGCCCGCACCGTGCCCGAGGATCCCTATGCCGGCCTCGCCGAGCCCGGCCAGTTGGCCACCGGCTTCCCCGAGCTCGATTGCTGCGATCCCGTCGAACCGGCCGCCGATACCCTGGTCGACATGGCACGCCGCGCCGAGGACTGCGCCCGCGCCGTCCCCGGCGTCACCAACTCCGAGGGCGCCGACGCCGGCTGGGGCCGCTCGCAGGTCTCGGTGGTCGCTTCGAACGGCTTCTCCCATGCCTATGGCCGGACCAGCGCCTCGCTGTCGGCCGCGGTGCTGGCCGGCGACGCCGTCACCGGCATGGAGCGCGACTACGACTATTCGGTGGCCGTTCACTTCGCCGACCTCGCCCGCCCCGAGGATATCGGCCCCGAGGCCGGACGCCGCACCGTCCGCCGCCTCGGCGCGCGCAAGATGCGCAGTTGCAAGGTGCCGGTGGTCTACGACCCCCGCGTCGCCCGCGGCCTGATCGGCTCCCTGGCCGGAGCGATCAACGGCGCCAGCGTCGCCCGCGGCACCAGTTTCCTCAAGAACATGCTGGGACAGCGGGTGTTCGCCCCCGGGGTGCGGGTGGTCGACGACCCGCTGCGCCGCCGCGGACTGCGCTCGCACCCCTGCGACGGCGAGGGGCTGCCGGCCCGCCCGCTGGCGGTGATCGACGACGGCATTCTCACCTCGTGGCTGCTCGATCTGCGCTCGGCCCGCCAGTTGGGGATGAGCAGCACCGGCCATGCCAGCCGCGGCACCTCGTCGCCGCCCAGCCCGTCGCCGTCGAACCTGGCCCTGGAAGCCGGTCCGGTGACCGCCGCCGAGCTGATCGGCGACATCCCCGAAGGCCTTTATGTCACCGACCTGTTCGGCCAGGGGGTCAACATGGTCACCGGCGACTATTCGCGCGGCGCCGCCGGCTTCTGGATCGAGGACGGCGAGATCGCCTTCCCGGTCAGCGAGATCACCATCGCCGGCCACATGACCGCCATGTTCGGCGCGCTGATTCCGGCCAACGACCTCGACCTCCGCCACGGCATCGACAGCCCGACGGTGCGCATCGACGGCATGACCGTGGCGGGACGGTAGCGGCGCGTCCGTTCCTCCCGCCGGCCGAACCGGAAGAGTCGGCAATCGCGCGAATTGGTGGTACCCTGTCCTTGTCCCATATGACGAGGAGGCATCCATGACCATTCGGAATGTGGCCGCCGTGGCAACCGTTGCCGCGACCCTGGCGTTGGGTGGTTGCGTGACCAAGCCCAGCGACGGCCAGATGTACGGTACCGGCGGTGGCGCGCTGGGCGGCGCGGTCATCGGCCGCATCGTCGGCGGCTATACCATGCAGGCGACGCTGATCGGCGCCGCCGTCGGTGCTGCCGCCGGCTACGTCGCCGGCACGCTCGCCGACCCGCCGCCGGCCGAGAGCGCGAAGTAGGACGTCCGACGCAGCCGGCTGTCGCGGCGCTGGTTGGTGAGGGCGATCCCCGTCCACATCGCATCGACCAGATCCGGACAGCCGGCGATTTCCGGATGGCCTCTCAGGAAGGTGGCGACGAGAGCCTCCAGCTCGTCGTCGGAATTCGAGACCGCACCGATCTCGCGCCCGCGGCCCAACGCCCGTTCCTGCAGCAGCATGTCGACGCCCTTTCGTGTTGCACTGCACAAGACTACCCAAGCAAAACGGAAGCGGCCCGTGCAATGGCCGCATGGCCGGCATGCTTACCCATTGGCACCCTGCTCCCCTGCACCCTTGGCATCGCCTTGACGCCTGCGGCTTGGCTTTCTAGAGTGACGGACAACACGGGACACCCGGCGATCAATCGAGCAAGGAACACGGACGATGAAGAATGTGACGGATGCGAGCTTCGAAGCCGATGTGTTGAAGGCCTCGGGCCCGGTGCTGGTGGACTTCTGGGCCGAGTGGTGCGGCCCCTGCCGCCAGATCGCTCCGGCACTGGAAGATCTGGCCCGCGAGCTGGGCGAGAAGATCACGGTGGCCAAGGTCAACATCGACGACAATCCCGCCACACCCGGCAAGTACGGCGTGCGCGGCATTCCCACGCTGATGATCTTCAAGAACGGCCAGGTCGCCGCCACCAAGATCGGCGCCCTGCCCAAGAGCAAGCTCTACGAATGGGTCGAGAGCAGCCTGTAGGCTGAAAATGCCCGCGCCCGCCTGCGGGGCCCCTCGCCGGGCGGGCGCGCGAACGGCTATTTCCCCGGCACCACCACCCGGACTCCGCTCGCGGCGCGGCGTCCGTCGGCGTCGATGACCACCAGGCGGGCGAAGCCATTGCCGTCGGGGCGCCAGAAGCTCGCCCCTTCGGCCAGCGGGCGGCCGTCGACCACCCAGCGCAACGGCGGACGTCCGCCCGCCGCCCGCAACGCCACGCCTTCCGCCAGACTCTCGACGGTAATACCGTCGGGGGGGAAGAGAATGCGCAGCCGCTCGGCGCCGCGGACCGGCCCCTCGCCGCTCTCCGGCTCCAGGCGCGCCAATGCGGGCGGCGGCTGGCGGTGGAACAGGGCATGGTCGGGCTGCGCCGGCGCCGGGCGCGGGCCGCGGTCGGGCGGCAACAGATCGAAAACGCGGAACAGCACCGGCGCCGCGGCGCTGCGCCCCATCTCGCCGGGACGCGGGGCGCCGTCCGGCCGCCCCACCCACACCGCCACCGTGTAATCGGCCGAGGCGCCGATGGTCCAGGCGTCGCGGAAACCGAACGACGTCCCGGTCTTGAAGGCGATGCGCCGCGGCCGCGCCACCGCCGAGCCGGTGGCGATGCCGTCCGGCGCCGGACTGCCTTCGAGGATGTCGATCACCGCCCGCGCCGCCGCCTCGCCGACCAGCCGTCGCGGCGGCACCGCCGGCTGCCCGGCCAGCAGCGACAGCGGCAACATCCGGCCGCCGTCGGCAAGGCCGGCATAGAGCATCGCCATCTCGGTGAGGCGGATGCCGACGCCGCCCAGGGCCAGCGGCAGGCCGGGCTCGGCGGCGGCGGCGGGAAAGCTGAGATCGGCGCCGGCCAGTTGCAGCAATGCCGCCAGCCGCGCCGGGCCGACCTTCTCCAGGGCCAGGACGGCGGGGACGTTGAGCGAGCGCTGCAAGGCCTCGCGCGCGGTCACCGTGCCGTGGAAATCGTGGTCGAAATTGCGCGGCAGCCAATCGCCGAAGCGATGCGGGGCATCGGCGATCCGGGTGCCGGGATGCAGCGACAGATCGTCGAAGGCGACGGCATAGATGAACGGCTTCAGCGCCGAGCCCGGCGAGCGCACCGCCCGCGACAGATCGAGCTGCCGCGCCGACCAGTCGCCGCTGCCGAGATGGGCCAGGACCCGGCGGTCGGCATTGGCCACCACCACCACCGCCAGATCGGTACCCGCCTCGAAGCGGACCAGTTGGGCGCGGCCGAGGCCCTCCAGCCCCCGTTGCAGGGCGCCGTCGAGGCGGGTTCGCACCACCGTCCCCCGCCCGGCCCCGGCGGCCAGTCGTTCGGCGAGATGCGGTGCCAGCATCGGCATCGGCCGCTGGGCGGTCGGCACCGGCTCGGCCTTGGCCGCCGTCGCCACCTCGCGGGCGAGGACGCCCTTCGCCACCGCGGTATCGAGGACGCGGTCGCGGGCGGCCTGGGCGGCCTGGGGATGGCGGTCGGGACGCAGGCGCTCGGGCGATTGCGGCAAGGCCACCAGCAGCGCCGCCTCGGCCGGGGTCAGGCGCCCCGGCTCCTTGCCGAACCATGCCAGCGAGGCGGCGGTCACCCCCTCCAGCGCCCCGCCGAACGGCGCCAGGGTGAGATAAGCCTCCAGCACCCCGTCGCCGCCCAGCCGGACCTGCAATTGCAGCGCACGGACGGATTCGATCAGCTTGGCGGACAGGGTGCGCGGCCTGGGCGACAGCAGCCGCGCCACCTGCATGGTCAGGGTCGAGGCGCCGGACACCACCCGGCGATGGCGGATCGCCTGCCCCACGGCGCGGATCGCGGCCAGCGGATCGACACCGGGATGCCAGCCGTAGCGGCGATCCTCGGTCATCGTCAACAGGCTCAGGTAGAGGGAATCGACCCGCTCGGGCCGGGTGGGCAGGCGCCAGGTACCGTCGACGGTGGGAAACGGCCGCAGCAGGCGGTTCTCGGCATCGACCACCACCGTCGAGCGCCCCGCGAAACGGCTGAGATCGGGCGGCAGCAGGCGGTCGAGGGCGAACAGGGCGACGGCGAGAAGCAGGACGAGAACGGCCCCTCTCCCACCGCGTGGAAGAGGGCGGGGCCCGGCCCTCACTCGCCGATCACCAGCCGCCCCATCTCGGTGCGGGCCCGCATCCGCGGCACGTACATGTGCTCGGCCACCGCCGCCGGCAGGGCGAAGCTGCCCGGCGTCACCGCCCGTACCGTGTAGGCGACGGTGAAGTCCCAGGTCTCCGAGTTGCGGCGCCGCGTCGGGGCATCGGCATCGCTGCGGTCCATCTCCCAGTTGGGCATCGCCACCGCGGCGACGAAGCGGTCGTCGCGGGCCTGGCGCATCTCGGCTTCCGACAGGGTGCCGATCCAGGCATAGCCGGGCTGTTCGGGCCGCAGCACGCCTTCGATGTCCCAGCCCGAGGGCAGCAGGTCGAGCACCGCGTAATCGCCGCGCACCTTGTCGGCCACATGTCCCTTCACCACCACCACCAGCCGGTCGTTGCGGCGCAAAGCGGCGAGGTCGGCGGGGCGGCCGTCGAGGGTGAACACCTGCTTGGTCAGGGTCATCCCCGTCCCCGAGGCCGGCAGCGGCTGGGCCGGCACCCCCTCGGCCGAGACCACCCGGAACACCTCGCCGTCGCCGGCATTCCTCACCGTCACCCCGCGCGCCAGTGCCGCGGCGTCGAGCGGCCGCGCCACCGGGTCGCCGCCCTCCACCGGCTTGCCGTCGATCTCCACCGCCAGACGGCCGGCGTTGCGGGCCATCTCGGCGGCGGCGAGCAGCATCCATGCCTTCTCCTGGGTGGTGGTGCCCTCGGCGCGCGTGTCGAGGATGCCGGCCTCGGCGAGCAACGCCGGCACCTGCGCGCCGCGGCCCGCGCCGGCCATCAGCGCGGCGACGCCATAGGTGTCGCGCAGGCGGCTGCCGTAAGGATCGTCCTTGCCCGGCGCCCACCCCTTCAGCGCCTTGGCCGCCGACTGATAGGCCGAGGCGGCGCGCGCCCGCTCGCCCACCGCATCCAGGGCGGCGCCGAGATGGGCGAGACCCATTGCCCGCTTGGGCGTTCGCGAGTCGTAGGCGTAGCGCAAATCGCCGACATTGGCGTGGCCCTTGCGTGCCAACACCAGGGCTGCATAGCTGCGAACCTCCTCGCGGCCATAAAACACCTCGCGGGCCAACCAGCGGCGGCCCTGGGTCAGCGCCGCCGCCGGAACGTCGAAACCCTTGTCGGCGGCGCGGTCGAGGAAGTCGAGGGCGAACACCGACAGCCACGGATCGGCATCGCTCCCCCACTGCCCCCACATGCGGAAGGCACCCTCGGCGGTCTGCATCGACACGATCCGCTCGACCGCGTCCTGGATGCGGCCGTCGATGCCGCGGTCCTGACGGCCGCCGACCAGCAGCGCCATGTCGTTGAAATAGAGCAGCGGCATCGCCCGGCTGGTGGTCTGCTCCAGGCAGCCGAAGGGATAGCGGTCGAGCCAGCGCAGCAGGCCGGGAACGTCGATCCCCTGCCAGCGCGAAACGCTCAACGCCGCCGCCCCGGTGCCGGGGACGAAGCCCTCCAGCACCGCGTTGCCCAAGCTCACCGTCTCGCCCGGCGGCATCGCCGCGACGGTCTGGCGGGTCTCGGGCAGTTGCGGCGGGCGCACCTGGATCGGCCAGGCGCGGTCGACGGCAAAGCCGTCGGGCCCCTGGACCGTCATCTGCACGGTGCCGATCCCCGCCTCGCGGCCGTCGAGCGGCACGGTGAACACCGCGCGCCTGCCCTTGGCGAGGGCGAGGGTGCGTTCGGCGGCGCCACCGGCCACCGCGTCGTGGGCGCGGATCGCCACGGTGTAGCCGCCCTCGCCGCCCTCGACGTTGTGCAGCAGCACGGTGGCCCGGCCCTGGTCGCCGGGGGCGAGGAAGCGGGGCAGGATCACCTCGGCGACCACCGGGTCGCGCACCGTCATCCGCGCCTCGGCCGAGCCGACCTTGTCGGCATTGTAGGCCACCGCCATCAGCCGCAGCTCGCCCTGGAAGTCGGGCAGGTCGAGGGGAATCGACGCCGTGCCGTCGCGGCCGACGGCAACGATGCCCGAGAACAGGGCCACGGTGCGGGTCGGCACCACGTCGAGCCCCTTGCCGCCGAAGGCGTCGCCGCCCTGGTCGTCGCCCTGCCCGGCCAGACCGCGGATCAGGCGGCCGTAATCGTCGCGCATGCCGACGCCGAGGCGGCGCTTGGACAGGTAGTGGCTCTGCGGTGCCGGCGTCTTGAAGCGGGTCAGTTGCAGGATGCCCTGGTCGACGGCGGCCAGGGTGACGAAGGCACGCTCGCCGCCGCCGACCGTGACCGGCACCGTCAGCTGCCGCCGCGGCCCGCTCTTCTCCGGCGCGCCGATGCTCACCGAGAGGGTCCGCCGCGCCGGGTCGAGCCCCAGCCACGCCAACCCCACCGCCCGCACCGGGGCATGGCCGAGTTGCTCGGACAGCGGCCGATAGAGGGTGACCATGGCATAGGCGCCCGGCCCCCATTCCGGCTTCACCGCCACGGCGATGTCGGCGCCGCCGGCGGGGATGTGGATGTTGCGGGTCTCGTGCACCTGCTCGTTGGCCACCACCAGCAACGCCTCGCCGGCATGGTCCGACTCGACGTGCAGGCGCGCGGTGTCGCCGGCCGCATAGCCGGCCTTGTCGGCGGCCACCTTCAGGCGGTCGGGCCGCTCGGCGGTGGCATTGCCGTACCAGCCGCCCCAGAAGGCAACCGAGGTGCTGGCCCCGCTGGCGCGGTCGCCGACGATCAGCCGGTACGAGCCCCAGCGCACCGGCTGGCGCAGCACCGCGGGCGCGTCGCTGCCGACCGTCAGGGTCCCCGACGCGACCTCGGTCTCGCGCGCCACCCGCTCGTAGCGCCAGTTCGACCCGGAGCGGTACCACTGCCAGGTGGAGGAATCCTTGAGCACGCGATAGTCCAGCGGCGCACGGGCGATGCGCTCGCCGGCCTCGTCGACGGCGATGACGTCGAAGGCGGCGTCCTGGCCCTCGCGCACGCTGCCGTCGAAATGCGGCCGCACCCCCAGCGAGACCGGACGGGTGCGCAACGGCACGTAGACATGCTCGCCGGTGGCGCGGCCGCCCGGCTCGCGAATGGCGATGCCGATGTCGGCGCGCAGCGGCAGCGTGGACTTGAGATCGCCGGGAACCAGGCCGGTAACCACCGTCCGTCCCTGCGCGTCGGTCTCGGCCACTCCCAGCTCCTCGCGCCTGCCGGCGAATTTCTCGTCGGCGAGGCCCCAGCGGAACCCCTTGTGCTTGGGAAACGGCGCCGGATCGGGCTCGACCGACAGATCGCCCTCGCCACCCAGGGCCGAGGCGGGGGCGCCATAGAGGAAACGCGCCTCGACCGGGATCGACAGGCTGTCGCCCGGCTTCAGCACCGTCGGCCGCTCGCCGATGGTCAGGCCAAGACGCTGGGGGACGAAGTCCTGGACCTCGAAGGCGACGCGGCCGACCGCCTCGCCGGCCGGATCGACATGGGCGGTGGCCTCCCAGGCGCCGCGATTGGCGGCGGCGGGCAGCGCGATGGACAGCGTTCCGGCACCGCCGCCCTGGTCGGCGACGGTGAAGCGGCGGTATTCCCTGCCGTCGGGACGCATCACCTTGACCACCACCGACCGGCCGTCGAGGGCATTGGCCCTGGCGTCGCGCAGCATGGTCACCAGATGCACGGTCTCGCCCGGCCGGTAGATGCCGCGCTCGGTATAGAGGAAGGCGTCGACCGGTCCGGCGGGGGCGCGGCCGTCGACGCCGCGATCCGAGAGATCGAAATTGGGCCGGCGCAGGTCGAGGAAATTGAAGTCGCCGCCGCCATAGGCCATCACCATCACCGGCGCCATGCCGCCGGTGCCGCGCAGCAGGCCGGGGGCGAAGCGGACCTTGCCGTCGCGGTCGCTGGTCGCCTGGGCCAGTTCGTCGTTGTTGCGGGCGATCAGGGTCAGGCGCGCCCCCTCGACCGGCTTGGCGGTCTTCAGCGAGCGCAGCACCACCGTCAGGCCGTCGGCACCGTTGAACGAGGTCACGCCGAGATCGGAATGAACCACCCACTGGGCGGCAACCGGGCGGTAGTCGGCCGAGTCATAATCGTCGTCTTCGTCGCGCTTGGCCGCGGCGGCATTCTTCGCCACCACCAGATAGGCCCCCGGTTCCGGCTTGCCGATGGCCTCGGCGAGGGGGAACAGGCTGACCACGGCATCGTTGCGCGGGCCCTTGACCGGCATGGTGCCGCTCCACACCACGCGGCCTTTGTCGTCGCCGATTTCCTTGGCGTCATAGGGATAGACCTTGCGCTCGTCGACGAAGTCCTCGCGCATCCGCGCCAGCAGGCGATCGCCGACGCGATAGACGGTCATCTCCAGCGCATCGGTGTTGACGGTGGTCACCGGCAGGCCGTCCGAGGTCTCGCGCGGCAGCACGAAACCGGGGCCGAACGCCACCGACGCAGGCCGGTCGCCGAGACCGACCGTCACCGCCACCGCCTCGGCGAGCTTTTCGCCGCCGCGCGCCGGCAAGCCCGCCCGCAACTCGATCCGGTGTTCACTGCCGAAGGCGAAGCCGGACAAGCACAAGCGCGGGCCGTCGACGCGGAGTCCCGCCCTGAGCCCCGCCGGCAGGGCCAGGTAATCTTCGTAGCGGACCGCCCCGGACCCGTCGAGGGGCGCCGAAAACACCAGACAGGCTTCGTCGGTTTCGCCACGGGCTTCGACGGCAATCCGATGGTAGCGCAACTCGCCGACGGGGACGCCGGCCAATTCGACGACGGTGGCCGACCGGTTGGGCGTCAACGACGCCGCCACCGGCGCCGTTACCGCCGCCGGAGCTTGGCGGTGGAAACGCGGCAGGTCCTTGATGCCGTAGACTCCCAGCCCCACCGCCCCGGCCATCACCGCCGCCGCCACCGCCACAAGCCCGCGTGCCATGAATCCTCGCCGATGAGAGATAGCTCTGCCGAACGGCCACTATCTCCCACGGCGGCAGCGAATGTAATCCG
This sequence comes from Magnetospirillum sp., assembly GCA_016212565.1. GTDB lineage: Bacteria > Pseudomonadota > Alphaproteobacteria > Rhodospirillales > Magnetospirillaceae > JACRFY01. Next base: position 3,305 of record JACRFY010000307.1, on the reverse strand, counting down.
GGCAAACGCCGTTTGGTTGCAGATCCGGGTCAGGCGATGATCAGGTCGGCGGCGTGGACGTTGACTCCCGGTTGGAAGGTGGCGAGGACGGTGTAGCCGGCGGCCTTGCCGTTGCCGTCCCAGTACAGGGTGTTGGTGGAATCGACCACCAGCGTCGCCTGACCGTGGCTGAAGGCGGACGAGGACCGGGCGTTGGTGCCGTCATAGGCGGTGGCGAGGTGGACGACGTTGACACCCTCGACGGCAGCACCGACGGCGAGGCTGAAAGCGGTATGGTCGAGGACCACCGTGTCCGTCCCCGACACGAAGTCGGTGATGCTGTCGCCGGCCTTGCTTCCCTTGGTGACGTTGGTGCCGACGAACGTGCCGTTGCCGGGCGCCAGATAGCGGAAGCTGTCGGCCCCGCCGCCGCCGGTCAGCACGTCCTTGCCGCCCAGGCCGGTCAGCACGTTGGCGGCGTCGTTGCCGACCAGCCGGTTGGCGCCGCCGCTGCCGGTGGCGTCGATGGCGCCGCTGCCGGTCAGGGTCAGGTTTTCGCAATAGGCGCCCAGGGTGAAGGACAGCGCCGACTTGACCAGATCCACGCCCTGGCCGGACAGCTCGACCACCTTGTCCCCGGCCGAATCGACGATGTAGGTGTCGTTGCCGGCGCCGCCCTGCATGGTGAAGGTGCCACCGGCTCCCGACAAGGTGTCGGCCCCGCCGGTGCCGACGATGGTGGTGCCGGTCGAGGTCGTCACGGTGATCCACGGATGCGCGGTATCGATGCTCGGCTCGGAGGACAGCGCGACGTTGCCGCCGCCATCGTGGGCCGGGCCGCTGGTCAGGGTGCCGACATGCCACAGCTTGTTGCCCGACACCTCGGCGGTGACGGTGGTGGCGTGGTTGAGCACCGCCGTGCCCGAGGAGGTGGCGTGGTTGAGGATGATGTTGCCCTGCACCAGCAGGCTGGAGCCGGCATAGGGGGCGCTCTCGCCGCCGAAATGGATGATCGCCGGGTTGCTCTGGTGGGAACCCTGCTCGATGACGTTGTTCCTGACCACCCCGTCGCCGCCGTTGGGCAGGTCGATCGAGTAGCTGGAGGTGCCCGCCGCATCGACGATGCGGTTGTTCTCGATGGTCGAGACGTCGGCGCGGCTCTTGATGTGGTGACCGTTGGAGGTGTCGTGGAAATAGCTGTTGGTCACCGTCAGGCTGGCGATGTGGCCGATATACAGCGAGTGGGACAGGATCGTCGCGCTGGGGGTGGTGTAGCCGAACTCGGTATGGTCGATGCGCACGGTGCCGCCGGGAATCGCCCCGCCGAGGATGTTCATCTGGTTGTCGTGGAAATAGCTGTTGGTGACGGTCAGCGCCCCGCCCTCGTAGCGGATGCCGGCGCCGTTCAACGACGAGACCTTGGCCCCGCTGAACTCCAGGTGGTCGATGGTGAGGTCGTTCTGGGCCAGCAGGATGGCCTTGCCGTTGGGGATCGGCTTGGTGGCCACCAGATGCGCCATACCGCCGACACCCTGGATGGTAATCTTATGGGTGACGACGGGATAATCGTCATAATACGTCCCGGCCTGAACCTGGACCGTGTCGCCGTCCCTGGTCGCCGCGACCGCGTCTGCGATGCGCGAATACTGCATTCCGGCCCCGACGGTCAATATCGCCATTTGGCTGTTCTCCACTGTGATTGTCCGTGTCGAGGGACACCGTGCCAGCGGAGGGCTAACGAGAGATGAATCGCCCATTTATGTCACCCGCCCCGTCCCAACCGACGACACGTCCTAGGCCGGATGCGGCGGCCACGCGGGCGGAGCGGCAGCGGTAGACTCGCGCCGTCCCTTTCCTGCGTGAGGCCTTCCCATGCTGCGCCGCTTCATCCGCGCCAATGTCGCCGCCTGCGACTGGATCGAATCCTTCCTGCCCGCCGCCTTCACCCGCAGCCTGCAGGCGCTGCACGAGCGCACCACCGCGGCACTGATCAACCGGCCCGGGGGAGCGGTGGTGGTCGATGTCGGCGGCGGCCATCTGTGCCCGTTCGCCGCCCGGCGCGATCCGGCGCTGGAGGTGCGCATCCTGGCCCTCGACATCCTCGAATCGCAGTTGCGGGCCAACCGCGTCGTCGATTGGAAGGTGGTCGGCGATGCCTGCCGGACCTTGCCGCTGAAGGACGACTCGGTCGATGTGGTGGTGTCGCGGTCGGTGCTCGAACACCTGCCCGACACCGCGGCCTTCATGAGCGAAGCCGCCCGCGTCATCCGCCCCGGCGGCAGCGGCATCCACATCTTCCCCGCCCGCTATGCCCCCTTCGCGCTGATCAACCGGGCGCTGCCGGACCGGCTGTCGCGCGCCGTGCTGCACTTCTTCTTTCCCGAGTGGAAGGCGGAATGCGGCTTCCCCGCCCATTACGACCGCTGCACCTGGGCCGAGATGGAAGCCCTGGCCCGCCGCCAGGGGCTGGAGATCGCCGAGGGCCACCGCAAATACTACCAGTCGATCTACTTCAAGTTCTTCCTGCCGCTCTATGTGCTGTCGCTGGCCTACGACCTGGCGCTGTGGACGGCGGACGTGCGGCCGCTGGCGAGCCAGATCCTGCTGGTGGTGCGCAAACCGGCGCCTCGACGGTCCGCCTGAGCGCCGACAGCAGCGCCAGAACCACATAATAGAGCTCGAAATAGGCCATGCTCAGCGCCGCCCCGGCGGCAACGTAGGCGAGGATGCTCAGTTGCAGCATCGCCGCCAGATCGGCGGCCCAGGCCAGCTCCGGCCGGCCGCGACAGGCGCGCTTGACCGCGGCGGCATTGCGCAGGCCGCTGCCCAGCAGGGCGAGGAACAGGATCAGCCCGGGGAAGCCCAGATCGCCCAGCACCTGGAAGAAGATGCTGTGCGCGGCATGGGCCTCTTCGCCGGCGACGATGTCGGGCAGCACGTCGCGCGCCGCCGCCGAGGCGCGCAGCGCGTGCCACACCTCGGGGTCCTGCAAGGCATTGAAGCCGCCGCCGAGCAGCGGGCGGTCGAGGGCGATCACCAGACTCAGCTTCCAGGCGCCGACCCGGGACATGAACGAGGTGTCCTCGTCGGCGTCCTGAATGGTGTTGATGCGCTCGAACCACGCCGCCGGGGCCAGGGGCAGCAGCGCCAGGCCAAGGGCGGCCAGCAGGGCGAGATTGCGCAGCTTGCGCCGGCTGGCGGCGATGAAGCCCAGCGCCACCACCACCAGGCCGATGAAGCCGCCGCGCGAGAAGGCGGCGACCACCGAGACGATGCACAGCCCCAGCCCGCCCCACAGCCCCAGCCGCACCGCCGGCACCGCCGCC
>JACRFY010000306.1 GCA_016212565.1 Magnetospirillum sp. | reverse complement strand
TGGAAATTGGGGATCGGCGTGGATGCCCGGAACAAGTCCGGGCATGACGCTAACTCTTTGGAACGAATGCATTTACCTCTTAACTGAACCGTATTGTGGTTAAGCCAGCGCGGCGCTTGAGCGAAACCCTCGCGGCATGAATGGAACATTCATGCCGCCGGTATGAGTCTGGAGTGACTGTATCTTTTGAATGGGTCTATGCACTAGGGAGCGGCCGGCCGGCATCGCTACGGCCAGCCCCCCTTTTCCCGCCCCCTACCGCTCCAGCAGCCGGTTGGCGCGCCCCACCGCAACGCGAGCGGCGTCGACGAGGCCGGTCTTGGTGATGATTGCCGCCGCAGTAATGGTGGCCGTCTCGCTTGCACGGTCGAGGTAATGGAAGGCCTGGGCCAGTTCCTTGCCGGCTTCTGCCAGCGTGTTCCAATCCGTCATCGCACCCTCCGAACGGAAGTCGCAGCAACGCTGCGACGACGATCGTCGTCGTCATCAACAAGGACCAAATTGTGGTTGATTGACGGGGGTCAGCCCGGCAGTTGAGTCCCCAACATGTCCACCTCCCTTTCGGTCGTCGCCCCACTCTTTACTGGCCGACTCTTCCAAAAAGGACGCGTCCGTCGTTGCATAACCTCAAGGGGCCATCGGCACGTGCGTGTGCGTCACGAAACCTTTTTACGCCTGAAATACTCCGGTCGCAATCCGCTGAATTGTGAAATCTTCATCAGCCTCGCCCGGCGGCGATCGCCTTGACCCCGGCCATGTCGACCTTGAAGACATGATCGACCAGCCACTGGCGCAGGAAGGCCAGCATCTCCATCGACAGCGCCGCCTTGCCGCTGCGGAAGTCCTCGCCGAAGCGGGCGACCTTGTCGGCCAGGGCGCGGTGGGTCAGCCGGTGCCGGTCGAGACTCGCCAGGCCGCCATCGGCCCAGATGCGTTCCTCGCGGGCGAAATGCTCGACGGTGTAGCGGACCAGGCGGTCGAGGATCGAACCGAGCACCTCGCGGCCATGGGACTGCATCATCGCCGCACTGAGTTCATTGACCATCTCGACCAGACGGCGGTGGTCGGCATCGATCTCCGGCTGGCCGGTAAGCCAGTTGTCGCCCCATTTCAGGGTCGGCTCGCCGTCATGGACCCCGAGCAGGAAGTTGTCGACCACCGCGCGCAGCACCTCGGACTGGCCATTCAGCGCCCCGGCCGCTTCGAGCATCGCTGCCGCCGAGTGACGCATGCCGGTCGCTTCCTGGACCACCCCGTTGATCGCCGAGGCGACCAGGGTGGTGCCCTGGGCGGCATCCTGGGCCGAACGAGCGATCTCCTTGGTTGCGGCGCCCTGCTCCTCGACGGCGGCGGCGATCGAGCTGGAGATGTCGCTGACCGCATCGACCGAAGCGGCAATCTCGCGAATCGCCGCCACCGCCTCGCGGCCGGCATTTTGAACCGCAGCGATCTGCCGGGCGATTTCCTCGGTGGCCTCGGTGGTCTGGGTGGCCAGTTGCTTGACCTCGTTGGCGACGACGGTGAAGCCGTGACCGTTCTCCCCCGCCCGCGCCGCTTCGATGGTGGCGTTCAGCGCCAGCAGCCGGGTCTGGTTGGCGATCGCCTGGATGAAGGTCACCACCGTGCCGATGCGGGTCGAAACCTCGAACAGCGACTGGACGATGCCGTTGGTGCGCGATGCGGTCGCGGCGGCCTGGCCGGCCACCTGCGAGGCCTCGCTGACCCGGGCGGAAATTTCCTCGATCGAGCGGGCCAGTTGCTCGGCCGCGGCGGCCATCGCCTGGACGTTGGCGGTGGCGGCATCCGAGGAGTGGTTGACCGCCTGCATCTGCGTCACCGTGTGGCCGATGAAGCGGTCCATGCCGCGGGCGGTAGCCTCGGCGTCGCCGGCCGAGGTGGCCACCGAGGCGATGATGGTCCCGACCTCGGCATCGAAGCCGGCGATCAGCGCCTCGAGCTTGCGGCCGCGCAGTTCCTTGGCCGTCCGTTCGGCTTCCTGGCGGACGCGCAATTCCTCCATCGCCAGGGCGTTGTCGCGGAACACCCGCACCGCCTTGGCCATCAGCCCGACCTCGTCGGCGCGGTGGACGCCGGGGATCTCGACCAGATTGTCGCCGCCGGCGAGGCGGTTCATCACCCCCTCCATGGACAACACCGGGCGGGCGATCGAGCGGCCGGAGATCATGCCCACCAGCAGGACCGTCAGCAGGGCCAGCACGCCGACCGCCGCGATCACCGTTCCCACCTGGGCCCGGGTGTCGTTCTGCCGCAGGGTGGCGGCGGCCATGCCGCGATGGGTCATCACCGTGAAGTCGTCGAGGCGCGGCTGCAGGGCGGCGAACAGAGTCCGCAAGCGGGCGATCTGCTCCCGCTGGTCGAGATAGACCTTGCCGTAGGCCTCGATGTCGCTGGCGTAGCGGGCGGCCAGGGTGTGGAAATCGCCCTTGGTCGAAGGGGCGATTCCGGCGGCGTCGATGGCGAAGTCGAACTCCATGGTCAGCTTGCGGGTCTTGCCGAGATAAGCCTCCTGTTGGGTGAGCAGGAAGTCCTTTTCCGCGCCGCGCATGTTCAGCATCCGCGTCTTGAGGTCGTCGACGTTGGGCCACATCATCAACTCGTCCTCGACCGCCGCCGCCGTGTCGTTGAACCGCCCGCGCAGACCGTCGCTTTCACCCAGGCCCAGGGCCAGCGACAGGTCGACCACCGTCTTGAACTGCGCCGCCGTCTCGCCCACCGCCGCCACCAGCCCGTCAATCTCGGCGGCGTGTTCTTCCGCCACCGGCGAGTCCTTGATCGTCGCCAGGGCGCGGTCGACCTTCTGCAATTGGGCGGCGAAGTCGTCGATGGAATTGCGTCGGCGTTCGACGATCAGGCCATTGGCCGCGGCCTGCATCGCCAACGCCCCGGCATGAATGGCGCTGGATTGCTCCCAGAGGTGCTGATAGGCGGCCTGATCGCCGAGCGCCCGGCTGATACGGTGCTCGCCAAGCCCATACACCGCGCCGACCAGCACACCGGCGCCGACCACCACGGCAATCAGCAGGGTGAAGCGCGCCTGGATGGGAATGTCGCGGAACCACGGCACGTCGCCGCTTTGCCACCACACCTTGGCGGTGGCGGCGAGTTGAGCCCAGCGGCGCGTCAGTTGCGCGGCGTTCAGGCCGCCTCGGAACGACCGGCCGCGCCAATCGGCACTGGGCAAGGTGGTCTGCATCACATCCGACATTCGATATACCGCCTGTTCATATTTGGCAGCGGATTATTGGGCGCGGCAGGCCAAAAGCGCTGGTTAACATTTATTGAATTTTCTGCGGCGGTTCGCCGCGCCCCAGCCCTCACCTGCCCTCCTCCACCCATCGGCGAGGTCATTTTTCGCGTCACTTCTGTTGCACCGCCCCACCCGAAAGCGGTAGACAGCAGGGAGTTCGGAGGAGAGCCGTGACCGCCATGTCCAATCGCCGCATCCCGCCCTCGCACGAGATTCTCGACCCCATCGAGGTCGCCGGCCGCGACGAGATCGTCGCCTTGCAGACCCGCCGCATGAAGTGGTCGATCGAACACGCCTACGGTCACGTCGCCCACTACCGCGCCAAGTGCAAGGCCATCGGCGTCCAGCCCGACGACTTCAAGGAACTGGCCGACCTCGCCAAGTTCCCCTTCACCACCAAGTCCGACCTGCGCGAGACCTATCCGTTCGGCATGTTCGCGGTGCCGATGGACAAGGTGGTCCGCGTCCACGCCAGTTCGGGAACCACCGGCAAGCCGACGGTGGTCGGCTACACCCAGGGCGACATCGACATGTGGGGCCATCTGGTCGCCCGCTCGATCCGCGCCTCGGGCGGGCGGCCGGGCGACAAGGTCCACGTCGCCTACGGCTACGGCCTGTTCACCGGCGGCCTGGGCGCCCATTACGGCGCCGAAAAGCTGGGCTGCACGGTGATCCCCATGTCCGGCGGCCAGACCGAGCGCCAGGTGCAGCTGATCGTCGACTTCCAGCCCGACATCATCATGGTCACCCCGTCCTACATGCTGGCCATCGCCGACGAGATGGACCGCCAGGGCATCGACACCCGCGCCTGCTCGCTGAAGATCGGCATCTTCGGCGCCGAGCCGTGGACCCAGGCGATGCGCGAGGAGATCGAGCAGCGCATGGGCATGGATGCCATCGACATCTACGGCCTCTCCGAGGTGATCGGCCCCGGCGTCGCCAACGAATGCATCGAGACCAAGGATGGCCCGGTGGTGTGGGAAGACCACTTCTACCCCGAGATCATCGACCCGGTGACCGGCGCCGTGCTGCCCGACGGCGAAATGGGCGAGTTGGTGTTCACCTCGCTGACCAAGGAAGCGCTGCCGGTGATCCGCTACCGCACCCGCGACCTGACCCGGCTGCTGCCCGGCACCTCGCGCAGCTTCCGCCGCATGGGCAAGATCACCGGCCGCTCCGACGACATGCTGATCATCCGCGGCGTCAACGTCTTCCCCACCCAGATCGAGGAACTGATCCTCAAGGACGCCCGGCTGTCGCCGCATTATCAGCTGGAGGTGACCCGCGACGGCCACCTCGACTCGCTGTGCGTCAATGTCGAACTGCGCGCCGAGGTGCCGTTCGACGATACGGCGGCGAAGGCGGCCGCCCGCGACCTTCAGCACCACATCAAATCGTATATCGGGGTTTCGACCCAGGTGAACGTCACCGCGCCCGGCGCCATCGAGCGCTCGATGGGCAAGGCCAAGCGCGTCGTCGACCTGCGGCCCAAGGGGTAGGCGTCGCCTACCCCAGCACGCTCCAGATCATCCGCGCCGAGGTCAAGGCGAGGAAGACGGCGAACACCCGGCGCAGCGCCGTGGTATCCAGCCGATGCGCCAGCCGGGCGCCCACCGGCGCCAGCAGCATCGAGGTCGGCGCGATCAGCGCCAGACCGGCCAGGCTGACATAGCCCAGGCAGTCGGCAGGCCGCGCGGCGACGCCCAGGCCGCCGACGACGAAGCCCACCTCGCCGGGAACCCCGATCAGGAATCCGGTTGCCGCGGCGGTGCCCACCGCCCGGTGCACCGGCGCACCGTACATGGTCATCACCGGCACGGTCATGGTGCCGCCGCCGATCCCCATCATCGCCGACAGCGCCCCGATGGCGCCGCCGATCGAAGCCCGCCGCCAGCCGCCCGGGGGCCGCTCGCCCAGCCGCCAGTGCGGGCTGCCGAAGGCGATCTGCGCCGCCACCACCAGCGCCACCACCGCGAACACGCCGGTCAGCGCCGGCCCCTTGACCCACGCCGCCACCGCCGAGCCGGCCAGCACGCCGGCCACCACCCATGGTCCATAGCCGGCGAGGAACGCCCGGTCGACGGTCCCGCGCTTCCAGTGCGCCGCCGCCGACGACCAGGCGGTGGCGACGATGGTCGCCAGCGAGGTGCCGACCGCCACCTTCATCCGCACCGATTCGTCGACGCCGAGATGGGTAAAGAGGTGGAACAGCACCGGCACCACGACGATGCCGCCGCCGACGCCCAGCAATCCGGCGACGATGCCGGCGACGGCACCGGCCAGCAGCAGCGGCAGGGCATAGGGCAGCAATTGGCCGAGAAGATCGCTCATCGGCGCGCACCTCACACCAAAGAGGGAAGCGCTGCAAGGATTGTGTCGTTGGTGCTAGTGTGCGCCAGCCAAACGATGGGAGGAACGGGCATGGCCGCGGGGCCGACGCCGGAGCAACAGGCCGCCTATCTGATCCGCAAGCTGGAACAGACCATTCGCGACAATCGCACCGTGCGCGGGATGTCCTTCGCCACCTGGCAGGCCATTGCCCGCGAGGAGATCGTCAACGCCCTGCGCTCGGCCGAGCGGCGGCGCGACGCCGACGACCGCACCATCGGCCGGCTGATTCTGGTCGGCGCCTCGGCCCTGGTGACGATCGGGTTCTGGGGAACGGTGGTGGCCGTCGACCGCACCTATGGCGGCCGGGCCGCTTTGGCCTCGCTGCTGGCCGGCGCCGCCCTGTTCCTGGTCCTCGCCGACTGGGGCATCAAGCGGGCCACCGCCAATTGGGATCGCCGCCAGCGCACCAAACGCCTGGGCGCCATCGAGGACCTCGACCGCCGCATCAAGCGCATGGAAAACGAGATGCAGAAGAAGCACGACCTCCTCAAGGAGAAGATGGAGGAGGCCGGACCGCTGTAGCGAGGCGCGGCTGGGCACGATTCCGCAACGGCAAACCGCCCCTCGATCCTGCATCGATGGTTTGACCACCTTTTGCAGGAGTTGCATTAACATCCCATTCGCATCATTCTCGCGTCGGGAGAGGGAATGGCGGCCGGTCCTTCGCCGAGGACGCGGGCCGCCGCTACGAGGTCCAACCATGGGCTTGGCCGAACAACGCTATACCGTAGCCGGCATCGCCGGCGGACTGAGAGCCGTTCACTTCCGCCTGACCGCTTCGGCGTCCGGCGATATGCCGGCGCTGTCCTATCTGTCGCCCTCGGCCGCCGTCTTGATGGGCCTCGATCCCGCCGAAGCCGGCCACGATCTGGGCCGCCTGCTGGAGCGCATCGTCGACGGCGATCGCCAGCGCCTTTCCGTCGCCCTGCAGGCCGCCGCGGTCAACGCCGCCACCTGGGATCTCGAAGTCCGTGCCGTCGCCGCCGACGGCTCGGTGCGCCTGATGCTGCTGTCGACCGCACCGACACCGAAGGACGAACCGCTGGGCTGTTTGGGGATGCTGGTCGATCTCGGCGCCCGCGAACCCTTCGATCACGGCCGCGACGCCCTGATCGCGCGTCAGCACCGCATCATCGGACTGCTGCACGACGTTGCCGCCACCGCCAACGACGCTCCCGATGCCGAGCATGCCATGCGCCGCTGCCTGGAGCAGGTGTGCGCGCACGGCGGCTGGCCGATCGGCCATGTCTACCACGTCGCCGAAGACGCCCCCCGGCGGCTGATCCCGTCGGGCCTGTGGCATACCACCGAGGCCTCGCTGGCCCCGTGGGACGAGGCCACCCGCACCCTGGCCCTGGCCGATGGCGAAGGATTGCCCGGCCTGGTGCTCGCCTCGGGGCAGCCGCAGTGGGAAATGGACGTCGGCCATTGCCCGTGGTTCCGCCGCGCCGAACTCGCCCGCCGGCTGGGCATCCGCACCGGCTTCGCCTTTCCGGTGCGCACCGGCATGGAACTGGTGGCGGTGCTGGAGTTCTTCACCACCGAGACCATCCCCCCCGACCCGCTGCTGGCCCAGGCGCTGTCGCATATCGGCCTGCAGATCGGCCGCGTCGTCGAACGCGACCGCGCCAGTCGCAACCTTCGCGTCGTCGCCGAGATGGCCCAGGCCGCCCATCGCGCCAAGACCAATTTCCTCGCCAACATGAGCCACGAGCTGCGCACGCCGCTCAACGCCATCATCGGTTTCGCCGAAACCATGGTCGCCGAATTGTTCGGCCCGGTAACCAACGACCGCTACCGCGACTACGTCCGCTACATCCATGGCGCCGGCACCCACCTGATGGATCTGATCGGCGACATCCTCGACCTGTCGCGCATCGAGGCCAAGTGCCTGGACCTGGCCGAGGAAGCCGTGGAACTTCAGGACCTGTTGGACATCGTCGCCTCGATGACCGCCCACCAGCTCGACACCGGGCGGATCGGCTTCGAGCTGATCGTTCCGCCCGGCCTGCCGCGGGTGATGGGCGATCCGTTGCGGTTGCGCCAGATCCTGCTCAACCTCCTCGCCAATGCCGTTCACGCCACCCCGCCCGGCGGCGCCATCCGCGTCGAGGCCGGCCTCGACCTGCAAGGCGGCCTGGAGTTGCGCGTCGTCGACACCGGCCGCGGCATGAGCGCCGACAGGTTGGAACTGGCGCTGCGTCCCCTCGACGCCGCCACCCCGGCCCACACCCGCTGCCGCGAAGGCGCCGGGCTGGGCCTGCCCCTGACCCGGGCCCTGGTCGAGTTGCATGGCGGCATGCTCGACATCCGCAGCACCGTCGGCAAGGGCACCACCGCCATCGTCCGCCTGCCGCCCGACCGCCTGCGCGACCGCATCCGCGCCACCGGGTGAACCTATCCGCTTGCCAGCGGCGCCATTCCGGAGCATGGTGCGGCCCTTCCCGCGGCTGCCACAGCTTCTCACGACCCATGGCCATCGTTTACCTCGGACTCGGCAGCAATCTCGGCGACCGGCTGGGCAACCTGCGCGCCGCCATTGCCGCCCTGGCGGCCTTCGCCGAGGTCGCCGCGGTGTCGCGGGTGTATGAGACGGCACCGCTTTACGTCACCGACCAACCGGCGTTCCTCAACATGGCGGTCAAGGTGACCACGGCGCTGGGCCCCGACGACCTGCTGGCCCGCATCAAGGCCGTGGAGAGCGACCTCGGCCGGGTGAGCGGCCTGCGCTACGGGCCGCGGCTGATCGATATCGACATCCTGCTCTACGACGCCCGGGTGATGAGCAGCGAGACCCTGTCCATTCCCCATCCCCGTCTGACCGAGCGCCGGTTCGCCCTTGCTCCCCTGGCCGATGTCGGCGCTGCCGAACGCCACCCTGTTGCCGACGCCACCGTTGCCGAACTGCTGGCGGCCTTGCCGGCCGCCGACGACGTACGGGTGACGGCCGACCAACTCTGACCCTGGGGATTCCGATGACCGCCGACCGCCGGCTCTACCGCATTCTGGTTCGCGACCTTCTCGTCAAATGCTCGATCGGCATTCACGAGCACGAGCGACTGGCGCCGCAGCGGGTGCGCATCAACGTCGACATGGCGGTACACGAATGTGCCGGCCCGCTGTCCGACGACATCGCCAACGTCGTCTCCTACGAAGACGTCATCGCCGGCATCAAGCATCTGGTCGACAGCGGCCACATCAACCTGGTCGAGACCCTGGCCGAGAACATCGCCGGCCTGTGCCTGATCGACGAGCGGGTCGGCTCGGTCAAGGTGCGGGTGGAGAAGCTCGACGTCTACGCCGAAGCCGCCAGCGTCGGTATCGAGATCGAACGGCGGCGGCGCTAACATTACAGGTGCCGTCTTGCTTTTGCTGCGATGTGGCAGCGTCGAGCGATCGCTTGGTGCGCTCCTTCAGCAGCGAGTTGTCCAGCGATGAACGCCCGGCACACCGGGCCACAGGGCGCTTTCCATACGAGTTCTTGCCTGCGTCACGACTGCGTACTACACATATGAGGGTCTGTGTCACAAGGCCGGAACGCCCTCCATGTCCACCCCCACGATCACCTTCCGGGTGAAGCCCGATCGGCAACAGGCCGTCCGCGAACTCGTCAACGCCATCAAGGATGATCCGGGCATGACGGCGGCCATGCTGGAATTCATCCGCACGCGGCCGTCCCTGGGTCCGGGAACTGGTGGCGACACGGCAATCCGCAACATCGGTCCGTTCCGCAACGAGGACGCGGCTCTGTCGTTCCTGGTCGGACGCCTCAGGACGGCCTTGCGCCCGGTGGCGCTTTTCCTGTTCGGCAGCCGCGCCGCCGGATCGGCACGCCCCGACAGCGATTTCGACCTTCTGGTCATCCTGCCCGACAACGAAAGCGGTCCCCCCGACTATTACGCCGCCTATGCGCCGGTGGCGGGTTGCGGTATCGGCGTCGACGTCGTGCCCTGCCGCCTCGCCGATTTCGAGGCCGAACGGCAACGCCCCGGCACCCTTGCCCATGCCGCGGACAGCGAAGGCCGGCTCTTGTATGCCAGCCCCGGTTCCCCCTTCCGGGACCGCTGGCGCGGTCGGGCGGTCCGTCAATGACAAACCGGCGCCTCTCCGCCTTGATGACCGCTGCCGAGCGCGACATCGAAGCCGCACGACGGCTGCTTCCCGATATGCCCGACCAGGCGATCTTCCATGCCCAGCAGGCGGCGGAGAAGCTGACGCGGGCGGTCTGTGAAGGCGAAGGACTCGCCATCGGCCGCACCCATAATATCGGACAGGCCGCCGGATCCCTGCCCGACGGCCATGTCTTCAAGGAAGACCTGTTGGGCCTCGACAACCTGTCGGCGGCAGCCACGGCGTGGCGGTATCCCAGTCCCGGCGGCTGGTTCCCGGCCATGCCCGATCCCGGCGACGTCGAGGCCGCACTGGCCGACATCGAGGCGCTGCTGCCTGAAATCCGCGACTGGCTGGCCGAACGATAATCGCGGAAGGCCATCGTCGTGACATTGCCCCCGCCTTCCGACGATGACGAGATTGCGGTGAAGCAACTCATCACCACGAACACCATGGCGAGGACCAGCGGAACCGAGATCGCCACCATGCTGCCCGCCCGCACGCCGACGGGCCGCAAGGTGTGGCAAATCGTGCATGGTGAGGGCGTTGCCTTGACAGGACGGGACCCAGTCCCACTATCTGGCTAGTTTAGAAAGCGATGCCGGAACCGCGCTGGTCCCTTCAGGATGCCAAGAACAGCTTCAGCGCCGTGGTCGATGCGGCCCTGCACGGACGCCCGCAAACCGTCACCAAGCGAGGCAAGCCCGCTGTCGTCGTTTTGTCGGTTCAGGAGTACGAACGGCTGCATCGCCGGCACGATTCCGGCACTCCGTCGTTCGTCGACCATCTGCTGGCCATGCCGCAGGGCGATGTGGCGTTCGAGCGTCAGCCGATCACGCTGCGTGAGGTCGAGCTCTGATGTTCCTGCTCGACACCGTGGTGCTGTCCGAACTGCGCAAGCGGGATCGGCACTTCGAATCCACCGGCGTTGCGCTCATTGACCCGTTTGAATAGTCGAGCGGCATTGGAGTCAGCCCGTCTCCAGCTCGACGCGGTCGCGGCCGTGCTGCTTGGCCCGGTACAGGGCGTCGTCGGCGCGCTTGAGCGCCGCATCGATGGCCGTCTCCTCCGGCTTGACCTGCGACACGCCGACGCTGACCGTCACCGTTACCACCGCGGCCCCGACCGGGGTCGCCAGGGCGCCGAGACCGTGCCGCAGCCGCTCGGCGACCACCGCCGCCGCCGCCAGGTCGGTGTCGGGCAGGATGACGGCGAATTCCTCGCCGCCCAGCCGTCCCAGCACATCGATTTCGCGCAGCAGTGTCCCGGCAGCCTCCGCCAGGGCGACCAGGGTGGCATCCCCGGCCGCGTGACCGAAATCGTCGTTGATGTGCTTGAAATGGTCGACATCGAGCATGATCACCGACAACGGCTGGCCGCTGCGGCTTAAGCGCGCCATTTCGTCGACGGCGCAGGCGATGAAGTGACGCCGGTTGGCGGTTCCGGTCAGCGAATCGGTGGTGGCCAGCCGGCTGAGCTCGTCCTGCAACCGCTTATGCTCGGTGATATCCTCCATCACCGCCACGAAATGGCTGATCGCCCCGGATTCGGAGAAGATCGGCGAGATCGAGCAGCGCTCCCAATACAGGGACTCGTCCTTTTTGCGGTTGCACAGATCGCCGCGCCATTCCCCGCCGTCGAGGATCGTCCGCCACAGAACCCGGTAGGTCTCCGGCGGCGTCAGGCCCGACTTCAGCAGCCGGGGAGTCTGGCCGACCACCTCCTCGCGGCTCCAGCCGGTGACGGCGGAGAACTTCGGGTTGACGTATTCGATGATCCCGGCGACGTCGGTGATGACGACGATGCTGGGGCTGTGTTCGACCGCCTGATGGAGCTTGCGCAGTTCCGTCTCGGCGCGGTTCCTCGATTCCACCTGCTCGCTGATCCAGCGCACGCGCTCGCACAGCAGGCGGATCAACTGCTCTTCGAGCCGGCATTCCGACAGCAGCACCTGCCGGAAATCGGCGCGATGGAGGGTGAACAGGCAGGCCGGCCCTTCGGTGACCGCGTCGGCGGTGCGCGGCAGGCCGTCGAGCAGGGCCACCTCGCCGAACACGGCGCCGGACCCGAGATCGTTCATCACCAGGATCTTGCTCGGCGCGGTCTCGACGCGGATCAACACCCGCCCTTCGAGGACGCAGAAGAAGAAATCGCCCGGATCGCCCTTGCGGAACAGCACGGTACCGTCGTCGTACCAGGCCTGACGGCCAGAGGCGACGATCTTGTCGAGAACGTCATCGGGCAAGGCGGAGAACAGATAATGGCGCCGCAATTCCCGGATCAGATCGTCGTGGTCAACCAATGGCTCTACTCGATGACCAGGGTTTCAGGAACGAATCGCACCAAGGGTATCACTCGGCAAGCCGGCTGGACAGATCGAGGATCCGGTGTTTGAGGAAGTGGACCCAGGTCCGCATGAAGGGGTCGAGCGACTCCATCTTGGCCTGGAATTTGGAGGCGGGGATCATCATCAGCTCGGTCATCTCGGCGGCAATGGCGGTGGCGCTGCGCGGGCTGTTGTCGATCAGCGCCAGTTCGCCGAAGGCCTGGTTGGCGGTCAACGTGGTCAGCACCACCGGATCGCCCGAGGTCCGCTTGACGATCCGCACCGAGCCGGAGCGGACGATATAGGCCGAGTTGGCGGCATCGCCCTCTTCGAAGATCACCTGATCGGCCTGGTAGACCCGACGGTCGAAGACGGTGTCGAGCGCTGCGGCGGAAACCCTTTTCATCGCGCCTCTCCTGTCGCCGTCGCCGTCACCCGTTCCGACAGGTCGGTGATGCGGTCGATCAGATACGATACCCAATGTCGGCAGAAGGGATCCAGGGCCTCGACGCGCTGCTCCATTTCGCCGCCTTCGATGAGGCGCAAGCGGCAGCCGGTGACCGACACGGCGCTGGCGGTGCGCGGCATGGCGCTGAACAGGGCCAGTTCGCCGAAGATCGCCCCCTCGGCCAGGCGGGCGAGCATGACGTGGGCGCCCTTGTATTCGGTGCTGATCTCGACGCTGCCGGCCAGGACCATGTAGGCGCGGTCCGCCGCCTCGCCCTCGCGGAAGATCAGCGAGCCGGCCGGATAGTCCTGGACCTTGGACCCGTCGCCGGCCAGGGCGGCCAGGGTGGCGGCGCGCTGACGCGGGTCCAGCGCCGGCTGCCGGGCTTCGACCTCGGGCGGCGGTGCGCCGCCGGGACCGAACAAGGCCAGTTCGCGCTTGCGCAGCCCCGCCTCGACCCCGGCGCCGCCGAACACGCCGTCCTTGCCCGCCAGCCGCGCCGACACGGCACGGAACGCCGCCTTCTCGCGGCTGGGATCGTGACGGTCGAGCGGCTGGGTGCCCATCAACTGCCGCACCAGGCGGTCGATCAAGGCCAGACGCGTCTCCGGCATCCGCCCGGCGGCCAGCAGGGGGACGAACACCGCCAATGGCTCGCGGCCATCGCTCCTGTCGCCGGAGAACCTGCCCTCGCACAGATCGGCGATGGCGCACAGCGTCTCGGCCAGATTGCGCTGGTAGCCCATGATGTCCTGGAATGCCGCGGCGATGCCGACCAGATCGGCAACCAGCCCGTCGAGCACCGCCAGGACGTCGGGACGGGGATCGCCGCCGGCCAGCTTGGCCAGGCGGGCGAACTTGCCCAGCCAGCTCCGCTCCTTGACCAACTCGTTGCACAGCACCACCAGGGCGGCATAGGCCTCGCGGCCGGGGCTGGCGACGCCGACCACGGCGTCGAGCACCCCGGCCAGATCGTTGCCGTCGAGCAGCGGCAGCTTGGGATGGTCGGCGAGCTTGCGCCCCCGCTGCGCGATCTTGTCGGTGATCGCGTAAAGCGCGTCGCGGCGAGCGGTGAACGTCTGACCGGGCATGTTTCCCTGCAACGACGACACGCGCTCGACCCCGGCGGAAAACAGCGTGCCGAAGGACTGGATCTTGTGCAGCGCCCGATAATTGTGCAGCAACTCGGTGGGGGTGAGGAAGACGGCGTCGATGTACTTGCGGAACAGCCGATTGATGGTCATCCGGCTCGGCAGGCCGTAGAAATCGTAGATGTCCGAACACAGGGTGGCATCGGTGATGGGAACGATGGAGATCTCGGCGGTCGGGGCCTCGCGCTTCTCGGTGAAGATCACCGTCTCGTCGGCCAGCCCGTCGGCCCGCTTCCAACTGCGCACCACCTGCACGCCGCGGCTGCGCGGATTGGCCAGCAGGCCGCGGGCGACGGTCATCGCCATCGCCTCGGTCTCGCGCAATTCGACCGTGGTCCAGCGGTCGTCGGCGAAGGTCTGGATCTCGAAGAATACCCGCTTGCCGTTCATCATCCCTCTCCGGACTCAGACAAACTGCCGCCCCTTGGCGACAAACCCGCGAAAGCCGTCGGCCCGGGCATCGGGCAACGTCCCGGGCTGGTAGTGGTAGAGCCACATCTTGCCGCGGATCTCGGCCGGCAGGCCGAGCAGGTCGGCGTAACGCGCATGGACCCCCGAGCCCATCGGCGCGGTTTCGCAATCGTGGAGGATAATGTCCGCACGTCGATAGCGATGCATCAAGATTTCCGGGGTGAAGCGCGTATCGGTGGTCAACAGCACCTGCCGACCGTTCAGGTCGAAGCTCAGTCCATAGGCCGGAGATCGGCAGGTTTCGCCGCCGACATGGAGGACGGGAACGGTCTCGAACATCGCACCTTCCCAGACGAACCCGCCCCCGGCGGGGATGGGGACGACGTCGAAATAGGTCTCCAGCCGCGCCGGCCCGCTGCCGAGGCACCCCAGACCGGCCTTGAGGGCGTGCTCCCACAACGCACCCGCCATGTCGTCGCTGACGAACAGGCGCGGACGACGGTGGGGGAGCGCGAAACGGGTGGAAAAGGCCAGCCACTCCAGACCGCCGATGTGGTCGCTGTGCAGGTGGGAAACGTAGACGGCGTCGATGGCGCCGGCCTCCACCCCCTGCTCGGCGAGCGAAAAGCGCGCGTCGCCGCCGCAATCGATCAGCAACCGCGCCCCCGAGGGCGCGCGCAGCACCAGATTGGACTGCCAGTTGTCGCCGCCCTCGGTAAAGGCCGATCCCGAGCCGAGGAAGAGCAGGTGCCAAGCCGAAGGGACGAGCATCACTTCTCCGTCATCACGATCAAGGGCGTCCGCTGCCCGGCCCGCGCGCGGCCGAGATGGAAGGCGACCAGGCCGTCGTCCGGCCGTTCGGCGTGGAGAACCGCCAACTCGCCCTCGGCCCCCGGGTCATCGGCCTCCAGCAGGGCATAGGCGTGGCGGTAGCGCTCGGCCCGGACCAGGCTCTCGGGGCTGTCGTCGAGAAGCTCGGACACCCCCAGCGGCACCGTGCGTCCCTTCAGCACCACCCGGCCGATGGGCCGGCAGGCGGACAGCAGTTCGGGCAAGAGGGTAGTCTCGGACACGCAAATTCGCGTCCCGAAGTGCTTGTTGAGCCCCTCCAGCCGCGAGGCGGTGTTCACCGCATCGCCGACCGGCGCGTATTTGAAGCGGCGAGTCGAGCCGATATTGCCGACCGTGGCGGTCCCCGAATGGACCCCGATGCGGGTATGGGAGAACGGAACCCCCTGGGCGCGCATACGGATCTCGTAATCGCGACTGAAGGCCGCGACCTCCCGCGCACACGCCATCGCCCGCTGGCGATGGTCGGGATGGGGCAAGGGAGCGCCGAAGGTGGCGAACACCGCATCGCCGATGAAGTCGGTGATGGTGCCGCCGTGGGCGAAGGCCGCCGCGCACACCCCGTCGAGGTAATCGTTGAGCACCCGGGTCAGCGTCGAGGCGTCCATTCCCTCGGCCAGCGAGGTGAAATTGGCGACGTCGGTGAACAGGAACGTCATCTCCCGCTTCTCGCCGCTCAACGACAGCATGCTGGGATCGGCCACCAGTTGGTCGACCAGTTCCGGCGAAATGTACTGGGCGAAGGCGGTCTTGAGGAAGCGCCGGCTCTGCTGGGCGTCGCGATGCCCGAGCACTTCCAAGGCAAAGGCGGCCAGGGCGAAGGCCAAAGTCGGGGTCATCACCGGCACCATCAGCCCGTGGAAGCGGAACAGGGCGAAGGCCCCGATCCAGCCGGCGGCCACCAGCCCGCCCGCCAGACCCAGCCGGACCGTCAATCCCCACGGCAGGCGGAAGGCCAGTGCCGCCAGCAGGGCGGCGGCCAGGGTCAGCGCCGCACCGGCCGCCTCCGAGACCGAGCGGCTCGGGCGCCGGTCGAGCAGCGTGGCGAGACCCTGGGCATGGACCAGCACGCCCGGCATCAGGCCGGCATCGCCGCCGGCAGTCAGCGAGAATGGGGTGCGATGGCGATCGGCCAGCGAAATGTCGGTGCCGACCAGGACGATCTTGTCGGCAAACCACGCTGCCGGCAGCAGTGCGGCGAGATGGGCGGGAAAGACCTTGAAGGCGTGCGGCAACCCCGCGGCGGGGGAGCGCCAGCGGATCTCGGTGCCCTCCGCAACCTGGGTCTCGCGGCCGACCCGCGCCGCCAGGGCCGCGGCCATGCCGGGCTGGCCGTCGCGGCCGGGAAACACCCACCGCACCGTGCCGTCGAGCGGGTCCTTGGCCAGATTGGCGTGGCCGCGCAGGCCCTCGGGCAGAAACGCCCGCAACCAGCCGGCCTGCTCGGCGGTCAGGCCGTCGGCTTCGGCGGCGAAGGCAACCACCACCGGACGCTGCGCCGCGGCCAGGGCGGCGGTGAGGGCCGCATCCTTGTCGGGCTCGGTGGGCTGATCGAACAGCAGGTCGATGCCGATCGCCTTCGCCCCCTTGGCTTCCAACGCCCGCAGCAGCGTGGCGAGGAAGGCGCGGTCGACCGGCGAGCGGTAGGGAAACAGCCGCATCGTCTCCTCGTCGATCGCCACCACCACGATGTCGTCGTGGGGTGCCTCGGACGGCACCAGCGTGGCGATGCGGAAATCGGCCAGCCAGCGCTCGGTGAGCGCCAGGGGCGGCAGGACGCGGCTTCCCAGCAGGGCGAGCAGCGCCGCCGCCGCCACGATGGAAGCGGCCGAACGGAACAGGGTCATCGGGCTACTCCAGTTGCCGGACCAGCGCCGCCGCCTGGGCCAGGCAGTTGCGCTCGATCAGCCACGCCAGCCGCATGGCCTCGCCCTGCACCGCCGCCGGCACCCGGTGCACCAGCAAATCGGCGCGGTGGGACTCGAAGGCGACGGACAGGGTTTCGCCCTCGCCCGGCACCACGGTCTCGGGGCCGAACAGGCGCTGCGAGCCGGCCGGCCACTCGGCCCGCGCCTGCCAATGGCGCTCCGGCAGCCCCACCGTCACCCGGGCCGCCGACGCCCCGTCGGCCCGCCACAGCACCAGGGGCTCGCCGTCGAGCAGGCAGCGCTCTCCCGATCCCCCGACATCGACCAGCCACGGCTCCGGCAACGCGGCACCGGCGGTGCGGAAGGTTCCCAGCGTGCCGGTATCGGCCTGACGGGCCTTGACCAGGGTGGTCAGAGAGGCGAGAACCGTCTTGTCGTCGCCCGGCGTCCCGGACTCGGCGGGAAGCGTATCCGCCGGCCCGACCACCTTGACGACGCGGCCGCTGGCGGCCATCAGCGTGACCGTCTGTCCGGCGGCCAAGCCCAACGAGCGCTCGGAGGAAACCACCTGTCCGGGCTTGAAACCGCCGCCGCCGGCATCGACGACCACCAGCTCCGCGGCATCGGCCGACATGGCGGCGGCGAGGAAAAACCCCGCGGCAACAACACGGTGAAAGAGGCGCGACATGCCACCCTCCATCTTCTCTACACATTTAGATCATACACTTCGCGGTGGATTGAAACACAATGACCGTTGGCAGCGCAAACACTTTATACGCACTTCTTACTTGGTTTTTATTTAAGCCTCATGGCGTCTTGCTGTTCTTTGATGTGCATTGCCGCCACCTCACCAGAATAGCCGAGGAAAAATGGGACTGCACATTCTGGCCGGGACGAGCCCTCTTCGTCCGCTCCGCATGGCGTTGGAATCGCGGCTGATGCTTGATGCCGCCGTGGTCCCCAGTGCCGTGGAGGGCGCCGCCGCCACCCGTGCCGCCGACCCCGCCCCGCGCACCGAGGTGATGGTCGTCTTCTCCGACGTCGCCAACTGGCAGGACATCGCCGCTGCGGCACCGGCCGGCACCAAGGTCTCGGTGGTCTCCGCCACCGGCGACGGCTTGAAAAGCATCGCCGCGGCCCTGGAGGGCCAGAGCGGCATCGACGCCGTCCACATCGTCGGACACGGCGAGGCGGGGACGCTGATGCTGGGCGACACCGCGCTCGATGCCGGGGCGGTGGCCAGCCATGCCGCCGACCTCGCCGCCATCGGCGCCGCGCTGTCGGCCGATGCCGACTTGCTGTTCTACGGCTGCGAGTCCGGCCAGGGCGGATCGGGCGCGATGCTGGCGGCCGCCCTGTCCCAGGCCACCGGCGCCGACGTCGCCCTCTCCGACGACCCCACCGGCGCCGCCGCGCGGGGCGGCGACTGGGTGCTGGAGACACGGGCGGGAACGGTGGAAACCGCGGCTCTCGCCGCCAGCGAATGGGACGGGCTGTTGCAGACCACCGCAACCATCGACGTCCCGACCGGCGGCACTACCGATGGCGCCGCCGGCACCGTGGCGATTTCCCAGGATGGCCGCTACGTCGCCTTCACCAGTTCGGCGACCAATCTGGTGGCCGGCGACACCAACGGCGTCAGCGACGTCTTCCGCCGCGACACCCAGACCGGTACCACCATCCGCGTCAGCGTCGGCGCCGCGGGCGCGCAGGCCGACGGCGCCTCGACGGTGTCGGACATGTCCACCGACGGCCGCTACGTCGTCTTCGCCTCCACCGCCACCAATCTGGTGGCCGGCGACACCAACGCCGCTTCGGACGTGTTCGTTCACGATACCCAGTCGGGGACCACCATCCGGGTCAGCGTCAACCAGGCCGGCGGAACCCAGATCAACGGCGCCTCGACCGGCGGCTCGATCTCCGGCGACGGCAGCAAGGTGGCGTTTGTTTCCGCCGTCAACGGCATTGCCGGCGCCGACGCCAACAACCGCGCCGACGTGTTCGTGCGCAAGCTCTCCGGCGGGCCGCCGTCGACGACGCTGATCGGCAGCGGCGACGGCGCCTCCAGTGCGGCGGTGATTTCCAACGACGGCTCCACCGTCGCCTTCGTCAGCACCTCGACCGACCTGGTGGCCGGCGATACCAACGGCGTCGCCGACGTCTTCACCGCCAATTCCGGCGGCGGCGCCGCCACCCGCATCAGCGTCGCCACCGGCGGCACCCAGGGCAGCGGCGCCAGCGACGGGCCGAGCCTGTCCGACAATGGCCGCATGGTCGCCTTCGCCACCACCTCGCCCCTGGTGTCCGAGGACACCAACGGTGGGTCGGACATCTATGCGCGCAATGTCGACAGCGGCACCACCATCCTGGTCAGCCGCACCACCGGCGGAGCGGCCGGCAACGGCGCCAGCACCCAGGCCTCGATCAGCGGCGGCGGCGACTATGTCGCCTTCACCAGCACCGCCTCGGATCTGGTCAACAGCGACGGCAACGGCGTCGGCGACGTCTTCGTCCGCAACCTCACCGCCGGCGAAACCTATCTTACCTCCGCAGATTCGTCGGCCGCCGAGGGCAACGCCGCCTCCGACAACCCGGCCCTGTCCTCCGACGGCGGCCAGGTCGCCTTCCGCAGCCTGGCCACCAATCTGGCCGGCAGCGACGGCAACGCCCTCTCCGACGTTTTCTTGGCCAGCGGCTTCACCGTCACCCCCGCCGACCTCGGCCTCGGGGGCCTCAACGTCAGCCAGCACCCGGGAACACCCGGTGCCTTCGTTGGGACGGCCCCGTCACCAGTCGGCAGTCCCGACGGATCGCCTCCGCCGCCGCCGCCGCCCGGCATGGTGATGGCGACAGCAACGGCGATGACGATCGGAGAGACCGCCCACGCCTTCCAACCCACATCGGGCACCGCCGATGCCGGCCGCGTGGCCGGAGCCGACGACCTCTCGCCGCGCCTGCCCCCGGGCGAGCGCCTGGCGATGCTGGGCCGCGAGGGGCTGTCGATGGCCGACCGCCGCATGCTGCTCCACGGCATGGGGCCGGGCACCATCATCGAGCACCTGCGCGCCAGCGGCGAGCCGGCGGCGCGGGTGGTGGCGACGCTGATGGAGGCGGTGCAGAACGGCGAGACCGTCGACCTTGCCACCGTCAAGGAGGCGCTGGCCGCCGAGGGCGTTTCCGACGAGGTGGCGCGAGGCTACATCCAGGCCCTCGCCCACGTCGACAAGGCGACGCGCACCGAGCGCCTGTCGGGGGCGTTGAGCGAATTGGCGGTCGACGGCACCGCCGCCGACGCCTTCAAGACCGCCACCGGGACACCGCGCCAGGACATCGCCATCACCGGCAACAAGGTGGCGCTGCTGATCGGGGTGCAGACATACGGCGGCGGCCTGCCGGCGCTGAAGACTCCCGACGCCGACGTCACCGCGATGTCCGCAGTGCTGGCCGAACGCTTCGGCTACCAGACCATCGTCGCCAAGGACGCCGGCAAGGCCGAGATCGTCGACCTGATCCGCTCGGTGGGCGAACGCCTCGACGGCTCCGGCAGCCTGATCGTCTATTACGCCGGCCACGGCTACGCGGTCGAATCCTCGGGCGAAGGCTATTGGCTGCCGGCGGGGGCGCGCACCGACAGCGCCGCCGGCTGGATCTCGACCCGCGACCTGTCGGGCTATCTCGGCCAGGTCAAGGCCGGGCAGATCATGGTGGTCTCGGACAGCTGCTATTCCGGCGCCCTGACCAAGGAAATGCGCCTGACCTCGGACGCGATCGGCGAGCCGCGCGAGCAGATCCTCACCCGCCGCTCGGTGACCGCCCTGTCCTCGGGCGGCGACGAGCCGGTGGCGGACGGCGGCGGAAACGGGCATTCTGTCTTCGCCGGCAAGCTCTTGGGGGTATTGAACGGCACCGGCGCCGACGCCATGGGCTTCCAGGTCTTCGCGCAGGTCCGCAACGACGTGGTCCAGGCGGTGCCGCAGGAGCCCACCTATGGCGGTCTGACGGCGGCCGGCCATGCCGGTGGAACCGATTTCGTCATCGGGGGGAGATAGGGGGCGATGCGGGGGGCTTTGTTGGTGTGCGCCCTGTGCCTGGGGGTGGCCGGGTGCAGCGTGGCGTCCTTGTCGCCGGAGGAGCGCCGCGAGCGGGCGGACGCCGATGCCGCGCGCCTTGCCGCCGCGCAGGCGCCGTTCACCGGCCCGGTCGGGCTGTATCAGGCGATGGCCCGGGCGGTGATGGGCAATCTCGACCAGCGGACCCGGCTGATGGAAGTGGCGGTGGCCGATGGCCTGGCCGACGCCGCCACCTTCGAGCTGTTGCCCCAGGCGGTGGCCTCGCGCGGCTGGACCAGGCGCAGCAACGACAACGCCTCGACCAGCAAGACGTTGAGCACCGGCGCCCTGTCCGAGGCCTCGACCTCCGAAGACCGCAACCGCATCACCTCGCAATTGGCGGTGTCGTGGAACGTCCTCGACTTCGGCATTTCGTGGCTGAAGGCGCGGCAGAACGCCAACCGCACCCTGATCGCCGAGGAACAGCGGCGCAAGGCGGTGCAGACCCTGCTCCAGGACACCCGCCTGGCCTGGGGCAAGGCGGTGGCCGCCGAACGCCTGACCGCCGAGATCGATCCGCTGATCGCCCGGGTGCGCACCGCACTGGACAGCGCCCGCAGCATCGAGACCCAACGCCTGCAATCGCCGATCCAGGCCCTCGACTACCAAAAACAGTTGCTGGAGATCCTGCGCCAATTGCTGGCCTTGCGCCGCGAACTGGGCAGCGCCCGCATCGATCTCGCCAACCTGATGGGCGTGCCGCCGCAGACCCCGTTCCAACTGGCGCCCTTCGGCGAGATCCAGCCGCTGCCGGCGGTGCCCCTCGACCTCGATACCCTGGAGGCCCACGCCCTGCTCGACCGGCCGGAGCTGCGCGAGCAGGACTATCAGGCCCGGATCGGCGCCGACGAGACCCGCAAGGCGCTGCTGCGCCTGCTGCCGGGATTCGAGTTCAGCCGCAGCAACAACTACGACAGCAACTCCTACCTCACCCATCACAGTTGGGCCGATGCCGGCCTCAAGCTGACCTGGAACATGGTCAACATGCTGTCCGCGCCTGCCGCCATCGGCCTGGCCCGCGACCAGGAGACGCTGGCCGAGACCCGGCGGCTGGCCCTGCACGTCGCCGTGCTGACCCAGGTCAACGTGGCGTGGAACCGCTTCGGCATGGCGCGCGAGGAATTCGTCCTCGCCCAGTCGCTGGCCGAGGTCGACGACCGCATCTTCCGCCATTCGCAGGCGGCACAGCAAAGCTCGGCGCAAAGCGAACTGGAGCTGATCCGCAACGAGGCCAGCCGGGCGGTGTCGCGGCTACGGAACGATCTCGCCTATTCCGAGGTCCAGGCCGCCGCCGCCGCGCTGCGCGTCTCGGCCGGCGACGACCCCGATCTGCCGGCCACCGACGATCTCGGCGTGCTGACCCGGGCGCTGCGACGCCACTACCAGCCCTGGGATCTCCCCGCCGCCCCGCCGGCGCGGGTCGACTGGGAGGTGGTGTCGTGAGGAGTCCCGGTTTCCGTCATCCCCGCGAAAGAGCCTGTGAAGGAATCGTCCGGACGCTTCCCCAATCGTCATCCCCGCGAAAGCGGGGATCCATGGCGACGCGGCCGTGCCTTGAAACAATAGGTCTTTTCGTTGACGCATGGATTCCCGCTTTCGCGGGAATGACGGCGATGGGACTGCTGGCGCCATTCCGACATCCCCGCGATGGCGGGGATCCATGCGTCCACCCCCACCGACAGGCCCCGCGGGCGCTTGCTTTGCGGTTGGCATGGATTCCCGCCTTCGCGGGGATGACGGTTCTGGCGGGCATCGTCTCCCCGGCCTACCCCGCCGAATCGGTCCGCGCCCTGGTCGCCGCCAAGCAGCACGCGGTGCTGTCGAGCCAATTGGCCGGGCGTCTGGCCCGCCTCGACGTCAAGGCCGGCGACCGCATCCGCAAGGGGCAGACCCTGGCCGCCCTCGACTGCGCCCTGCAACGCGGGCAACTGGCCGAGCACAAGGCCGAGCTGGCGGCGGCCGAGAAAGTGCACAGCGTCAACCGCCAGCTCGCCGGGCTCAAGTCCGGCAGCGCCCTCGATGCCGCGTCCGCCGAGGCCAACCTGGCCAAGGCCCGCGCCCGCGTCGAGATGGCCGAGGCGACGGCGGCGATGTGCGACATCCGCGCCCCCTTCGACGGACGGGTGGTCGACCGCCGCGCCGAGCCGTTCCAGAACGTCGCCGCCGGTCAGGCGGTGGTCGAAGTCCAGGACGATGGTCAGTTGGAGGTCGACATGATCGTCCCCTCGGGCTGGGTGGCTTGGCTGAAGCCGGGCAGCGCCTTCACCCTGACCGTCGACGAGACCGCCCGCTCCTATCCCGGCCGGGTCAGCCGCCTGGGGGTGCGCATCGACGCCGCCAGCCAGTCGCTGAAGGTGACCGGGGAACTCGGCAACGCCGCCGCCGACCTGCTGCCGGGCATGAGCGGCGAAGCGCGGTTCGCCAAGCCATGAGCGAAACTCTCCAGCGTCAGGTGGCCGGCCTCGCCGCCCTGCTGGATCTCGAACGCGAGGCCCGCGAGGCCACCACCCCGGCGGCCCTGGCCTTCGTGATCGTCAACCGCAGCCGCAGCGTGCTGCGCTGCGATTCCGCCGCCTTCTGGACCAGCGGCGCCGCCGGCCCGCGCATCGAGGCGGT